>JAFECH010000368.1 GCA_018242255.1 Pseudomonadota bacterium | reverse complement strand
CAGATCCTTGTCATGGAAGATATGCTCGGATTGTCGCCAAACGTGCCGAAGTTCGTGAAGAAGTTCGGGGCCATAGCCTCCGCGATCGACCGCGCCATTGCATCCTACGCCGACGAGGTTCGCGCCCGCACATTTCCGGCCCCCGAGCACACCTACGCCCTGAAATCCCCCGAAATGGAGGCGTCGGTCCGGCCGGTGCGAGCCACGAAAAAGCCGAAGACGACGAGCACTTAGCGTTTTCGGGCCCGAATTCAGGCGAGAATTGCGGCGCGAAACGCTCAGGAAACTTGCGGTCAGGGCTTGCCCAGGGCGCTTGCTCGGTTATCTATGCCCCGGAACCGGCGTGGCCGTGGGGAACCCCCGCGTTCCGAGTTTCGGACTGAATGAGGTTAATGACTTTAATGGCCGAGAACGACGACAGTCTGTTTCGCGAAATCAAAGAAGAAATTCGCCGCGAGCAGATGGAGAAAATTTGGAAGCGTTACAGCGGCCTGATCCTGGGCGCTGCAGCGCTGATCGTGATTGGCGTTGGGGGCTATCAGTATTGGCAAACGCGCCGTGTTGCGACGGAAGAGGCCGCAGGCGCCAAGTTCGCCGCCGCCGAGACGCTGACTGACGATAAAAAGAAAGACGAGGCCGATAAGGCTTTCCAGGCGATCGCTGACGGCGGTCCGGCCGGATATGCCTCGCTCGCAAAATTGCGTTTGGCCGGCGCCGAGGTGAAAGAAGGCAAAACCGCAGACGCTGTTGCAACTTATGACGCGCTCGCAAAACAACCGGGTGCGGATCGGCTGTTGAAAAGCTTTGCAGAACTGCAGGCGGCATCACTACGGATGGCCGATGCCGACTATACGGAGATCCAGAATCGCCTGACACCTCTCATGGGCGATGGCGAACCCTTCGCCAATACGGCGCGCGAATTCCTTGGAATTGCCGCTTACAAGGCCAAGAAATACGACGAGGCACGCAAGTATCTGGAGCCTCTACTGATCGATCCGAATGCATCTCCTGACCTTCAGGAGCGCGTTAAGATCATCATGGGAGAGATAGCGGCGGCTGAGGTCGCAGCAAAAAGCCCGGCACCCGCGGCAGCGGCCACTCCGGCTGCAGGATCTTCGGCTCCTGCAACTGCAGTACCGGCAACGCCAGCACCGGCCGCCACGACGACGGAGGCGCAGCCTAAGACGGGAGAGGCTGCGGGAACCGACAAGAAATAAACCGCAAAGCGGTATGAGGGGAGATTGGGGTTGAGATCAGGGGGAAGGCAAATGCGTTTCGGCGCCGCGTCGCTTTTGGCGGTCGCTGCCGCCGCTTTGCTCGCCGGCTGCGCCAGCGACGGGCCGACGCTCCCTAAGATGAGCGATCTCAATCCGTTCAAGACGAAGCAGACGCCGCTCCCCGGCCGCCGTATCCCGATCGTTGAGACGACCGAGAGCATTGGCACCAATCTGGCGGATGCCAACAAGCCGATCTCGCTGCCGTCACCGCGGGTGAACCAATCCTGGTCTCAGCCCGGCGGCGACGCCAACAACGCTCCCGGCAATTTGGCCCTGACAGGCCCGCTGCATCAGCTCTGGAGCGCCAGCGCGGGCGAGGGATCATCGAAGACCGGTCGCGTCACCGCGAGCCCGATTGTCTTCGGAGATCGCATCTATACCCTCGACGCCGCCGCCAACGTCACGGCCTTCACACTGACGGGCAGCAAAGTATTCTCCGTCTCGACCAAGCCCGAAACCACCGTCGGCCTCGGTGGTTATGGCGGCGGTCTCGCTGCAGATAACGGCCGCCTTTACGTCGCCAACGGGTATGGCGCTGTTGCAGCCCTCGATCCCGCAACCGGCAAGGCGATCTGGACGAAAGATCTCGACGTGCCGGTGCGCGCAGCGCCGACTGCCGCTGGTGACCGGCTTTACATCATCACCATCGACGGCCGCTT
Source organism: Pseudomonadota bacterium (assembly GCA_018242255.1). GTDB lineage: Bacteria > Pseudomonadota > Alphaproteobacteria > Rhizobiales > Hyphomicrobiaceae > Hyphomicrobium_B. The sequence continues at coordinate 42,023 of JAFECH010000368.1, read as the reverse complement.
TTATTGCCTGAGCGGTATCGACGGCACAGAGCTTTGGGCTGCGCGCGGCTTGCCGCAGAGCGCCAGCCTTATGACTTCGACAAGCCCGGCGGTGAACGGCGATGTGGTCGTGGTTCCCTATCCGTCCGGCGACATCATGGCATTCAAACTGTCAGACGGTTCGACGGTCTGGACGGAAAATCTGGCTCGCACGCGCCAGACCTCGCAAATTGCCTCGATGAGCGATGTCGCGCGTCCCGCCATCGACGACGGCGTCGTCTATGCAATCGGCCATGCCGGCCGCATGGTCGCGACGCAGGCGAAATCTGGTGATCGGGTCTGGTCGTTGAGCATTCCCGGCTCCGAGCCGCCGTGCGTGGCAGGAGACACCGTGTACGTCGTCGATACTGGCGGTCGCCTGATGGCGCTGCAGAAGTCCGACGGCAAGACGCGCTGGCTCACTCAGCTTCCGGCTGCAAAAAACTATGCTGGTCCCATCCTGGCCGCCAACACCCTCTTCCTGGTGTCGAGCACGGGCGAGGTGGTTAGCGTCGATCCGATGACCGGCAAGGTTGGGGGTTCGATGCAACTCGGCGATAAGGTTTATATTCCGCCGGTCGTCGCCCAGGGCCACATGTACGTTTTGACCGACTCAGCAAAACTCATCGCCCTCAACTGAGAATTGGGCTAGGACGGCAGTTCGCATCGCCGCGGCCCTCCCGCGCGGCGTTTATTCTTGTTCCTGCAGCCCCGGTTTCTCTTTTGTCGTCGCCCCCTGAAATGCCCGTTGTCGCGATTGTCGGCCGTCCGAACGTCGGCAAGTCGACCCTCTTCAACCGCCTGACCGCGACGCGTGCCGCGCTCGTCTCCGACTTGCCGGGACTGACGCGCGACCGCCGCGAAGGCATCGCCAATCTGTTCGGCGTTGACGTTCGCCTGGTTGACACAGCCGGTCTGGAGGAGGCGCAGCGCGGCTCCATCGCCGACCGCATGCGCAAGCAATCGGAGCAGGCGATCTCCGAAGCCGACCTCGTACTGTTCGTCATCGACTCTCGCGCTGGCGTCACCGCCGCCGACACTGGATTTGCCCGCATCGCGCGGCAGTCCGGCAAGCCCGTCGTCCTCGTCGCCAACAAGGCCGAGGGCAACAAGGGCACGGACGGCGTGCTTGACGCTTTTTCACTCGGCCTCGGCGCACCGATCGCGATTTCGGCCGAGCACGGCGAAGGCATCGGCGATCTCGCCGAAGACATGCTGGCGGCGCTCGGATTGCAGTCCGCGCCGACGACGAAGAAGCGGCGCAAGAGCGAAGAAGCCGAGGAAGAAAAACCGCTGGAGCGGCCGGCTGTTGTGAAGCCGATCCGCGTCGCGATTGTCGGCCGTCCCAACGCCGGCAAGTCGACGCTCGTCAACGCGCTGCTCGGCGAAGAGCGCATGATCACTGGACCCGAGCCTGGCCTGACGCGCGATAGTGTTTCGACCGACTTCGAATGGAAAGGCCAGAAGATCCGGCTATTCGATACGGCCGGACTTCGTCGCAAGGCAAAGATTACCGAGACAGCCGAAAAACTTTCCGCCAGCGATGCTGTCCGCGCCATCCGCTTCGCCGAAGTCGTCGTGCTTCTGATCGACGCCGAACGTCCCTTCGAGCATCAGGACCTCACCATCGGCCATCGCGTGACGGAAGAGGGCCGCGCCCTCGTCGTCGCCGTCAACAAGTGGGACCTCGTCGAAGAAAAGCAGAAGACGCTGCGAGAGCTGAAAAAGACCGTCGCCGAAAGTCTGGCGCAGGTTCCCGACGTGCCGTTCGTCGCTATTTCTGCGCGCTCCGAAAGCGGCCTCGATCAGCTCATGACGGCGATCTCCAAGGTTTACGCGACCTGGAACCGGCGCGTATCGACGCCGCAACTGAACCGCTGGCTCAACGAAGCCTTGAGCCGCCATTCGCCGCCGGCCGTGCACGGCAAGCGCATCAAGATCCGCTACGTCACGCAACCATCGACGCGTCCGCCGACGTTCGTTGCCTTCTCGCAGCGCGCCGAAGCGCTGCCGCAGTCCTATGTGAAGTATCTGACGAACTCGTTGCGCGACACCTTTGATCTGCCGGGCGTGCCGATCCGCTTCAGTCTTCGCAAAGGCGAGAACCCGTACGCGAAAAAGTGATTGGCAACGTTGCGCTGACGAACGGCGGGATTTGAGAGAAAGTCGCAGCGGGCGGGAGCAAACGGCAGCAAGATAGTCTCCAGCCGCCACGCTCACCGCCCGCACGGGCGTCAGCCGATCAAAACTGGCGCCGCTCCGGACGGGGTTAGATAGGGTACCTTGCGGCGACGTCAAGAGGTAGCGAGAGCGTCTTGCTTTTCGCCGAAGCCTGCGCCATCCGAGACGTATGGACGTTTTTTTCTACCACCTCGAACATCAGCCGCTTGAGCGCGTATTGCCGAGCCTTCTGGAGAAGACTCTGGCGCGGGGTTGGCGTGCCGTCGTCCAAGCTGGCAGCGAAGAGCGTCTGGAAGCCCTCGATCATATGCTTTGGACCTACGCCGACGACAGTTTCATGCCGCACGGCACCGCGCGCATCGGGCATTCTGGGGACCAGCCCGTCTATCTGACGACGACCGATGAGACGCCCAACGGCGCGGGCGTCCGCTTTCTTGTCGACGGTGCTGAGGCGCGCGAGTTCGCCGGAGCGGAGCGCTTCGTCTACGTCTTCGACGGACACGATGCTGACGCCGTCGCCTTGGCGCGTGCCCAATGGAAAGCGGCAAAGGCGGCAGGTTGCGCCGTTACCTATTGGCAGCAGTCGCAAAGCGGGCGATGGGAGCAGAAGGCGTGAGCCTTCGCAGAAACGATCCCTCAGCATGAATTATCATCACGATTATCACGCCGGAAATTTCGCTGACGTCTTGAAGCACGTCATCCTGGCGCGCGTCGTGACGTACATGAAGCAGAAGCCGAAGCCGTTTCGCGTCATCGATACGCACGCGGGCGCTGGGCTCTACGATCTCGAAGGTATCGAAGCGGCGAAGACTGCAGAATGGCAGGACGGCATCGGCCGTATCTTCGACGCTGAGATGCCAAAGGACGTCGCCGAGCTTCTGGAGCCTTATCTCGATGCTGTTCGTGCCGTGAACGGCGTCGATCTCAAACACTATCCCGGCAGCCCGCTGATCGCGCGACACCTGATGCGCGAAGAGGATGTGCTCGTCGTCAACGAACTTGCCGGCCCGGAATTTCAGCGCCTCAAACAGGAATTTCGCCGCGCGAAATCCACGAGCGTACTGAACATTGACGCGCGGCACGCGGTGAAATCATTGCTCCCGCCCAAGGAGCGGCGCGGCGTCGTTCTCATCGATCCTGCGTTTGAAGACAGAAATGAGTTTGCAGATCTCTCGACCGCCATCGACGAGGGATTGACGCGTTTCGCGACGGGAACCTATCTCATCTGGTATCCGCTGAAGGATGAAGCCGCAGCCGATCGGTTCGTCGCTGTCACCACGTCCAAGCCTGGACTGGAATATCTCGATGTAAGGCTCTGGGTCGCAACGCCGTTTCCCGGCCTCGGCTTGACGGCAACCGGCATGCTCGTCCTCAATCCGCCGTTCATCTTGAAGACTGAGCTTGAGACGCTGCTGCCATGGCTTGAAGAGCAACTCGCGGAAGGTCCCGGCAGTCGTTTCGAATTGCAAGCCAGCGTTCAATAACGATCACGTCGTTGCTCTGCAGCATTTCGCCTTGCAAGCAGCGCGCATTTACAGGATAAATTGCCGCACGCTAAGGCGGGCCACGGCACGGGAGCTCCCTACGCGTTCGACATGACCGGGTGCGTGTTGGCGCAATCCGGTAGGTAGGCGCTTGGAATATTCCGGCTCCGCAGTCCGCCACGGCTGTCGATGCGAAGCTATACTGCTTCACTCGGCGGCCGGGCTGCCAGGAGACGATGCATGCGCCAAACAGGTACCGTAAAGTTCTACAATTCCCAAAAAGGCTACGGTTTCATTAAGCCGGATGCTGGCGGCAATGACGTGTTCGTGCACGTCACAGCTGTCGAGCGATCGGGAATCGGCGAGCTCAACGAGGGAATGCGGATTTCGTTCGAGACCGAACCCGATAAACGCGGCAAGGGACCAAAAGCCGTCGATCTGCAACGCGCAGGCTGACGTTCGACGACGCTGAGCCAGCCCACGCTGCGGCCTCTCGTTGCGGCGCTAAAAAGATTCGTGCCTGCAGCGGTTGAAGCCACAAGTCGCCGACCGCCGCGACGCTGGAAATGGCATACGCCGAGCGGATGCGGCTTGAGATGGGTAAGTCGATACAACGACGACCGATCTCGCGAGCCTTTTTAGCTGTCGCGCTTTTTCAGCAATCTATTTCGCTATAGCTCCGCGGATTGCACCAATAATTGCCATCAGGACGCCGCCGCCCACACCGCCGCCGAGGATCTGCGTGACAATCGCGACGGGATCGAGCGACCCGCCTGCTACCGCCGTATGAAAGACCTGTTCGAGTATCTGTCCGCCGATGCCGCCGCCGACAATCCCGGCAATGGAATTACCGAGCGTCCCAAGGCTGATATTTTTCATAAGGCTGCCCGCGACGTTGCCGCCAACGGCACCGCTGATGAGCTGGATGAGCAAGGGAAGATATTCCATGTGAGGTCTCCACGAGCTAAGTGGGACATCGGCGAGCCGTGCGTTTACCGCATCGATAAGCCTCGCACCCGGATGGGCTCCCACGTCGGGAATCGTATCACAACACATGCGACAGGACGTCCCTGGCCAGCGTTCATCGCGGCGTATCAGGGCAGGCGTGTTCGAGAAGTGACATACGCGATCGAAATAAGGCCTCGTAACCTTTTCTTGAGTCAGCGCAATGCTAAATCTTCGTAACTTTGAGGTATATATGCTGACCACATGAACGGCGGCGGAAAGGCCAAACCATGATGTCGAGATTGATTTCAGCCTTGATTGCGGGCGTATGCCTCATCGGGTTGGTCGCGCCTGCCTTCGCCGACCCGCAAGACAACTATTCGATCCGTCGCAAGAAGGGTGGCTATTCCTACGACAAGTCGGAATCCGTGAACACGTACGGTGGGCCGCGCAAGCCGAAGAGCACCCCGCCCGGACCGCCCGATTTCCGCGAGCAGTCGCCGGCAGGACCGTTCGACAATAGCTTCTTCTTCGACTCTGGCGTTGGCAGCCTGTACGGCGGTAACTCTCCGTATATGCACTAAATCCTGGCTTTGCCGGATGGAACGAAAGGGCCGCGGCGACCGCGGCCTTTCGCATATCTGTGGCTTTCGCAGGCTTACGCCAGAATCCTGTCAACTGATGCAGATGCGCCACTCGCCCTCATCGCGCCATTGTGCTGTCAATATAAAGGCAGCCTTATCCCGGGGTGGGCTTTGAGGGAGAATTTCGTTATGCGCTTCTCAGGCAAAATCATTGCCGCATTTGGCCTGGCCGCAACCATTGCAGTAGCCTCCGCCGCGTCCGCGAACGCGGAATGCAAGCGCTACGGCTTCACGGTTAATGACTACGGCAAAGATGGTCCGACCAACGACGCCAAAAGTCTTCTCGACAAGCTGATCTCCGACAAAATGTCGGAGAAGGGTGTGAAGGACTATCGCACCGGGAAGAAGAGCGTCTCTTGCGAGATGTTCCTCAACTTTATCGTATTCGACGAGCACACCTGCACCGCCGAAGCCACCGTTTGCTGGGGTGCCTCAAAGCTTCCTGGCGCTGAGAAAACGTCAGCAGAAGACGCTGCCCCCGCGAAGAACGAAGAAACGGCATCGGAAGAAAAGCACGCAAAGAAAAAAGCTGCGAAGGAAGCAGCCGTACACACCGAAGCAGCTCCAGCCCAGGCCGAAGCAACTCCGGCCCAAGCCGAAGCAGCCCCGGCTCATAAGACTGCCGCCGCTCAGAGCGTGCCCGATCCCAAGTCGCTGATTTACAACAAAATGAAGAAGCACGCCGAACACAAAGAGGCGTCGGCGACATCGCCGGTTGAAACAGGGTCTATCGCCGAGACCAAGCATGCGACGCATAAGTCTGATGATGTCGCACCGATCAAGCAGACGAGTGGCGGCGAGGGCTATCCGACGCCGGAATCGCCGACAGACGGCGACGCTGCGCAGTAATTGCTGCCTTCCGCTGCGCAGTCAGCACTGACCGATAACACGCGCCGTGGCTGATCAAGCTGCGGCGCGAATTTCTTGCAGCTTAATTTCGATGATTTGTCGGTTGTACGGTTTCAGCAGATGCGTATTCGCGCCGCGCGAAATCGCGCGCTGAATTTCGAACGTGTCGTTTTCCGTCACCATGTAGATGATGTACGGATGATCGCCGCGCGGCAGCGCCCGGATCTTCTCAAGCAACTCGATGCTGTTGGTGTCGGGCATCCGCCAATCGAGCAAGATGTAATCGGGCTTTTCCGATCTGAGCCGTTCCATCGCGGCCATCGCGCTATCAGCCTCGCTGACGCGGAAGCCGAGGCTTTCAAAAATGAGGCGGGTGTACTTCCTGATGATTTCGGAGTCGTCGATGACGAAGCAATGCAGCATATAAAGAGCTTCTCGTAAGCGAGGCGCTGCCCGACCGGCAGCAAGGCAACCGGAAACTCAAACGATTACTTCGAAAGATGCCCCGAAACTGTTAAGGGCCTCTTAAGACGTATGGCAGAAACCAGTCGCTGCGCTGAATAGCTTTGCCCGCTCTCAGCCTGCCGACTTTGCGACCAGTAGAATGTCGGCACCGTCCTTCAGGATTTCGAGCTTCATCCCGGCCGTCGGCGCTATGCGCCACGTGTAGTAGGCCTGGATCGTGATCGCATCGAGCGCCAATGGATTTCCCGCGACGAAATCCGTCAGGTACTGAGGTGGCCGCGCGCCGGTTCCCTTACAGCGGATGAGAAATGTTGGCTGCTCGAACGAGCCGCCGATCGACACGTCGATATCGCCGCCACGCGGCAATGCCGTGACCGCCGAAGCGATGAGATTAAGAAGAAGCTTCACTTTATCTTTGGGAACAAGCCCAGGCGCGCCGCGCCACGTCAGCTTGTGTTTACCCTGAGTGATACTGACAAACCCGCGAGAAATTTTCTCCGCTGTCGTCAGATCGATGACGCTGCCCGCGGAACCCGCGGCACCGAAAGCGAAGCGCGCAAATTCGAGCCGGGCCGATGCCTGCTCTGTGACGTTGCGGATCACGTTCATCGCATAGCTTTTCGCCTGCGGATCGTCGTCCTCGTCGAGGATTTCCAAACCGTTCACGATCGCACCGACCGGATTGATGATGTCGTGGCAGATTTTGCTTGAAATCAGCGCTGCAAGTTCAAGATCGGTCGGCGGAACGCGCTGGTCCATCAGTAGTCCTTTGTCGTGATCATTGTGTCGCTACGTTGCGGTGGCTCAAGCGCGACAGCACGACGCGAATACAACGAGGCCGCTTGCGACAATGCCCTATGCTCTGATACATGCGCCGTACAACGGTTGCCAAGTATTGTAGCCGATGGGGTCACTGCCCCCCGTTTTTCATGGAAGACATGAGTCTTGCGCGCCACGGTTTGAGCCGCGGTGCGATAATCGCATTGGTGGCGCGAGTATACCTCGCGCAAAACGATTCGAATTGAGGTTTTGAAGCGCGTGATGGTGCCGATCGACGTCAAAGACTACGACGCTCTCGTCGCGGCATTGCTGCCCGCGGTTCAAGAAGCCGGGCGCCTCGAGATGGCGCACTTCAATAATGGTGTGAGTTTCGAGCAGAAGGCCGATCGCACGCCTGTCACCGTTGCGGATCAAGAGGCTGAGGCCATAATTGTCGCCGCGCTCGCACGTGTCGCGCCCGATGTGCCTGTCGTGGCGGAGGAAGAGATCGCTGCGGGTAAAGTTTGCGGTTTCGCGAAGCGTTTCTTTCTCGTCGATGCGCTCGACGGAACGCGCCTGTTCATCCGCCGCAAGCCTGAGTTCTCGATCAATATCGGCTACGTCGAGGATGGCAGAACCAAGTTCGGTTTGATCTACCTGCCGCCGTCCGAGCGCTTGTTCGTGACACGCGCCGACGGCGCATACGAAGTTCATCTGCCCATCGCGGCCGATCTGGATTATGCGGCACTGCGCTTCAAGCGTCTCGCAACGCGCAAGCCCGATCCGAAGGCTCTCGTTGCTTTCAACAGCCGAGGCGCTGGGGCGGCAAGTTCGGGGCTTTTGGCGCTGCTCAATGTGCATGATGCCAAGCCGATCGGATCGTCGATGAAGTTCTGCCTGATCGCTGCTGGCGAGGGTGATCTTTATGCCCGCTTCGGCGAAACCTGCGAGTGGGATACGGCAGCGGGACAGGCGATCCTGGAAGCTGCCGGTGGCTCCGTGACGACGCTCGACGGCGCGCCCCTGACCTACGGCCATTATGATCGCGCGTTCCGTAACCCGCACTTCGTCGCCTGGGGGCGACAGCCACTGTGGCGCGGCGTCGTTGCAGAATTGCCTTCCGTAGGCGCATAGGCAACGCGAATCGGCCATACTTTAGCAACGAATACTCGCGATTCTGTATTGTGGGATTCGAGTGGCTCTCGGTCATGGGTGGCCTGCGCGTTCGCGTGTGGATGGCTTGGAGCGCAGTTCAGTCTCGAACGCAATGAGAAGAGGGAACTCGCCGATGCGTTTCGGCCTTGAGGGAATCTCGCGAATAGCGCCTGCCGTTTTTCGCGCTCGCAATTGCGGGCCGGGCTTAGCGCTGCTGGCTTGCTTGGCGTTCGGCGGTTCGAGCGCCAATGCCGTCGATGACGCTTATCGGCCGCCTGAGGATTCGTATTCCGGCCAAAGTTATTCCGGGCAGGGTGGCAACAAAGCTTTTCAAGCGCCTCCGTCCAGCGATGCCTATCAACCCGATAATGGCTATTCGGGGAACTCCCAGAGCAATTATCAGGCTCCCCCACCGGGAGCCTATCAGCCGCCGCCTGATAACCGCGCGCGCGGGCCGGATAGCGATCCCGGTGGTTATGGCGCGCCGTACGCGCCGTCGCCTAGCGCGAGCCGCGACTACAATTCGGGACCACCCCCAGGAGACGAGCCGCCGCGCGATTCATACTCGCAAGACGAAATCGTCCGCGCGGGCAACAAATTCTTCGGCTCCATTAGCGGTGGCCTGGCGTCGGCCATCGAATGGACCTTCCAGAAGGCCGGTCGACCCAACGGCTACATCCTTGGTTCGGATGCGGGCGGCGCGTTCATTGGCGGCCTAGCGTACGGCGAAGGCACGCTTTACACCAAGGACGCCGGAAACTTCAAAGTTTACTGGCAGGGTCCATCGGTCGGCTACGATTTCGGCGGTGACGGCTCCAAGGTTATGACGCTCGTCTACAACCTTCGCGACCCTTCCGACATTTACGAGCGTTTCGGCGGCGTTGAGGGCTCGGCTTATCTCGTCGGCGGTGTAAGTGTGCAACTTCAAAAGGCCGGACATGTCACACTGGCGCCGATTCGCGCCGGTGTGGGGCTGCGACTCGGTGCGAATATCGGCTATTTGAAGTATACGAGAAACCCGACCTGGAACCCGTTCTGATTGCAAGTGATGCGCGCAGCACGAGTAAGATATTGTAACGAGGCAGAAAACTGGTCTTCCCCGTCTCTTAAAGGGCGTTTGAGGCGGCGGGGGCTGCGTAGTTATTCATTGCAGGACGAGTATCCGTGATCAATCTGTATGCCGCGATGCTCGTCACGTTGGGCTTTCTCGTCGCGGCCCTGATTGTTGTTGTCCTGTTGCCGGCCTACCGGCGGCGCATCGAGCGCTTTACGGCCGAAGCGCTGAAACGGACGCTTCCTCTCACCGAAGAAGAAATTCGCGCCGACAAGGACCGCCTGCGCGCCGATTTCGCGATGGAAGTCCACCGCCTGGAGTCGAAGCTTGAGGACGCCGCGCTGATGGCGGCCCGCCAGCGCGTGGAGGTCAATCGCCGCGACGCCAAAATTCAGGAACTGTCCGAATCCATCGCTGATCAGAAAATGAGCGTCGAGGAGCACGAGAACGCCCGGCGCGTTCTGGAGCAGGCCATTCTCGATCGCCTTCCGAAGGTCGAGCAGCGCTTGTCCGAAACGCGCAAGCTGCTTGCGACCCGCGACCGCGAGATCAAGACCCTGGCAGCAAGCGGCGCCAAGCAGGCCGCCGCTCTGGAAGAGGCGGCACAACTCAACAAGCAACGCGAGCGCGAGCTCGCACAGTTGCGCACCACTCTTGACACCCGTGCCGTTCGCAATCGTGACAGCGTGAAAGGGGCGGCCGCCGACGCCAACATCGCGCTGCGTACTGAGCTTGAGGCCCTGCGTGAGAAGAGCCGGGAACAAGCCGCAATGATCGAACGTCTGCAGGCAGCCGGCAAAATGGCGTCGAGCAGCGAGCAGAGCGCTGAGATCAAGAGGCTGATGCTGGCGCTGGCGAAAACCGAGGCGGAGCTAAACGCGCTCAAATCGGGCCTTGATGGCGACGATGCTGAGCGCATGGCTCTCGAAGATCGTATCGCTGATATCCAGGTCGCGAGCGATGCGAAATCAACCGAGATCGCCAAATTGAAGGCCATGCTGCAGGCCTACGAGGACCGAGAGCATCCAACCGCCGACTTCGTCCAGAAGGCGGACGCGGGCGCACTGCAAGCCGAGATTGATCACCAGCGCCGGATTATCACCGAGCTTCGCGCCGAAATCGCCGCCGGGCGGGAACGCTTGTCGCGGCAAGCCGTCCGCTTTCACGAAGAAATGCGGCGGCTCGGTGTGGGCGGCGAAAATGGTACTCAGGCAGCGCCGCCCGAGCTTCCCCGCCCATCGCTTGCCGAACGCATTTCCGCGCCTCGACCGCCGAAGCTCGCGGCCAACGACACTGAGGTCTCGGTCACCGACGAAAGCCGCGAGCCGCGCCAAGGCCAAGCATTACCTCCGCTACGCGCTCGCAAGGCGCCGGTAAACGGCGCTGGGGAGAGCCCGAAAGCGGAACTTGGGGGTCCGCCGCCGCTTCCCGCAGGCCAGACGGAACCTGCTCAGGGTGGCCAAGGCGCTTCGCCTCGCCGTCCGCGCCTGCTTGAGCGCATTAGCGGCGTGGACAAAGGTTAATCGCTTCCGCGCGACACAGACGCTATTCGATCGCCCAACGCCCCCGGATTGCGGCACGGTCGAAACACCCTATTTCAACGATGGGGGACGACATCCCCCCTTCAGGCTTGAATTCGACCGAGCGGTAGACCATGACAACGCCCCACGCTTCGCACGGCGATCACGATCACGGCGGTCATGACCACGCTGGCCATAGCCATGAAGGTCACGGCCATGGTGGGCTAGGTCACAGTCACGCGCCGAAGGATTTCGGAGCAGCGTTCGCCGTGGGAACGGCGTTGAACGTCGCGTTCGTCATTGTCGAAGTCATCGCAGGCTTCCTCGCAAACTCGATGGCACTCGTCGCCGACGCCGGCCATAATCTGGGAGACGTGCTCGGATTGCTGATGGCTTGGGGCGCAAGCGTTCTTGTTAAGCGCCGCGCGACCTTCAATTTCACCTACGGATTTGGCTCGTCGACTATTCTTGCGGCCCTCGCCAATGCCGTGCTGCTGCTTGTTGCGGTCGGCGCCATCACCCTCGAAGCGGTGCAGCGCTTGATCGAGCCAGCGCCGGTCGTAGGCAGCATCATGATCGTCGTTGCAGCGATCGGCATCCTGATCAACGGCTTTACCGCATGGTTGTTCATGTCCGGCCGCGAGCGCGACGTGAATATTCGCGGCGCCTATCTGCACATGGTAGCGGACGCTGCCGTCTCGTTCGGCGTGGTGCTGGTGGGCATCGCCGTGATGCTCACAGGGTGGGATTGGCTCGACCCGCTCGTCAGTCTCATCGTCGGCGGCATTATCATCTGGGGCACGTGGGGCCTGCTCCGAGATTCGATCCGCCTCGCAATGCAGGGCGTCCCGGTCAATATCGACGCCGGAAAAGTGCAGGCCCGTCTCGCCGCCCTACCAGGCGTCGTAAGCATTCACGATCTGCACATCTGGCCTATGAGCACCACGCAAACTGCACTCACCTGCCACTTGGTCATGCCGGACGGACATCCCGGTGACGCGTTCATCGAGGCGACCGCTACGATGCTGCACAACGAATTCGAGATTCGCCATTCGACGCTGCAGTTCGAGGTGGGAACCGATGCACCTTGCGGCCAGGGGCACGGCTGCGCCCCGATGGTCGAACGGATGCCCCACGATCATTGAAGGGCGGTGTTGCAACTTAAAATAGCAACTCAATTAGATTGCCCATAAATCCAGTTGGCAAAACGATATATTTTTCGTGATCAATAAATAAAATCGATTGAAACCAGTGCGACTTTGCGTTGGAGTGGCCCAAAGGAGAACGTCATGCTGCGGCAGATTTCGGAAGGAGAAAATTATGCCGCCCGCCATGCAGGCCAATGTTCCCGCCGCTCCCACGGACGCTCACGCGAGAGGACACCGGCATCCTCGGAAGCCGGCGTTTCACGCGGCCTATACGCAAGGGATATGGCCCGGCCTTTTCCTCACAGCGACGATCGCTGCCCTCGCCTACGGTCTCCGAGAGCTTCCTGGTGTCGGCACGTTCAGCCCGATGATCCTTTCGATCATCATCGGCATCGCGTTCCACAACATCGTCGGCACCCCTCGCCGGGCCAAAGAGGGCGTGACGTTCTCGCTCCGACGTATCCTGCGCTTCGCCATCATCCTATTGGGCTTCCAGTTGACTGCCCAGCAGATCGTCGAAGTCGGACCGATCGGCTTTGCCATCATCGTCGCGACGCTCATCGCTACATTTTCATTTACAACCTGGCTGGGTCACATGATGGGCGTTGATCGCAAGCTGACGCAGCTTATCGCCGCCGGCACGTCGATCTGCGGCGCATCCGCCGTCATCGCCACCAACACGGTAACCAAGGGACACGACGAAGACGTCGCGTACGCCGTGGCGTGCGTGACCATCTTCGGCTCCATTGCCATGTTCACGTATCCGCTGTTCCCCGCGCTCTTGCATCTCGATCCGCACGCATTCGGGCTCTGGGCCGGTGCGTCGATCCACGAGATTGCCCAGGTCGTCGCTGCATCCTTCCAGGACGGTCAGTCTTCGGGCGAATACGGCACCATCGCCAAGCTCAGCCGCGTCATGCTGCTGGCGCCTGTCGTCATCTCGCTCGGATTGTTGGCCGCCCGTCGCCAGTCGCACCATCAGCACGGTGCAACGAACGTCTCCGCCAAGGCCCCAATGCCCTGGTTTCTGGTTGGCTTTATCGCACTTGTCGGCTTGAACAGCCTCGTCGTCATCCCGCCGGATGTGAAGCACGTCATCGTGCCGGTGACGACGTTCCTGCTCTCCGTTTCGCTCGCCGCCATGGGGCTCGAAACCGACATCATGAAGCTTAAAGCCAAGGGATTGCGTCCGCTATTGCTCGGCGCGGCTTCGTCGCTCTTCATCGCCGGCTTCAGCTTAGGCTTGATCAAGGTAATCGTTTGAGAAGAACCCGAGGATGACATGACGCTCGAACAACTTCGCATTTTCGTCGCGGTCGCTGAGAGGCAGCACGTGACGCAGGCTGCCCACGAGATCAACATCACGCAGTCAGCCGCCAGCTCCGCCATTGCAGCCCTCGAAGAACGCTACGCCGTGAAGCTGTTCGACCGCATCGGCCGCCGCATTGAACTGACGGACGCCGGCCGCGTTTTCCTCGTCGAGGCTCGCGGCGTTCTCGCCCGGGCCGCGACCGCGGAAAAAGCGCTTGCCGATCTCGCCGGCTTGAAGCGCGGATCGTTGTCGATCTACGCCAGCCAGACCATCGTGAACTATTGGCTGCCGCCGTTCCTCGCAATCTTCAACCGGCGCTATCCTGAGATTCAGCTGCAGCTTAAGGCCGGCAATACCCAGCAAGTGGCCACTGCAACGCATGATGGCCTAGCCGATATCGGCTTCATCGAGGGAACGATCGACGATCCGCATCTTTCTGTCCGGGTGGTCGAGGGTGACAGGCTCGTCATCGTCGTCGCGCCGAACCATCCGTTGGCCGGCAAGGAGAAGCTCGAGCCCGCCGATATCAAAGCCATGACTTGGGTGATGCGTGAGCAGGGGTCGGGTACGCGCGGCGAATTCGAAGCCGCCCTCAAGGATCACGGTATATCCCCCTCGGACCTTAGTGTCGGACTCGAGCTGCCGTCGAACGAAGCGGTGTGCGCTGCCGTTGAAGCGGGCGTCGGCGCCACCGCTATCTCAAATCTCGTTGCCGAGGCGGGACTGCTTGCGGGCAAGCTCGTGGCCCTTGAATTTCCGCTACCTCAGCGCTCATTTTACATTCTGCATCACAAGGAGCGCTACGCGAGCCAAGCAGAAATGGCGCTTTTGGAACTCATGGGAGCAGCCGGTCGGCCGCCCGTCCGCCGCCGCGAAAAAGCGGCCTAGAATAGGCAGCTGCAGCTCACAAGCCACGCGCAAGGCAAAGCAGAACAGATCAAACTGTTAAGCTGGCGCGGTTAGGGGGCAGCCGTGAAAATTCTTCTCGTTGGGCATGGCTATGTCGGCTCGTTTCTCCTGTCCGCGCTGACGCACGCCGGCCACGACGTCTCTGTCTGCGATCAGAACGTCGACCGCCTCGTCGGTGTCCGCAACGCAATGCGCTGTCGCTACCAGGAATTGACGATCGCCGACCTCGCAGACTTCGGCGTGATCCTATGGTTCGCCGGTCATTCGAGCGTGCCGATGTCCTTGCGCGATCCCGACGGCGCGCTCGCGAACAACTGTCTCGACCTTCTACACTTCGCGCGCCGCAAGCAGCTGAACGCCCGGTTGATCTACGCGAGCACTGCAAGTGTCTACTCCGTCATGCAGGCCGAAGACGGCACGCCGCCGTCGCCACTTGATGAGAGTGAGACTCGCCTCGATCCTGTCAATCCCTACGATTGCTCGAAGATCTCGATGGACGCGCTCGCCCGCTGCTTCGCCAACGCCATCACGGGTCTTCGTCTCGGTACGGTCTGCGGTGCAAGCCCATACTTGCGCAGCGAGCTGATTTTCAATGCCATGAACATCGCGGCCATGCGCGACGGTTTCGTGCAGGTCCGCAATCGGCAGTCCTATCGCAACATCCTCTTCCTGGAGGATCTCGCGCACTACGTTCTGCGCCTGATTGAGCTTTCAGACACTCTGCCGCCGATCCTGAATACCGGTTCGCTCAATATCGGCATCGGCGAACTAGCCGAGCAGATCGCCGCGTACCACGCTGTCCCAGTCGTCGATAGCGGCAACTCGGCGACGTATTCCTTCCAGATGAACTGCGCCCACATCCAATCCCTGTGCGGCGCACCCCGTCCGTTGACCATCGCAGAGCGCTGCGCGCGTTTCCGCGAACAATTCCGTCCTGAGCTGCAAGCGGCATCATGATTGCAATCTGCGAACCCCAACGCTCCTGCATTGTCTGCGGAAGCGACGTCACGCCATTGCTCGATCTCGACGTGCAACCGCCCGCAAACCTGCTTCTCGAAAGCCCGACCGACGCCTACGAAGCATTCCCGCTTGGATTTGCGAACTGCCCGTCGTGCACACATGGTCAGCTGACGTATTTCGTCGATCCCGCCAAGCTCTTTAAGCACTATCTTTATGCGAGCGGCACCAGTGGAACGCTCAAGGCCTATTTCGAGTGGTTCTCAGACACTTTGCGGCGCGCATGCAAACCGGGTGCCCGCGTACTGGATATCGCGTCTAACGACGGTAGCCTTCTAGGCATTCTGGAATCGCGGGGCTTCGAAGCCATCGGCGTCGACCCGGCGGAAAATCTCAACAAGGTCGCGATCGCCGCGGGACGTAAGGTCGTCACCGGATTTTTCCCGGCGGCCAGACCAGAAGGCTTCTTCGACGTCATCATCGCGATGAACGTCGCCGCACATACGCCCGACCCGTCGACCTTCATGAAAGGTGTGCGCGAGTGCCTCGCGCCCGGCGGCGTCGCGATCATCCAGACCAGTCAGGCGATGATGATTGCCAACGGCGAATTCGACACCGTCTACCACGAGCATTATTCGTTCTACACGGTCGCGTCGATGGCGCGGCTCGCGGAAAAGAGCGGCCTGCGAGTCGAGGCATCGCGGCTCACGTCCGTTCATGGCACGAGCCTGCTGTCGTTTCTGCGCCGCGCAGATGATGATGCTGCTCCATTCGCGTTCGAAGAAAGTGCGCCGTTCAGCGTGGCGTGGCCATCTCCGACGCGGCCGTTCCTATTGCCGGAACTTACGACGGCCGAAGCCGGCACTGCCTATGCAAAGTTCGCCGACGGCGCAAAAAGCGCGATGCAGTCGGCTGCCGAGGCCGTCGCGCGCCATCGCGCCTCGGGCCGCAAGATCGCGCTCGTGGGCGTTGCCGCGAAAGCTTTGACATTCATCCGTGCAGCCGGCATCGAGCCTGATGTCTATCTCGACGAAGCGGCGCTGAAAGTGGGGCTCACAATTCCCGGTACGACCACACCGATCGAGCCGCTGAAAAATGCTGGTGCGATGGCTTCCAACACGACCTTCCTCATCGGCGCCTGGAACTTTGCCGACGAATTGATGCGGAAAATTCGAAACGTGAGCGGTAGCGCGACGCCGAAATTTATCGTCTACTTCCCCTCGCTTAAGGAAATCGAGTAGCGCCGCAATGGCACAACGGGTCGTCATTTCGCACTTTTTCAATGAAGCCTACCTGTTGCCATGGTGGCTACGTCATCATCGCGAAATCTTCGATCATGGCGTGCTGATCGACTACCATTCCACGGACGCCTCCGTTGAAATCTGTCGCGAGTTGGTGCCGCATTGGGAAATCGTCACGTCAGAGAACGCGACGTTCGCCGCACTTCTTTGCGATTTCGAAGTCATGAAGCACGAGCAGCGTTTTCCCGACGCTTGGAAGCTCGCCCTCAACACCACGGAATTTTTCGTGGCCCCAGGGCTTGCGAAAATGGAACGCCTGATGCTGCAACACGATCTTATCGGCGCGCGGCTGCCTGGCGCCGTGATGGTCGATACTGACCCCGATAATCTCCCGGATGCCGACAAGCCGTTGGTCGATCAAAAGGCGACGGGCCTATGGGAAGACGAGATTGACTTCAAGCGCCTCGCCATCCCCGGTCTCACGTTTCCGACGCGCAACAGGCTTTATCATCATTATGCGATCGGCGCCTACACACCCGGGCGTCATAGTTCGCACCTGCCGCGTCAGTGCAATGGCACCCGCGACCTCGCGTCGATCCGTTGGTATGGCTTCAGCCCCTGGTCGAACGCGTTCAAGGCGCGCAAGCTGCAGATCGACACCAAGCGCGATGCTTTCGACGTAAAGAACGGCTTCGGTGCTCAGCACCAGGCCGACATCGCCGAGCTTGACGGCCGTTGGGCCAAGCTCGCGCCGCTAAGCGCCACGCTGCGCAGCGCGGCCTGACGATCCCTCAATTTCAGGCGGCTGCATCCGGCAGCAACGTGGCGTTGATGGTGTCGCGCAGGATCTTCACCTGATCGCGGCGGACGAAGGTTGCGAATGCCTGACGCTCTAGTTCGCGCCGTCGCGACTCGTCGCGCACAAGCAAAACGCAGGCCTGCACGAGATCTTCGTAAGGCACGGCGAACATTGAATGCCGAACGTCCTCGTCGATTTCCGTTTTGGGACCACACTCGGAGACGACCGCCTTGCTATTGGCAAGCAGATATGAGGTGCGAACGATCTCGTGAATGCTGTCCGCATAGAAATGCATATTGAGAACGACCTTGGCTTCGGCAATCGCCTGATCGCGTTCGACGCCGTACACACTGAACATATGCTTCACGTTGAGGCCGGCTTTCGCGAGCCCCTCCAGCACTGCGATACGGCGTGCATTGGTGCTGCCGTAGAACAGAACATCAACCGGCTGTTCGAATGATGGAATACGCCGCGTCATCTCTGGAACATAGCCGACGCTGAAATGGCGTATCAGCGGGTTCTGCGTCAAACGCCGAAGTTCGACGATGTTGCGGACGCTATAATCCCAGATGGCCAATCGTTTCAGAAGGCTGAAATACACCGGCCGTCCTTTAACGTCGAAACCAGTGACCTGCTCGAGGTTGACGACGACGGTGTTCGCCGGAACGCTATCAGCTTCCTCCTGCGAAGCAATCAGATGTGCGCCGAACAGAATGTTGATGCCGCTTTGGGAAAACGAATTCGTTCGTCGGTTCACCGAGACGCCTAGGGCGTGGAGCGCGCTCTCGAAACACAGCACAAGATCGTCGAATGCGGCTGCATGCGGGTTGCCGGTTGGAACGATGTTGACGATGCTGACCGTCTGCCAGGCGGGCGGAACGGGATCTGCACTTAAGAAGGCCGATCCAAAAATATCCGCCTCGGCCTTTGAGTGGGAAACCGCTCCCAGTGTCTTCGAACGTGAGCCTCGGACCCGCGCAACTTCGAGCTTGTATTCCAAGTCCTTTGAAGTCGGCTCCAGGAGGAGCGCTTCGTTGAAAGCATTCGCCGCATCGTCGAACTTTCCGATGTTCACCAGCATTTCGCCGAGCATGTCCCACGACTGGGCGGAATTATAGCCAAGACTGATCGCCTTAGCTTTGGCGCGGCTGGCAAACTCGATCTTGCCGAGCGGAACGAGAACGGTCGCCAACGCTTCGTAGGCCTCAGCCGATTCAGGATCTTTCAGAATTGCTTTCGCAAAAATTTCCGCAGCTTCGTCGAAGCCCCCTGCTCGGGCGATCTGCAACCCAGTAAACATCAACTGCGAAACCGAAACCATTTCCGGATCGAAGGTGGCCGCCGCTTCGGATGCGTTCTCGGTCTCGTCCGAGAGATCGGCAAGCGAGGGCCATTGTTGGTTCATTGCCATCGAGATCTCCGAAACAGCGCAAACGGTCAGAAGCCGGACGCCGAAGCGGACCGGTCCAATTTCTCACCTAAAGGTTTAACCATGCGCGAGACTGGCAATAGGAACCAATGAAGATACTCAAGGGCTTAAGGACCATCCTGAATGCGGACCGGCTCAGTTTCCGCCGCGATCCTTCGCAAGCGACGCGAGAGCCAGTGTCCTGGCTCGCTCCATGACGCGAGCTTGGTCGAGCAAAAACAAGTGGGCAGGATCGTCGGCGGTCAAAGGCTTTAGAAACTTCACGCCGGCCTTGTGCCAGACGGACCAAGCAATTTGCCCTTCGACGATCAGTTCTGGCGTCAGCAAAATTTGTACTGGATCGCCGGTCGCAAGCCCCTTGATGCCGTCCAGGCGAACGCCAGTGGCGGAAAAATCGACAACTCGGACCTTTTGGGTCGCGCCACGGCATTCGAGGCTCGCGGACACCATGACCCGCTGCCTCTCGTCGCGTCGCCGCAAATAATTTCTCGATAAAATATTTGCTTCCATCTCTCCTCCGGATTTCTCGCTTTTACGTGAGAGAAGCGCTGCGGACAGATCAAAGACATAAAAGGGTATCTGCTCGCCTAACTCCGACGCTTTTGATCAATAAGTACTATAATCAAATTGTTTGCATCTCTCTGGATCGGGAAAAACCTCCTGGATCTGCGGGGGTATTGGAGGTCTCCCTCGTCTGCATACTAGACGAGGGAACGGAAGGATGCGTTGCATTTGGCATTTAAGACTAGTTAAATAGGGTTAGTCATTTCTGATTCTAGGAGGAAGCGATGCGGCCCGAGCTCGAAGCTGTTCTTGAGGCATATCGTCAGGATGCGGCACTTGAAGAGCAGTTGATCCAAGAAGTCTTGACCGTTCTTGCCGTTACGGGCGCTGCGCGAAAGCGGACCGTTCAGGAGTTGTCGCAGATCGTCAGTCGTCACACGATGAAGGTGGCCGAAGAACGAGACTATCGGCAAAGCTCAGAGGATTTGGCTCGGTTCGATTTTCATCAACCGCTGCGGCAGATGACGTCGTCGTGGTGAGTAACTCGACGATGAAAGAGGGGTATCAGGCACTTCTGAAAGTCCTTCCCGTATCGAGTCTGTTCGTTTCGATCCTTTAGCTGTGTTGACAATGCTTTACCGGAAGGCAACGGAATGACACTTCCCAGCGACGCAGGTGCAGCAGCTCTGCCGTATTCGAGCGCTCAGTCACTTGAGGTCGCGGATCCCTATAAATTGTACGGCAGCCGCAATCTTGATCCGCATGCTTTCGACGGCACGGACTTCGCCTCCAAAGTCATGGCGATCAGGCGTTACGGTCGGCGAGGGCAGCGTTCTTGCGATCGGCAGTGTCGCGACGCGAAATCTTCATGACTGGAGCATCAACTCCGGCAATCCGGCGAGGCAAATCGGTCCCCGAAATGCGCGGCCGCCCGTAATTACACTCGTCCAATCATAACATCGCTAACGCGCGAGGAGTGCCCCCAGTGCGGCTGATCTTCATAAATCGTTTTTTTCACCCTGATCACTCCGCAACCAGTCAGATGCTATCCGACTTGGCTTTCGGATTGGCGCAGCGGGGGCACGAGGTAAACATCATAACGAGCAGGTTTCGTTATGACGATTCTGCAGCGCAATTGTCGGTAACCGAGAAGGTTGGCGGCGTCCGCGTCGAGCGTATCTGGACATCGCGATGCGGTCGGAATTCGATCATTCTTCGGTCTATCGACTACCTGACATTTTATCTTGCTGCCGTCTGGGCACTTCTAAAGGCCACGCGTCGCGGCGATGTCGTCATCGCAATGACGGATCCACCCGCTGTCTCGGTCGTCGCCGCGCTCGTTGTGAAAATGCGGGGCGCCAACCTTGTCAACTGGTTGCAGGACATCTTTCCCGAGGTCGCCGAAGCGCTCACACCCGGCGGCTCAGTGGCTAAAGCAGTTTTCCTGCCGCTGAGGGTTTTCCGAAACGCCTCACTGCGCTGCGCTGAAAGAAATGTCGCCATCGGTACGTCGATGGCCGAGCGACTGCATAGTTTCGGTGTCAATCGAGAGCGGATTGCGGTAATTCCAAACTGGTCCGAAGTCGAAGCAATTCGCCCGATTGCACCTTCGCAAAACCGGCTGCGAGCAGACTGGAATCTCACGAACCGGTTTGTCGTCGGCTATTCTGGGAACCTCGGCCGCGCCCACGACGTCGAAACGATGCTGAGCGCAATTGCCATTTTCGCGAAACTTCCCGCGGGTGCACACGAGGTTCACTGGCTTTTTATTGGCGGCGGCGCCGGATATGACCGCTTGAAACGTGAAGCCGAGAATGGCGGATTCAAGAACATATCATTCTACCCGTACCAGCCACGCAACGCTCTTGCCGAAAGCCTGTCGGCCGCCGACGTCCACATCGTCTCGCTCAAGCCGGAGCTCGAGGGCCTCATCGTGCCGAGCAAATTTTACGGCATTGCCGCTGCAGGACGCCCCACAATTTTTGTCGGCTGCCCGCGCGGCGAAGTTGCGCGCGAAATTGCTAATTGTGATTGCGGCGCATCCGTTGCCATCGGAGATGCCCACGCTCTCGTCGAGGCCGTCAACGCTATGGTCAGAGATCCCGCCCGACGTGTGGCGATGGGAGAGCGTGCGCGCGCGATGTGTGAGGAAAAGTTCAGTAAAACGCGTACAATCGCAATGTGGAACGCGCTGCTTCTTGGCATTGTAGAGGCTCCGGCCGGTAAACCCAGCCGGAAGCAACGCTTCGCTAAGCGACCGATAGCAAAGCACCAGGAACCGTGACGCGGACGGGACGGTTCAGCAAATTCATCAGCACGACGATACGATCATTTTCCGAAAGTGCGATGATCTTGCCCGCAAGACCATCGAGTGCACCGTAAGCAACCCGAATGGTATCGCCGACTTTCGGCGCGGCGGCCGAGCGAACGATAACGCCGTTCGTTTCTCGTGATTTGAGTTCGTCAATAAATGCGCTGGATACGGTACATGGCGCCTCTCCCATGCTCACGACGGACCTGACGCCAACGGTCGACAAGATTGGCCGCCATCGCATGGTAGAATGCGTGAGGCATACAAAAAGATAGCCCGGAAAAAGCGGACGCAGCACCTCGCGCACTTGCCGAGCGTGTCGAATTTGTTTTCGCAGCACAGGGACGTAGACCTCATACCCCTGATTGCGGAGATGCATTTCCGCGGTGTGCTCGCGATTTGGATGCGCGCTGACCGCAATCCACGCGGCATCGTCGGCAGTCGAAAAATCCACGTATCCCCCAATTCGCTTTAAATGATACTAAAGAATCATATTAAGATGGCTGGGGTGTAATACGAATCCTGCCTGCCAGTCCAGAAATTTCTCAGAAATGAACCGTAAAGAAGGAATTGAGCTTGTGGATCAAATCACATTAGGAGTCGCAAAAATGACTACAAAGTACTAGTTATAAAGGTGTTCGATTCGCTGGGGTGGTCGGAATGCATTGCTTTGTCTTGCTTGTCGTTGATCTCGTGCTTGTTTCGGCGTCGACGCTTGTTGCTGTCATTGTTGCCATGCCCAGCTCGGCGACCGCCGCAATCGGCGCGGCGAGCACCTATGGCGCTATCACGCTGGCGACGGCCGTTCCCGTTATGCTGATCTTCGGTCTCAATCGCACCCTATGGCGTTTCACGTCTTTGGGCGACGGTTTGTGCGTGGTCGGCGCCACCACATGGATTGTGGCGCTCGCGACGGTGCTTGTATTCGCGTTTGATCGGACGGCGCACGTCACCATCAATCTGCCCGTCGTACAAGGACTGCTGATGCTCAACGCGTTGCTCGGGGCTCGCCTCGCGACGCGCCTTCGCCACGATCGCCGGCGCCGCGCGCGGGATTTCAGCGGAAGCGCTGGCGACTTTCGCGAAAATGTATTGGTGATCGGGCTGGGCCCGCAGACCGACGTTCTAATTTATGGCGCTGCTAAAAACGCCGAAGAAAAAACCGAAATCGTGGGTATCCTGTCGCCATCCAACCGCCACCACGGCCGACGGCTACGCTCTCGTAAAATTCTCGGAGCGCCGGACGCAATTTATGAGGTTCTGCACGATCTCGCCGTCCACGGCGTCTTTGTCGACCGTATTGTCGTCGCATTGTCGCCCGCTGCGCTCTCGCAAAAAGCGCAGGCTGCGCTGGTGCAGTTGCAGGATGGCGGCAGCCTTCGCGTCGACTGGCTGCTGCCTCGGGACGGTAGGGGTGCGAATAGCGACGATCCCGATGCCGCCATGCCGGCGACCGCCGATGGTCAGGAGCCTTCCTTAAATGCCTATCTCCCCTGGAAGCGCCTCATCGATGCAGCCGTCGCCCTTGTCTGTATGGTGGTGTTAGGGCCACTGATGATTTTCGTCGCGACCGTGGTTCTTTTCGACATCGGCGCCCCGGCGATATTCTGGCAGCAGCGCCCTGGAGCGCGGGGCAGGCCGATAAAGGTCCTGAAATTCCGCACGATGCGGCCGCCGCGGGATTGCACCGGCCGAGCCCTGACGGATTCTGAGCGTGTTTCCGCGGTTGGCGGCCTACTGCGCCGGTTGCGTCTCGACGAACTGCCTCAGATCTACAACGTGCTCGTCGGGGACATGTCGTTCGTCGGGCCGCGGCCGCTGCTGCCGGTTGATCAACCCTCGGTGCCGGCTGTTCGCCTGTCGCTTCGTCCCGGTCTGACGGGGTGGGCACAGATCAAAGGCGGCCGTGAGATATCGAGTGAAGATAAAGCCGCCCTCGATCTTTGGTACATTAGGAATGCATCTTTCGCACTCGACATGAAAATACTGGCCCACACAGTCCGCATTATTTTATTTGGCGAGCGGGTTGATAGAAACGCGATTCACGAGGCTTGGCAGGCCATTCGTAATGACCAGTCGTCCGTTCTTCCGGCCAATATGCCGGGGCATACGTCTATCTGATATTCTTCTTTTATCCCGTAGGGATAGCTTCGGCTTCATCTCTCTTCATGCGTGCGGAACCTTATTCGGTCCGATGCGTTAACGGACGCCGGAGGATGAAGAGGAACTGCGGGGCAAATATCACAGGACTGAATAGTTTACTCGCTTGGGAAAGCGCAGCTAAGGCGCGTTGCCAAGCGAAACAACTAGATCTGGTTCAGAAAATTCGGCAGAATTTTAACTGCCGATCTATTGCGTGTTGATCGCGATATCTATAATGCCCTGCATGAACATTTCATTCTTTTCCGAAAGAATTTTTCTGACGCTGCGTGGTTAACAAGTCAGCGGGACAAAACGTATTTGCAGTGTGGAGTTTTGGGTATGCTGCGGATGGACATCGCCGGTGACGGCAACGGGGCAGGTGCTGCGAATGTCGCGGCGCTGACAATTCAAGATACCGATTCCTCGCTCCGGACTTTGGCGCGCAACGAACTTTTGTTCGAGGCTGGCGACGTTAAAGAAAAGGTGTATCGCGTCGAGACTGGCGCCTTGTGCGTTTACCGCATCCATCCCGATCTTCGTGTCGAGATCATTGAGCACGTGCTGGCTGGCGAGTTGGTCGGCATGGGCTTCCTCGACCGGCATACGGCCAACGCCCGCGCAACCGTTGACGCGACGATCCGTTGCTACGAGCGCGGTGCCCTCGAAGGACTTATCGAAGACGACGAACACAACAAGGCGCGCTACCACGATGCCATTGAACGCGAATTTGCGTTTCGTCGCGACAGCTTGGCGAGTGCCGCGCGCGAGCGGCCGATGGTTCGTCTGGCGGCCTTCCTTGTCGCCGTATCGCATCGGATTGGTGACGAAGGCGGCGATCCGAGCTTCATCGACGATACCGTCGATTGTGGTGTCATCGCCGATTTTCTCGGGCTGAGCGTCGATCTTCTTGCGCTTGCGCTGATGCAACTCGAGATGCGCGGCCTGATCGAGACGGCGCCGCCCCACGGGCTCCGCCTGAAGGACGTTCCCTCGCTCGAGGCTATCGCTGAAGAACGTGACAACGTCCCTGTCAAATGGGCTGCAGCGACAGACGAAGAGCTGCGTGCGACCATTCAATAGGCGCTCCTGCAGTTTGGGGCCAGCGCGCACACTCGGAAAAATCGGGTAACCCAATTAAGATTTGCCACTGGCTGAGATGTCTGCGGCAAATCCGTTTGTGGGGCTAAACGAGTCATAAGTCTCGACGCCGCCTAAGCTTCCTGTCTTGACGCGAGAGGGCGAATGCCGGTTGTTCGTTCCCGCAATAGAAAGGGAGCGATCATGAGCGGATTTCCTTTTACGGCTCTCGGCTGGTTTGGAGCGATCTCGCGGCGCGGGTTTCTCGGCACCTCGCTGGCGGCGACGCTTGTCCCGTCGGCAGTGACGGCCGAGGAGTCGGTGACCGCTCCCGACGCTTCATCGCCGCAGCCTAAGTCCGTTCTGCCGCCCCGCAACATCCCTTCGCGCGAGCTGCCCGTGCCCAAAACAGTGAGCCCGCAGCTTCAGGCATTTATCGGAGCGCCGTATCCGGTGGGCTGGAACGACATTCCTCAGGATACGACCGCCTGGAAGCAACTCGCGCTTCAGAGCGCGGCCGCGGTGGCGAGCGATATCACGGCGATCAAGGAGAAGTTTCGCCTTCAGGTCGAAAAGACGACAATGGCCGGTGTGCCCGTGTTCGTCATTACGCCGCCGGAAATCGCGCCGAACAATCGCAATCGCCTGCTTGTTCATATTCATGGCGGCGGCTTCGTGCTGTTTCCGGGGGAAGCCGGCGCGGGCGAGGGCATGCTGATGGCGGGGTACAGCAAATGCCGCGTCGTCTCGATCGATTACCGGATGGCGCCTGACTATCTATTCCCGGCGGCCCTCGACGATGTGACGGCGGTCTGGCGCGTGTTGCTGGCGTCGTATGAGCCGAGCAAGATGGCGATCTTCGGTACGTCGGCGGGCGGTGGGCTGACACTTTCGACGATCTTACGTGCGAAGTCCCAAGGGCTGCCGCTCCCCGGCGCTATCGCTCCAGCAAGCCCGACCACGGATCTTACCTGGTCCGGTGATACCGTTATGGCGAACGCTTACCTCGATAATGTACTCGTCTCGGGGAACGGCTGGGCGCATGCCGCCACGACGCTGTATGCCGGCACGCACGATCTCACCAATCCCGAGTTGTCACCGATATTTGGCGATTTCAGCGGATTTCCGCCCGCCATCCTGACATCGGGTACGCGCGATCTGAGCCTGAGCGACACGGTCAGAACGCATCGCAAGCTCAGGCAGGCAGGCGTTCATGCCGTCTTGCAAGTCTTCGAAGGCGAAAGCCACGCCCAGCTCTTGACGCCATTCGTCCCGGAGACGAAGGAGGCGTTCGACGAGATCGTAGGTTTCTTCGATACGCATCTGAAAATTTGAGGGGGGTCAAAGCCCCATCATCGCCATGACTTTGTCGACGGCGAGTGTCGGCAGCAGGGTGCCGTGACGCACGGCCGCCTCGATCTTCGGAAGCTCCGCTGCGACCTGAGGATTGGCCTTGAGCGCGCCCATCAGCCGGTCTTCCAGCATGTCGCGCATCCAGGACACAGCCTGAACCTGTCGGCGTTTGGCAAATTCGCCGGTCTCCGTCATCGTTTTACGATGTTCGAGAACCTTTTCCCAAAGCTCTTTGAGGCCGCGGTTGTCGCGCCCGGAAACGGTCAGCACCGGCGGAAACCATGTCGCCCCATGCGGTGTAAAAATCTGCAGCGCGTTCTTGTAGTCCCCCGCAGCGCTCTCGGCCCGTTTGATGTTGTCGCCGTCCGCCTTGTTGATGGCGATCATGTCGGCAAGTTCGATGATACCCTTCTTGATGCCCTGCAGATCGTCGCCGCCGCCCGCCAGCAGCAACACTAAGAAGAAATCGACCATGTCGGCGACCGCGACTTCCGATTGCCCGACACCCACCGTCTCCACGATCACGACGTCGAAACCTGCTGCCTCCACGAGCGCCATCGTCTCGCGTGTGCGCCGCGTCACGCCGCCAAGAGTGCCCGACGAGGGCGATGGGCGAATGAACGCGTTCCGCTCCTGCGCCAGCGAGCTCATCCGCGTTTTGTCACCGAGGATCGACCCGCCTGACCGCTTCGATGTCGGATCGATTGCGAGCACCGCCACGAGGTGACCGTCTGCGATCAGGTTCATGCCGAGTTGATCAATGGTCGTCGATTTGCCGACGCCCGGCACGCCGGTGATGCCGAGCCGAACGGCATTTCCGGTTTTCGGTAGCAGCTCCTGCAGAACTTTTTGCGCCAGCCGGCTGTGCTCCGGATTCGAACTTTCCACAAGTGTGATAGCGCGTGCCAGCAATGTTCGGTCTCCGCCAGCAATACCCGATACATAATCGGAAACCGAAATTCTGTGTGCTGGTAGGGCTGTAACGGCCATGGCTTAAATGCTGAATCCTGTTCGTTAGCAAAGGCGACGTTGGACAAGAAAAACGATCCGGCTGCAAGCTGCGATTTCGCTCTTCGTCGTCACAATCACATGCCATAGATCCGGTTGCTTGCGGAGCCCAAGCTCCGTAGCCTTGGGTGGGGTCTTGAAGGGAGGGTGGTGTGAACTGGGTTTCCGAACGCTGGCGGCGGCAAGGATCGCTCGCAAAGATCGGCCTGACGGCAATTCTCGCGTGTGGCCTGCTGACGGCCTGTTCCGAAGCCCCAAAGATCGGCAAGACCGCCGATAATCAATCACGCTCCATCGAGGAAGAGCCAGCGGGTTCGCCTGCACCTGCTGCGCCGGAGGCAAGCGCCCCTAAGCCGGTGCCTCCCGAACCATCTGACGCGCAAGAGCAAAGCCAGGCATCGAGCGGTACCGACGAGAAGCCCGGAACCTACCATTACTATCGTAAGAAGAAGGCTGCCGCGCCACGTAACGACGCGGAGAGCGAAGCCGATTCATCGTCGGCGGCGGAACCGGAAACGGAAAACGCACCGGCCGGAGGCGCCGCGCCACCGCCGCAAGAGGAGGCAGCCGGAGAGGCCCGGACAGCAGCTCCGTCTCCAGCGCCCCCGCCGCCGCCACCCGTCGCTGCGGCGCCGCCACCGGCCGCGCCAAGTGCCGCCGCGCGCGCTGCTGTTGAAACCGACCCGAACAAAAAATACAAAGTCGTCCCGGTTTTCTATGGAACGGATCGCGCAGTTGAGCCCGACCCGACGCGACTTCAGTTTGGCTCTGAACGCGGACACAAGCTGCAACTTGGCCGCGCGCTGATCACCGTGCCGTTCAGCCACGAGGTGCCGCATATTGAGCGGCCGCGCGTGATCGAGATCCCGTATTTCAAGATCAAGATCTACGCCGAGAAGGAAGACCCCGATAAGCACTTCACCGTGCAGGAGATTACGAGCCTGACGGAAGACCAGATGTTGGCGCTCGTGAAAGAGCAACTGGCGAAATCATCGACCTTTAAGGATCATGCCCTGGTCTTCGTCCATGGCTTCAACACATCGTTCGATTGCGCGCTCTACCGGACGGCGCAGATCGCCTACGACCTGGGGTTCGACGGAGCGCCGTTCCTATATAGCTGGCCCTCGGGCGGTAACGTCGCGAGTTATACGTATCATCATGGCAGCGTTGAGCAGGCGGAGCCGATGCTCGCCGAATTTCTCGACATGGTCATTCAAAAGAGCGGCGCGAAATCCATCAGCCTCATCGCGCACTCGATGGGTAACGAGCTTCTGTTGCGCGTTCTCGAACGGCTACGGCCAAAAATTCCCCAAGGCGTCGTCATCAGTCAGGTCATTCTTGCAGCGCCTGACGTCGATCGGGACAAGTTCAACATCATAGCGCGCGAGATCAAAAACTTCGCCAAGGGCGTGACGCTCTACGCCGCGTCGAATGATCGGGCGCTTGGGTATTCGCAACGCTTCTGGGGCGGAGTTCCTCGCGCGGGCGACGTTCCGAAAGACGGTCCGTTGATCATTCCCGGCGTTGACACCATCGACGTAACGGCCGTCTCGACCGATGCGCTGGGGCTAAATCATTCGGGCTACGCCGAGAACCCGGCGCTTCTCGACGACGTGAAGGCGCTTGTAGAATTTGGCGTCCGCCCGCCGGACAAGCGCTTGAAAAGCATTCTTGCGGTAGAAAGTCCGGGCGGAGTTTACTGGCGCTTCCAGGCAACCAACTGACGGCGAAGTCGCCCGACAGACGCTTAAGAAGGATGACTGCTACGCAGATTTCGCCTTGGCCGTGTCGGCCCCGGGCTGCGTGTTTCCCGTGTTCGGCACGGATTGCTTGGCAGTCCCCCCGTCCTCATGATGGTGGCGATCGTTGATCGTCAGTCCGTAATACAACAACAAGCCGAAAATGATTGGAGCTGCAATCACAGAGAGGGCGAGCAGGATGTCGTTCAGATATCCATCCACGGGTCAAACTCCGACAACATTGAGTAAGATAACGGAGAAGCCGATCCAAAGTTCCAGTATTGAGGAATAAGGACTATTCTTCCAAAGACTTACATCTCAGCGTTTGCGCACAGGCACATCGGAAGACAGGGCAGAAGACGCGAACGCCGCTGCCTGTGCCATAAGCTCTTTAGTTCAAATCCGTTCAAAAATTACCAATAGCGAAAGCCGCGGGCTTGCCCGGAGCGTCCGAATTTTTGACATCGATAGCAAACAGCGGCGACCACCATCCGCGCCCCGAGCGCAAAAACCGACTAGCCAGCAGAAGCTGCGCCGCGCGTTGTGTGTTTTTTCGCGACAGCCCGTTTCTCACCGCGCAGAGCTGCTGCCGAGCGTCCCCGCAAATGCTCGGTCTCCTGGCGTATGTTCCGTCGGATCACCTGCGGCGGCTGGCCCAACACCCGCAGAAACGCGCGACGCATTCTCCCGCGATCGGCAAAGCCTGTCTGACGCGCAACGACGTCGATCGAATGCCTTGTCTGTTCCATCAAAATGCGGGCGGCCTCGACGCGGAGTGACTCGATCGCCTTCGCAGGGGATTGCCCGGTCTCGTCGCGAAAGGCGCGCGAGAATTGCCGAGGGCTTAAATGCGCCGCCGCGGCAAGATCAGTTACGGTGAGCGATCGATGCAAGTTCTTCTTCGCGTAATTGAGCGCCGTCTGAATGCGATCGGATTTCGGCTCCAGTTCGAGCAGTTCGGAGAATTGCGATTGTCCGCCGGACCGCCGATGATACAGCACGAGTTTCCGCGCAACGGAGCGCGCCGTCTCCGCGCCAAGATCGGCTTCGACCAACGCCAGTGCAAGATCGATTCCGGCGCTCATACCTGCCGACGTCCAGATCTTGCCGTCGTTGATGAAAATGCGATCTTCATCGACGAGGGCCGTCGGACATTTCTCCTGCAACGTTCGGGCGAAGAGCCAGTGCGTCGTCACGCGCTTGCCGTCAAGCAGCCCTGCATCGCCAAGCACGAGTGCTCCCGTGCAGGTCGCGGCCACGCGCCGGAAGCGGCGCTGGGCTGACTGAAGATATTTGATCATACCTGGCGATGCGGGTTTCGGCTCGTTCGCGCCGTCGACGATAAGCGTATCTATCGCCATCCCGCCGATCCTCTTCGTATCGAGGAGCAGTCCGGGCGAGCTTTTGATCAATCCGCCGTTTTCCGACAGAAACAGCATCTCGTAAGCGTTTTCTCCGCGCACGATGTTTGCGATCTCGAAGACGGCGGAAGTGGCCAGCCCCATCAGCGAACAGTTTGGATAAACGACAAATCCGATGCGCAAGTTGAGGCTCCTGAAGGGCAATGGCCGAAAACGCCTCATATATGACGTTTGAGACAACGCAACGCAAGCCTACCTACCAGCGATCGCATCCAGACAACAACGGAGACTTGTTATGAGCGCATCGAAAGGCACCGCCCTCGTTACCGGCGCATCCAGCGGCATCGGCGCCATTTACGCCGACCGTCTCGCCAAAAGGGGCTACGATTTGATCCTCGTCGCCCGCAACGAGGAACGTCTGAAGGACGTTGCTCAACGGATCACAAGCGCGACCGGGCGCTCGGTTACGATCCTGCCTGCAGATTTGAACGACAAAGCGTCGTTGGCCAAGGTCGAAAGCGTGCTGAAGGAAAATCCGGCCATTACGATGCTCGTCAACAACGCGGGCTTCGGCGCTGTTGGGTCGTTGCTCCAGGCTGACGTCGACAAGATGGAAGAGATGATCGATCTCAACGTCACGGCGTTGACGCGCTTGACCTATGCCGCCGCGCCTGCGTTTGCCTCGCGGGGAAGAGGCACGATTATCAACATATCGTCGGTTGTCGGCATCGCGGCCGAAATGCTCAATGGCGTTTATGGAGCAACAAAAGCCTACGTGCTGGCGCTCGGCCATTCGCTACAGCACGACCTCGCGGATAAGGGTATTCGCATTCAAACCGTCCTTCCGGGCGCGACGGCTACGGAGTTCTGGGACATCGCCGGCTATCCGCATCACAATATGCCATCGTCGATCGTCATGCCGGCGGAAGCGATGGTCGATGCATCGCTCGTCGGCCTCGACAACGGCGAGTTGGTCACGATCCCGGGTCTCCAGGACAGTGACGATTGGACCAAATTTGAGGCGAATCGCAAATCTATTTCGACGAAGTTCGGCAACTCAGTTCCGGCACCACGTTATGGCATCAAAGCTGCGCGGACGGCGTAAGCGATAGGCTCCGCTCTGTTCGATTGTAAGCCGCGCGCTGCATGCGCGCGGCGCTTCATGGCGCCGTGATGCTCACGGTGCGCCGCTCTGGAACTTGTGCGATTTGACGGCTGCCCGCTAGAAGTTCAGCAGTTCGCAAATGGCATGATGGAAAGTTCGGTGGGCAAGCTTCAGACGGTGATCGAAGAAATAGTCGACGAGATGCGCGGCGTGTCCGAGCGCGGCACAGTCGCGTCGTACATTCCGGAGCTTGCCTGCGTCGATCCCAAGTACTTCGGCATCGCCGTGATTGAAGCAGACGGCAACGTGATTGTCGGTGGCGACGGCGACGTTCCATTCTCCATTCAAAGCATCTCGAAGGTCTTCACGCTGACGCTGGCGTTGGGCAAGGTAGGAAACAGGCTCTGGACCCGCGTCGGCCGCGAGCCGTCCGGCAGCCCGTTCAATTCCATTGTGCAGCTCGAACGCGAACAGGGGATTCCGCGCAATCCCTTCATTAACGCCGGCGCTATTGCCGTGACGGATTTGATTCTGTCCGGTCACCAACCGCGCGAGGCGCTAGGCGAAATATTGCGGTTTATGCAATTTTTAGCCGATGACCCAACCGTCACCATTGACCAAGAAGTTGCCGCCTCCGAACATCGAACCGGCTTTCGAAACGCGGCGCTCGCCAATTATATGAAATCTTTCGGCGTTCTCGATAACCCGGTGGATTTTACTCTTGGCGTCTATTTCCACCACTGCGCCATCGCCATGTCATGCCGCCAGTTAGCCATGGCGGCGCGCTTTCTTGCACAAAATGGCAGCAATCCCTCGACTGGCCTGGCAGTTGTGCAACCGGAACGGGCGCGTCGGATCAACGCGCTCATGCTGACGTGTGGACACTACGATGGCTCCGGTGAATTCGCCTATCGAGTCGGCCTGCCGGGCAAAAGCGGGGTCGGTGGAGGCATCCTGGCGGTCGCTCCGGGGAAGGCGTCGATAGCCGTCTGGTCGCCGGGATTAGACTCCTCGGGCAATTCCAGACGCGGCGAGATTGCGCTCGAGAAGCTCGCCAAGAAGATGGGCTGGTCGATCTTCGGCGCGTGAATGAGGCAGCGTTCGCCGAAGCGCCATCCGCCAGTGCGGTAAAGAGCAGTGCTCGTGCAAAAAAGCCCCGAACATCGCCTCATAATGTTCAGGACAGAAATCGCTTTTGATTTTATCGAAGATTAAAAAAGGTTCTAAATTCACCCATTTCGCGCAAAAGGTTCGAGCCAACCCTTCGCGCGATCATCAGCGGTCAATTCGTCAATTTCGACACGGGTGAGCGCAAAGCTCAGCTCCAACGCACCACTCGTGCGTCTTCTTCGACGGCTTCTTCGTGATACCAGCAATCGCTGAATCCGACTTTGCGAAAATGCCACGCCGGCAAAATTGCTGCTGCAGACTTAACCAACCGCTCCTGACCATGCAGAGACGCACGTCCGCCCTTCGGGAATTGATAAATTTTAGCAGTCGGTCGTAATTGCCTTTCTTCCATTTTAGCCTCTCGTTTCGTTCCGCCGGCTGCCATAAAAGACCGGCTCGTCCTTCATGATGGCCCGATTTTCCTGATGCCTCAATTGAAATCAGCAATTGCACATATTATGGGCATGCCAGGTTTTGCATCTTTCGGTAGCATCGCCATTGCTGTCGAACGCACTTAGTCATCGTTGTGTTCCGCGGCAAGCCTTGGCTTATGATGGCCATGCTTCATTTGAGGAGGTTCGATGCTGACTGACGATTCCCAGGTCGAGAGCGATCGTCTCTTCGCCGGGAATGTGTCTCGAGGCACGTTCGAAGCCGCTGTTAACGTTGCCCGACGGCGTGATGGCGGCTTCACCATGGATATCCCGATGAACGTCATGTTCCATCGTCGCTGGTACGCGCACACCGCGACCAACACGCCTTCGGGCTCTCGCAGCAAGCCGTACCATCGGCGGCCGCGCATCCAATAGGAATTCCACAGACGTCAACTTAGGGAGCTGTCCAGAATGACGAAGTACAAGCTTGAGTATATTTGGCTCGATGGCTATACGCCCGTGCCCAACCTGCGCGGCAAAACACAGATCAAAGAATACAGCTCATTCCCCGATCTCGCTGATCTACCGCTGTGGGGCTTCGACGGCTCGTCGACGAAGCAGGCTGAGGGCTCGAGTTCCGATTGCGTTCTGAAGCCAGTTGCTCACTATCCCGATCCGGCGCGCACCAACGGCGTCCTGGTAATGTGCGAAGTCATGATGCCGGACGGCGTCACGCCGCACGTATCCAACAAGCGCGCAACCATTCTCGACGATTCCGGCGCCTGGTTCGGCTTCGAGCAGGAATACTTTTTCTACAAGAATGGACGTCCGCTCGGCTTCCCGCCTGAGGGTTATCCGGCGCCTCAGGGCGAGTACTATACGGGCGTTGGCTACAAGAACGTTGGTGACGTCGCCCGCTCGATCGTCGAAGAGCACCTCGACCTTTGCTTGGCTGCCGGCATCAACCACGAAGGCATCAACGCCGAAGTGGCGAAGGGCCAGTGGGAATTCCAGATTTTCGGCAAGGGCTCCAAGAAAGCCGCTGACGAGATGTGGATCGCTCGCTACCTGCTTCTCCGCCTCACGGAAAAGTACGGCGTCGACATCGAGTTCCACTGCAAGCCGCTCGGCGATACCGACTGGAACGGCTCTGGCATGCACGCCAACTTCTCGACCGAGTATCTGCGCACGGTCGGCGGCAAGCCGTACTTCGAGGCGCTGATGGCCCAGTTCGACAAGAACCTGATGGAGCACATCAACGTCTACGGTCCGGACAACGACAAGCGCCTCACCGGCAAGCACGAGACGGCGCCGTGGAACAAGTTCAGCTACGGCGTTGCTGACCGTGGCGCTTCGATCCGCGTGCCGCACTCGTTCGTAAAGAACGGCTACAAGGGCTACCTGGAAGATCGCCGTCCGAACTCGCAAGGCGACCCATACCAGATCGCTTCGCAGATCCTGAAGACGATCTCGGAAGTCCCGGCCGGCGCCGCCGCGAAGGCTGCCTAACGCATTTTCGTGGCGCCGCCTGTTTCAGTCGGCGCCACGAGTCTATCGGGGGCTGCGTGGTTCTGCAGTCCCTTCGACTTTAAAGAATTTTTGTGCCTGCTATGCAGGTCTCGGGACGACCCGTCAGGCGGATATCGCCCAACCGGTCCGAACAATGTAACATCCGATCTCGACGCCACGTACTGATCAGCGATGGGCCGTAGCTTTCGACTGGGAGCCGGCCCATCACAGTTCGTTCACGATAGAGACCGGAAATGCTCCTGCTCCTCCTCGCATACGTCGGCGGCGTCCTCACCATCGTCAGCCCATGCATCCTACCCGTGTTGCCGTTCGTCTTCGCGCGCGCCGATAAACCATTCCTGCAAAGCGGCCTGCCGACCCTTATCGGTATGGCGGCGACGTTCGCCATCGTAGCGACGTTGGCAGCAGTCGGCGGCGGATGGGCCGTCGCCGCCAACGAGTACGGCCGCGATGCCGCTCTTGTTCTGGTGGCGCTCTTCGGTCTCGCGCTCGTCTTTCCGGGGCTCTCCGAGCGCCTCACCCAACCCCTTGTCGCACTCGGCGACAGACTGTCGAAACGCGCTGACAGCGCCGCCGCAGGTCACGCCGCAATCTGGCCGTCGCTTTTACTCGGTGTCGCTATCGGGCTCTTGTGGGCGCCTTGCGCTGGGCCGGTGTTGGGTCTCATCTTGACGGGGGCCGCACTCAACGGCGCGAGCGCAACAACGACACTACTCCTGCTCGCGTACGCGGCGGGCGCAGCGACCTCACTTGCTCTGGCATTGCTGGCCGGAGGACGCGTGTTTGCCGCGATGAAGCGCTCACTCGGCGTCGGGGAATGGGTGCGCCGTGGCGTCGGCGTGCTCGTCTTGGTAGCCGCAGGCGCCATCGCGATGGGGGCTGACACTGGCGTTCTCACCCGTCTGTCCCTTGCCAGTACCGGCTCGCTCGAACAGCGTCTGGTCGATATGTTCGGCGGTCGCTCGGTAGCGCCGAGCGCCGAAACCTCCGTCGCATCGAACGAAGGCAATCTCCCAATCGAAGGCAAGATGCCCTCGATCGCCGGCGCCGTTGAGTGGCTCAATTCCCCCCCGCTGACGCGCGAAGCTCTGAAGGGCAAGGTCGTTCTGATCGACTTCTGGACCTACTCGTGCATCAACTGCCTGCGTGCTCTGCCTTACGTCGAAGCCTGGGCAAAAAAGTACAAAGACGAAGGCTTGGTCGTCATAGGCGTTCACGCGCCGGAGTTCGCCTTCGAAAAAAACATCGCCAACGTCAAGCGCGCAGTCTCCGATCTCGGCATCACCTATCCGGTCGCGATTGACAATGACTACGTGATCTGGCGCGCCTTCAACAACGAGTATTGGCCCGCACACTACTTCATCGATGCCGACGGCAACGTCCGTCACCATCACTTCGGCGAAGGCGATTATGATGGCTCCGAGCGCGTCATCCAGAAATTGCTCGCCGAAGCAGGGCACAAAAATGTCTCGACCGGCATCGTTTCGGTTGGCGGCTCCGGCATCGAAGCCCAGCCGTCCGACACGGTGAAATCACCCGAGACGTACGTGGGTTACCGTCGTGCGGAAAACTTTGTCTCGCCCGGCGGCGCTGTGCGCGATGCGTCCCACGACTACACCGGTGTGCCTGACACGTTGAACGATTGGGCATTGAACGGCAATTGGACGATCACGCCCGAACATGCCGCTTTGAATACCGCCGGAGGCACCATTAGCTTTCGGTTTCACGCTCGCGACCTGCACCTCGTTTTGGGACCAGGTCCGGACGGCAAGCCTGTGCGCTTCAAGGTCACGATCGACGGTAAAACACCGGATGCCAATCATGGCGCAGACACCGAGGCCAGCGGCGAGGGCACGGTCACGACACAGCGGCTCTATCAGCTTGTTCGTCAATCGGGGTCGATCGCCGATCGCACATTCAAGATCGAGTTCCTCGATCCTGGTGTCCAGGCATTCGCTTTCACGTTCGGCTGATTGGTCAGCAGCGCAGCATGTTCGGTCAAGCGGATTCCGTTTTTCGTTTGTCGAGTGTGGCCCCGATAAATCGCCAGAAAGCAGCCAATTTCGCAGCGTCGTGAAAGTCTTGGATTTCTGCGATGAGAAATCCCCTGAAGCGGATGATTTGCCGAAGCGTAGTCGTCAAGTCGACGCCCGTATCCTTTTGTCGAATATTGACGAACAGTCGCGTCCGAACCAAACCGCTGTCCCAGCGAAGGTATTCGATACGCGATCGGCTCTCGATGACTTCCATCGTTGAGAGATAGCGGTCGCGCACACGTTGCTTTCCCCGAATCGTTAAAGATTCGCCGTTAGGACCACCGGCATTCGTGGTATAAATGATGTCTTCTACATATTTTGCCAACACGCCTTCGACGCTTCCGGAGTTCCATGACTCCTGAGCGGATTCCAATATCGCTTTGACGATTTCGATATTGATGGGCGAACAGTCTCTCGTTATCTCGCAATCCGATCAGCGGGATGCGCTGCGCCGAATTGCTCCTAAAGAGAAGTTTGCCTGGATCGATACTCAGCGCAAGAGTAAATTTGCGCATCGGGTGCTGGGGCCACGATGCACCGTTAGGGCGTTTTGATTTCTCTGGCTGACGTTCTAGGCGCTACTCGACAAGGGCCGACTTCCGTCGAAGCGCAGCCCGTCGGGCGTGTGAGGAATACTTCGTATAAGCTTTACGTTTGACCCTGCGTGAACTGCGCTTGGTGACCGGCTTCGGCGCTGGAGGCAACACGTCGGCTATGACCTGTAAAGGCGTCTTCACCTTAAGTTGAACGACTTTGTAGCCACCGGCCTTCAGCTTCGCGAGCAACTGTGGAACTGCATCCGCCGTCCACTTATGTATGTCATGCATCAGGATAATGCCGCGGCCGCGCGCCTTGAGGCCTGCCATAACGCGCGCGATTACAGGAGCCGGGCTCCGCACGCGCCAATCGTTCGAGTCGATGTCGACCGCGAACTGCGCGATGTTACGACTCTTGAAGTAGTCCTCCGACAGCTTGCTGCTGCTGAGATAGGGGTAGCGGAAAAACGGCGCGACCGGTTGGGGGCTGTTCTTCTGCACGATATCGATTGTCGACTCGACCTCCTGCTTGATCTCGGGAAGTGTCAGCCGCGCGACGTTGGGATGGGTCCACGTATGCGTCCCGATCGTGTGCCCTTGTTCGGCGACCTCTTTGACGATCTCAGGATGGAGTGCCACCATCTCGCCGACCATGAAGAAAGTTGCCTTGGTGCACTCCTTGGCAAGGGCCGCCAGGATCTTGCGGGTGTCCTGCGGAGAGGGACCGTCGTCAAAGGTCAGCGCGACTTCGCCAGGCTCCAGAAATTTTGGATCCCCGTGCGGCTCGCCGATCCAGGGGCCTCCCGTCGTATCCACTTCGATCGTTCGCGATACGCCGAGCGTTCCTTTCGGGCACGTATCCTCCGCGCGCGCGTCCGCGGGAATCTGCAGGCCGGCACCCAGAGCGGCCGATATCACAAAGCTTAGCTTCCAGATCAGCCGCATGCCGCCCACCCCCAAAGGGCATGAAATTAAAGTAGGTTGAGGTCCCGAAACCGACCGTCGCGAGCGAGACTTCTGCTCGGCATGAGATGGTTCGTCAATACAACACACCGTTGCAATAGCGCATACATCTTAAGCCGCCGCGAACTTCCTGGCATGAGACAGGACGCCGTATCGGGCATTCGTCGTATACGCACGTTCATTTACCGGGCCGCAATCGAATCTCTGCCACACTTAGCTAGCAAAGTCCTTAACTTGACCCGCTCAGGAGCTGATGTGCGTAAATTCGTTCTGTTGCTTGGCTGTTTTGCTGCAGGCCCTGCCGCGGCTGGCGAGGTCCAGCTCACGGGCGAGGCCATCAAAACGACGCTCGGCGGTTCGCGTTTGGCGCTCGACACGCCTGTCGGTAGCACTGTCTCCGTGAGCATAGGCAATGATGGCCTGATGTCTGGCGAAGCAGGCACGGGCCTCGGCGCCGTGCTCGGCGCCTCCAAGGATCGTGGCCGCTGGTGGGTCAGCGAAAATAAGGTTTGCTTCAAGTGGTTTCGCTGGTTCGATGCCGAGCAGCGCTGCGCCACAATCACCCTGAATGGCGACCGCTTCACGTGGCACAAGGATGACGGCGATACGGGGACAGGAACTATCGTTGAACGCGGCACTCCTGTCGCCAGGGCCGCCACAATCGTTGCCGAAGCCAAGAAGCCGGCGGCTCCTGTAATTAAGCGGTCGGAAAAGAGGCCCGAGGTTACGGCAGCTGCGAGCGAGCCGCAGATTGAGCCTTCGACGCTTCAGGGCTCAACGACCGCTGACGAGGTCAAACCTCGCGTCGCTGAAGAAGCTGCTCGTTCTAATAAATTGCATTCGGCTGGCGCAGCGCGGAAGCACGTTCACGCTGCGACGACGACCGTTGCGGTTCATGTTCCCACACCACGTCCGGCAGTGCGCCCACAAAATCACGACCCCATAGCCGTCGCGTCGGTGAAGCCGCAGTTTTTCACGTCGGCCAAGGCCGCAGCCGTCAAAACCCATCACGCGAAAGTCCAAGTCGCGAAGGTTCAGGCACCGCGGACAGAGCGAAAGCCGTTTCGCGTTGCAGGCGTCGATCCGAGCGACGTTCTCAACATCCGCACCGGTCCGTCTCCTGACTACCAGACCGTCGGCGGTATTCCTCCCAATAGCCGCGGCATCGTGATCACGGGGCCTTGCCAGAACGACTGGTGTCCTGTGAAGCACCGGACACTCGTGGGTTGGGTCAATCGCCGCTACCTTACGGAAGAGACCGCAGCAAACACCGCTGTGGCATCGGAGCCGAATTACTGGGATCCGGCGCCCTGACGTTGACGCGTCTCAACTGCGCTAGCTGATATCATCGCGTCTGTCGCCTCAAGGCGGCTAACGGCGTTTGTGCTTACCGTTCCCGTGCGCAAAACTCTCCCGGGATGTCGGCGCGCAACAAAAAGCCATCGCGCGCAGCGGCGCCAGCGTGCGATTGCAGAGA
The DNA here is from genome assembly GCA_018242255.1 of Pseudomonadota bacterium. Lineage (GTDB taxonomy): Bacteria > Pseudomonadota > Alphaproteobacteria > Rhizobiales > Hyphomicrobiaceae > Hyphomicrobium_B. The sequence continues at coordinate 2,468 of JAFECH010000368.1, read as the reverse complement.
GAATTTTGTGACCCACCGTCCCGGCGGCGCAAATAACATCGGATCAAAAATGATTGCGAATTACGATTCTATTGATCGGCGACTGTATGGGTCGAGCTAGGCAATTACGCCTCGTCCTTGGGTATATATGGTGAGATATATTTCCTGCGATGCGGGCAATCAGCAGTCGCAAGCGGCCTTCGGTCAGGGCGGCTACGGCGCTGGGTTTGCCGCTTACGGTGGCGCCCCGCGTCACGACGATATCGTGGGCAACGCAATTGCGCTACGCGGTCAATGACGTCGCCGCGACAGGCCTTGCCTCGGCCCACACGACAGGCGCCGCCAAGCACCAATTCTCGCTGCAGTGGGTGCTAATGCGTGCACCGGCAATCGCCGAACTATTGATGTTGGCGTTGTCGCGCCTTCGCGAGATCGAGGCCGACGCATTCGCGCTTGAACTGACGGGCGACGCCAAAACGCTCGAGACCGCGCTTTCCAAGCTTGAGCACCACCATCGCGCGATGAGTGGCATCCCAGAAGACTGCATTGAGGATCGGCTCGATTCATATCTGTGCAGCCCCGGTCACCAGCGAATGCATCGGCCACCTGCGTGCCGTCCCGCTCTACGGGGCGGCCTAGCTAGGCCGATCGGCGCTGCGGTGGGGTCGAAGCCCGTTCAGCCCGCATCGGCAACTCGACGATGACGCGAAGCCCACCCTGCGGTGAGTCTCCGAGCGTGATCGAGCCGCTATGAAGGTCGGCAATCTGCTTCGCAATTGCGAGTCCAAGGCCGCTGCCACCGGTCTCGCGGCTTCGCGATGGGTCGCGACGGTAGAACGGCTCGAAGACTAAATCGCGCTCGGCGATCGGAATGCCGGGGCCGTCGTCGTCAATTAGAATGCGTACGCGGCCGCCGATCGCGCCCGCCGTCAACTTCGGTGCTTTCGCGCCGTAGCGAAGCGCGTTATCGACGAGGTTCGTAAACAGTCGTCGCAGCGCAACCTCGTCGCCCATGAGCCTCAACGGCGTGTCGGGAAGCGCAAGCTCGACGTTTGGATGATCATTGCTGAGCATGGCCAGCAACGCGCCGAGATCCACAACGCTTGTGCGAACCTTCTCTGAGCCGCCGCGCGCCATCGCCAACGCATCGTCGATAAGAACTGTCATATCGTCGAGATCGCGATTGGCGCGCGCCTCCTGGTCGGGATCCGAAATCATTTCGGTCCTGAGCTTCAAGCGCGTGATGTACGTCTTGAGGTCGTGCGATACGGCGCCGAGCAGAACCGTCCGCCCCTGCAGCAGCGTCGCGATCCGCTCCTGCATGCGGTTTGTCGCTTCGATAAGCCGTTTAAGCTCCGGGGCGCCACGCGGCGTAACGAGAACCGGCGTGCCGTGGCCTGAGAACCTCGTCACCGCGCGCGACAGTTCCTTGAGCGGTCGCGCCTCGCGCCAGACCGCAAATAACGCTGCGATGCCCACGAGAGAGCCCAGCACCGCAACCCAGTATCCTGCCGGCACGCCGAAGAATCTGCGCGTAATCTCGCCTCTCGGCTCGAAGATGGCGTAACCGCCGCTCTTGAGGGCGACCGCGATACGGATGTTACGGCGCGAGGACATCCACCCGCTGCCGGGACGGGCGTCGGCAACCGTTCCGGCGATTGCGGGATCGGAGACCGCAATAACCTCGTGGTTTCCAAGTTCATTTACGTATCGTTCGATCAGCCATTCGATGCCTTTGAGGCGGCGTTGATCGGCTGAGACGGCCGGAGGCCTGTCTACAATCTCAACGCCGAGCGTGTCGCTCTTCACGGCGTCAAGCACGATTTTGCGGCGCGCCCCGTCCGTTGTTTCGAGTAATTCGACGATGGCGGCCATTTGATTGGGCAACGGGAATGCACTTGGCGTCGCGACCAAGGGTGCGTGCGTGACGTAGGAGAGCGCTGCGCCTACCGCCCATAACGCCAGCAGCGCCAGCAAAATGATTGCCGACAAGCGGCCGACAAATCCAAGACGCGACAGCACGCTCAGATCTCCTCGATGCGCGCAGCCAGAATGTAGCCGGCGTTCCGCATTGTTTTGAACATTGGAACCTCGCCGCGATCGATTTTCTTCCGAAGCCGGCTGAGTTGAACGTCGATGGTCCGGTCGAGCGGTTCGGAGCGTCGTCCTCGCGTCCAGTCCATCAACTGTTCGCGCGAAAGCACGCGCCCAGGCCTCGTTACGAAACATTCCAGCAGGTCGAACTCGGCGCTCGTCAGTTCGATGGGTTCATCGCTCGCGTCGGTCACCGACCGCGCTTCGAGGTCGATCGTGATGTCGCCGAGCTTCAAACGTTTTTTCTCGACGGGAGGCGGTTCGTTGCGGCGAAGGATGGCGCGAATGCGAGCGGTCAGTTCGCGCGGATTGAACGGCTTGGGAAGATAATCGTCGGCCCCGATTTCAAGCCCGATGATGCGATCGATATCCTCACCGCGCGCCGTCAGCATCAG
>JAFECH010000367.1 GCA_018242255.1 Pseudomonadota bacterium | reverse complement strand
CACGTGATCTTCGACAATCAGCGGAACCTTGATGTCGCTCTCAACGAGTGTCAGCTCGCCGGGAATGCTGTTGAGATCCGCGTCATAGACCAGCGAGATTGTCGCTCGACGATTGTTTCGCAATTCCTGCAGGCACGCGAACGATATTCCAAGCGATGTGGTGTTCGGGATGGTGGTCGGCATCTTCGCCGCGTAGCCCATCACATAGGACCTGGCCATTTGCGCATCGGCACTACGAATTGTTCGTTGGACGACGAGGCCGCGCGTGCTGACATATTTCACCGAAAGTCCATCGGCACTCACCGCCGTGAACGTCAGACTGGATTCGGCATCCGGACCGAAGTGATTACTAAAGGCCGTCGCAATTTGCCCTCCCGTATGGGGCAACAGCGGACCAGAACGTTCATCGGCGAATGATGGGCCAGCAGAACCCATAACGCTGGCAATGAAAAACAAAATTACAATTCGAACCCGCGCATTGTTCATACGATACCCCCATCGTGTAAGCGCCAAGCGTCGGCCGTATCCGAGCATCCGCTACTTCGCATCGTCGATCTGCGTCCAAGATGGATCTGGTTCAAAGGCGTCAATATCCGCTGCGATCGCGCGCGTGTCCGGTCCAAGATCTTTTTGAAAGACCTGATCATCCTGATTGACGATAAAGGTCATGACGCCCGAAACGCCGTATTTCGCAGGCGTTGCTATCAACGCGAAACCGCCAATCATGCGACCGGCTATGACATACTCGCGAGCGCCGCCGCCTGCATGCTCCCCCTGCGCTTTTAGAATACGGAATACGTATCCGTGGTAAGGCGTCGGAACTCCAGACTTCATGGCGTATCCGGCGTCGCGAGCGTAGGCGACCAACGGACCGAGGGGGCTTTCCTGCTCGCCTTCTGAGGATGGCCAGAAAAGTCCGTCGCGCTTTCCATCGCTGCTTAGAAGTCTGCGGGCGTATTGTTCGCCCTTGCCATCATGGTCATCAGCGGCGTATTCGCGTTGCGCCTCGACGTAGGCATGCATAGTGGAGATGGCGGTCAACTCATTTCGGCCGATGCGTCGAGCGAGAATTTCCTTCTCGCCAGCCAGCACATCAAAATGCCAGCGTCCGTCCTTGCGTCGTTCCAAGTGTAAGTGCTCCGGCCGAAAGTAGCAGGTCGCGGCGCGATTGGCGAAGGATTGCTTTTTTGGGGGCATCGGTCATAGCAGGTCCTCAAATCTTCATGCGGCGCACGATTGCTGTTTTTCGGCGTAAGGCGTATTCACTCTCGCTCAAGTCGCTAGTGGCCTGCGACCGCCAAGGGCATTGTCAAAGTCAGATATCCCGCGTCGCCTTGAAGGCGATTTTGGACGTCCATCTCGTGAAAATATTTCAGGTTTGCTGAGACTGGAATTTTGCCCAGCGCAAAATTCACGTTGACGGCAGGACCGATAGCAAAAACGCGTCCTTCAAATGATCCGAGCTTCGCTCCGCTTCCGCTGTCGCCGGTCACCTGATCGTAGAAATAGCCGTTCACTCCAATCCCGAGCGCCTTTGAGAGATTTTGGATCGCCGCAAATTCGAGGTGAAATTCAGTACCCGTTTTATAATTGGTCTCGGTATTCTCGAAGTTATAGGTAAAGCCCGCCGCGGTGGATATTTCGAGACCGGTGCTTGGATTTAGCCACGTGACGGCTCCCGTCGTGTCGATCGCCCAGTGATTGAACCCGATGCTTGCGAGATTGCCTCTCTGCCAAAATCCCAGTGGCACGTTGACGAGCGTGCCGAGATTCCAATGCCAATTGCCCGAATGCCAGCCGATCGACGAGCCGAGAACCGGATCACCGAAGCGGGTTTCATCATCATGACCCCCGGAACCGATGACCGCGCCACCCGGCCCGCTTAATTCAAGTCCTGCGTCGACATTCTTATATCCAATCGGCGTAATCGCATTGAAAGCGATGTTGCCGCCCAATACCTTTTCGGGCGCGACCCAGAGCGCGGTCGGTAAATTGTAATAAGCCTGCGCATCAACGCCGCCGGAGACGATCACGCCGTTGTATTCAAGTGTCGCCGACGTGCTCCCGCCGTAGAAATAGTTGTTATCCTGGACGTAGGTTCCTGGCGGCGGCAGATAGCCAGACATGGATGTCCGGGAACCGAGCAGATAAAAACCGATCGCGCCTTCTGCTGCGTTCCCGTTTGACGTTGAGACACACAGGCTCAGGCTTATAAGCCCAAATTGCCACCGCTTCACATTTGCCTCCGGAGTCCGGTTGACGCGAGAGCTCTCAGTTATCCAAAAACATTATTGGATCAGACCGAGACGCCTCATCATCGGCTCACCGTCCTTCAGAGCTCGCGAGCAATCTTTGGTGAGAGTCGCCTTGTTCTTTTTCAGGCAATTGAACAGCCGACCGCCGCCAGGCACCTCGCCAGAGCAATACTGCATAAGATCGGAACTGCATTGGCGCGCGTAAATTTTAAGCGCCACATCCGCTTTTTCGAGATCAACCACGCCTCGATAGACCGCGGCTGCGCAGGTCAGCGATAGCTTATCTTCGTAGGCGTAGAGACATGAGGCGACACGGCCTTCGCCCATGGTGACATCCTTGCAGTATGTCTGGAGCTCCTTGGCGCAGCCCTGGCTGACTGACTGAACAATGGATTGTTGTGCGTTGGTCGGTCCAATGGACGTTAGAGTGGCCAAAACCAACCCAATGATTGCCGTCGACGCTTTCATTTCTGCGGATCCCTGTGCATCGTTCTGATAGGGAACTTCGCTACAGGATCGTTCTAGGTTGAACTAGATCAAAATCATTCATCACACTGAAGGACCTCACGGTCGGAAGCCTGACATGCCCTCTGTCCACTTAGTGTGAGTTGACATTCTGATTGTCGATTGTCGTCAAACAGCTTCAAGCGAAGTCCACTCTCGCAGTGCAAACGAGCGCCTAATGCGCGATGACGCGGCCCAGCGCATTCGCCGAACATGTGACACCCAGCTCTTTAATCGCGCACAATTTTCTAACGGCGTGTTTCTGCTGACCCGACTTGGCGAAGGCCGGTTTCAATGATGCCAATCGCTCAGAATAGTCCTTAGATATCGGAAACAATCGTCAGCTTCGGTGTGCACGAATTGCACATGGCACAGCCTAAGGTATTGGTGGCACTTAAAAAAGAACGCAATCCACCGACGGGGGCACTAAAATCTATGTGCTTGATATTGCATGAAAACCTAACAATACCGTGGTGTCGAACGCACGCGGGCAAAGCGATCGGCACAATGTCCTTGTAACTGCTTTGGCCGTCGATTGGAGGCGGCATTTGTGTCGCTGTCACCGCCGATGCCGACATATAGCGCGATCAACCACCCGCGCAAACTTCCTTTGCAACGGCAATCCAAACACTCTTAATAGCGATGGGTTTATGCAATTGACCGGGCTGTAGCGGCGCATGTTGAGACGAGCAATTCGGCTTTTGCAGCGCGTGGCCATTCTTGGCCTCGGGGCTTTGAGCATCTGGCTGATCGTCGATGTCTTCAAGTTTTTCGATCACCGCTTGCCGATCATCTTGGCACTGAGCGTGGCCTACGGGATTGGCGCCTACGTCATCCTTCCCAATGCGGTCAGGATGGGTCTTAAAATCCAGCGGGCGCGGCATGTGCCAAGCTTCACGATCACGGGTGACGGACTTCCGGGCGATCCGATCAACGTCGCGCTGGCTGGGACATTCCAACAGCTCCGCGATGCGTTTGCCGCGGCGGGATGGGTCGAGGCGGACGCTTTAACGCTTCGGAGTTCGTGGCACATGGTGAGAGCATTCGTCTTCAACGAGCCCTATCCGACGGCGCCATTCAGCACGCTGTATCTGTTCGGTCGCGGCCAGGACATCGGCTTTCAAAAGGCTATCGACAACAGCCCACGCAAACGTCATCACATTCGCTTCTGGGCCCAGAGCCTCGACTATGCGCAGACGAATGCCAATACGCTCGACTTCTGGCTCAATACCGATCGTCCGACCGACGAAGAACGCGTTCTTTGGATCGGCGCAGGGACACGCGACACGGGATTTTCGCTCACGCGGCTGACCTTCCAGATCACGCATGCGACCGATGCCGATACCGACATCGAACGCGAATTTATCGTCAGCGAATTGACCCGCTGTGGCGCCATCAAAGGCTCAACGCTCCATCGGGCGGGCGAGCAACTGAAGGCGGGACGCGTCAACCATTATGTGACGGATGGCGACGTCGCGGTTGCGGAAATCGCGATTTCCTGAATATCAGGGATGATCTTTTAATCCGCATTGATGCGTCGCGCATTCCTTCTTGTCATCAAACCCTTGACACAACCGCACTCGCAATCGCGCTCAGAGCACGCGATATTTCGAAATGTGGGATCACCAGTAAGCCCGGGTCTCTGCAATTGGAATTATCGAAAGGAAATGAATTCATGCCCGACAAAAGCCTTTCGGCTCTGATCATCGGCGCCTCGCGCGGTTTGGGCCTTGCCCTCGTCGAGGAATATCTGCGACGCGGCTGGCATGTCGTTGCGACCGTGCGCGGGCAGTCAAAGACAGCGCTTCACGATCTGCAAGTCAAATACTCGGAATCTCTCGAAATCGAGACGGTCGATATCGTTGCGCAAGACCAAGTCGACGCGTTGCGCGATCGGCTGGCAGGGCGAACGTTTGACCTGCTGTTCGTCAATGCAGGCGTCACCAACGATCCGGACGAAAGGATCGGCGATGTTTCGACGGATGAGTTCATTCGCGTGATGGTCACCAATGCGCTCAGCCCGATGCGCTTGATCGAGACGCTCGATGGACTCGTTTCGTCGTCCGGCACCATCGGCGTCATGTCATCCGGTCTTGGCAGCGTAGCCGATAACGAACAGGGCGGTTGGGAAGTCTATCGCGGCAGCAAGGCGGCGCTTAATACGTTCATGCGCAGCTACGCAGCCAGGCAACGAGGCCATCGCGCGCATGTGATCATCGCGCCGGGCTGGGTCCGGACGGACATGGGCGGCCCACACGCAACGCTCAGCATCGAAGAAAGCATTCCGCGTGTCGTCGATACGATCTCGGCGCAGTCGGGAAAGCCAGGCCTGAAGTATCTCGACTATACCGGCCGAAACGTGCGGTGGTGATCCAAAGTCCTCGCCGGTTCAGCTAAGGCGAGGCTTTCACTGTCGAGCCGACGACAGCCGCGACGGCCTTGGAGTCGCTAGGTGTCGGCTCACGGTCAGACGGCTCATCAGTGGTGCCCGGCGCGTTTTCAATGGCATCAAGCCACTCGGCCGTTCGCGCGAAATCCGGATCGGCGCGAAAGCTGGCACTTGGCACGAAACCATCCGAACGGCTGATGGCCTGTGCAATCAGCTTGCGAAATTCAGGCACGTCGAAATAGGACGCGTGCACGAGTTCTTTCCAAGTAAAATATGTGCTGATGGCGGTATCGGCCGTGTGCGGCGGTACGGCGAACCGGATTTGCCCGATCGCGTGGCGGAATTTGGCGATCGTCAAACTCGCAGCGGCATTGGAGTAATTGGTCACGAGTTCGGCGAGCGGTACTGGAAGGCGAGGCAACGATTTCTCGACCCATGTGGGGCGGTCAAGGGCGCCAATCGCGATCTCACCATCGGTATCATTGCCGTAGGCTGCGCGCTTCACTTCCGAGTTGGTGATGCCGTTTAGAATTTTCGCCAAAACCGCGCTGACCAATGTGGCGATGCCTTGAATCACCACCATCAGAACGAGAGCCAAAACGCCGAGAATAATAGGAACGACAATTGCAGGCACAAAAAGGGATCCGATCCAGCGCAGACGAGGGTCGCCCAAATCAGTCGTTCCCAGCGACCAAGCTAATTCGTCTGTCACGACATGGAGCAGGAGACCGCTGTTGGTCGCGATATCTTTGCCGTTGCCGCACAAGGTTCCGCAGGGTTGCCCGTTTTTCTCGAAGAAGCGCTTCTTGAAGCGTACTCCTCGTTCGATGGCGTCGAGATTGGAGTATCTCTGTTCAAGTTCGTGGCGCTTCTGGCGATATTGCTGCCATGCGGCCTTGGGATCCGGCGGCTTTGGCACAGCGGCCCCGCTATCGGTCTTTACGGCTTCGCCTTCACCACGCCACGCCGCCATAAGCTGGCTGCGAAGCTCCTTTAACGCCGCCTCCGCTTCGGGGGAGGCATTGGCGTCGTAAATCTCTGTTTTCAGCCAGTTCGCGATACCGACCATCTGCGTCGGTGACAGCAGAATGGCAAAATAGATGATCGGCAGCGCAATGACGGACAGCAGCGTGATCGACGAGACAGCGAACGATTTGTCGAAAAAATCGAGTCGCGCGTCGGGCAACAGCGAGAGCCCTTGAATTGCTTCATCGTCGGGATGAGACAGCGGCAGCCAGCGTTGAGCGAAAGTGGAACGGGCACGGTTCGTCGTTCTTTTCCGATAGCTCAGCAGACTGCGGCCGTCCAACCAGTGCAGCACGACATAGAAGACCAACGCCGGCAAACTCGCGAGAACGCCCGTGTAGATCGATACGCGGGGGAACACGCCGCCAAATAGCGTTCGTCCCCCTTCGAACTGTGTTGCGATCAAATAAACGAGATACATCATCAGTAGCATCATCGAGGCGACGAAGATCACCTTTCGCATCAGACTGAGACGGGTGAGCAGCCAAAGCTCTTTCCGGAGCTTCAGGAAAGGTGTCCCGACCGTGATCCAGCGCTTGAGATTGGCGAGCGGACGGCGGCGGGCAGCGTTGCTCAGCAAAGCGTCTGAAACGATGGAGCCGCCGTGGCTATGGCCAATGATGCAGTAAGGCTCGCTCTTGGTTTCGAGGTCCCGCATGACCTTCGTCAGACGGTCGCCTGCCTCACGGCGCTCGACTTCGCTGTTGTCGCCGCCCCAGGTAAACGGAACGAAATTGAGTTCGCCGTCGCGCGCCTCGACGAATGCGCGCATATCCTTCTCGAACGTGCTTCCCGCTTCCCACCACTGCAATTCCGGCATCGGACCGCCGTCCGGATCAGCCGGTGTCGGCGCCGCGAACGTCCCATGCACTGCGATGATCGTCGCCACAGCCCTCTCCCTTTGTCATCGCACGTCACGTGCAGTCCGGGGATGATGGCCCATCCGACGGAAAGTGCCATCAGCGGATGCCATTTCGGGCGCGAAGCCCCGGCCGTGTTGCCGCGAATCCTCTGTTCATTTCGGCGCATGACCGGAGTGGAAGGGTGGCGTCTACGAACAATTGAACTTTGGCGAAATTCGACGCGGAATGTGAACCATATGCGTCAGAAGCATGCGGCATGCGGGCACGAGATCGTGAAAAAGGTGCAGGTTTTGTTCTTGTGCTCAGAACAATCCGTACACGTTCATGTTCATCTAAATTTTCTGCAATCTCCCTCACATCCGACTTTCAAGCCCAGATCAGTAGAGAATGCGAAGACCGACTACTGTTTTCTCCACTGAGCATTCGCGTGCTGATCAATCACACGCATTCCAAGGAGGGAAACTTCAACAATGAGCCAGCAGCCTGCAGCCCATCTTCAGCGCTCAGTTATTCATCTTCTTCGGCGCGTCGATCAGTGCGCAACGCAGCTTTATTCCACGGAAACTGCCGATAATGACTTGACCCTGCGCCAGCTTGCTATCCTCACGGCCATCTCCCGCCAGGAAAACCTGAGCCAGACCGATCTCGTGACGATAACAGGCATCGACCGTTCGACCGTCGCGGGAATCGTAAGCCGTCTCATCCGGAAGGGCCTGCTGGACCGCAAGCGGTCGCCCCTCGACGGCCGCGCCTACTGCGTACGCCTATCAAAGCGCGGCGCAAAAGCTATCGCGGGCGCGGACCGTCTCTACACACGCGTCGAAAAGAAGCTGCTGGCAGGTGTCCCTGCCTCGGAAGCACACCAGTTCGTTTCCACCCTAAGGTCGATCCTGTCGGCGCACGATGAATCGGCAGCATCCGCATAAAGATTAACTCAATACTACTACCAACTCCGCCGATAGTTCCATCCATGAAATTATCGGCGGCTGTTCTGTCTTTGCGTTTGACGTTCCCCTCTCGCTCCGTATCATCCCGGCTGCGGGCAGGGATAAAAAGATGTTACGCAGTCTTGAGGATCCTATTCAGTCGGCTGGGGACGAGCTGACGGAATGGTCCATTTCCACATCAGACGTACATCCGCGTGACCGGTTCGAATACTGGTTCGAGACAAGCCGCAAGGTGCTCGGTCCTTTCGAAACGCGTCCAGATCATCCGACACGTTTCGAAGGCGACCTGCGACATCTGCGGTCGCCGGGGCTCGCGATTTCGATTTTTCGCTGCAACGGCATGACTGCATGGCGCACAAAACGCCAAGCGGCGCAGCTCGCAGATATCGTCCATATTGCGATGCAGCTCGGCGGCAGCGTGCGGATAACGCAAGACGGCCGGGAGGCTGAACTCAAGAACGGCGATTTCTGTCTTGTCGATGCCGGGCGTCTTGGGACATTCGTTCAATCCGCAGATGCGTACTGCCTGGTGATCGAAGTCTCGCGGCGCGATTGCGAAGCGCGGCTCGGACCGCTGGCGCGGTGGACGGCGCGGCGCGTCGATGGACGGCACGGCGGCGGCGCCTTGGCTTCCACGTTTGCCCAATTGCTTCCGGATCAACTTTCTTACCTAAGCGCGTCCTCGCAATCGCAGATCAAATCGCAACTGCTCGATCTTGTTGCGCTTGCACTGAAGGATTCCGAAGGCGACGATTTCGTTCATTCATCGGCACGTCTCGCATCCCTGCTCAGACTAAAATCCGTCGTTGAGGACAATTTGTCGAATTGCAGCGCAACATGCGAAGACCTCGCTAGCGCGGCCGGCATTTCGGTCCGCTACGCCAATCAATTGCTTGATGCCGAACAAACGTCGCTTCAGCGTCTGTTATTCAGCAAAAGGATCGAAAAGTGCCAGGCAGCCCTTGCGGATCCGGCGCAAGCGCATCGGCAGATCAGCGACATCGCCTACTCGTGGGGGTTCGGGGACGTCTCGCATTTCGGACGGCTCTTTAAAGCCATCGTCGGGATGACGCCGCGCGACTTCAAGAAGCGCCACCTTGCCCTCGTTGACCGAATTTGAAGAATTCCCTGTCATAATCGACGCGGGCGGAACTTCACGCCCCTTTTTAGAGTTTCGAAAGGCCCTTTCGCTCGGACGGGTCGGAGATTTTGCCTTTGCGCGCGGCAGAGGCCATCTGTTGTCAAATTTTGAGGATACTGAATTTACTTATTCAACGCGCAGCAGACCCGTCGGGAGCATCAGCGAGTAGGATCTGTCTTGAGCAGGCAACAGGAATTGTTAGCTCAGGCCTTGGCGTTCCGTTCCAAGGCTGCTGTCAAGGCAGACGAACTTGCCGTTCGCTCATCTGTCCTGCTGACGCGCATCGTCTTCTTCGGCGTCCTGCTGCTCCCGTTCTTCGAACCCAACAGCTTCTATATCGTTCGCGCCGGCCGGTTAAACTCGCCGCCTGCGATTGAGTTGCATGCGCGAGTTGACGTTGCGCCGATCCTTCCCTCGACACCGAAGGTGCCGGCGCTCCAGGCCGACAGCCCGCTCGCCGGCAAACAGGTTGACGCAAAGCCCACTGAGAAAGCAGCGGATGCGGCTGGACCGAATTTGCCGGCATCATCGAATGCTGGGCAGACGGTTCCGACGCTCCCCGCCCAGAACGAGGCTTCGACGAAACCGGTGCCCCCGGACAAACAAAGCGCACCCGATTGGACCGAGGCCGAGATCGCCTCGGCGAAGCAGGAATGCTCGCGTCTGCTCGGTAAGATCACCGTCGACACCGAGGAGTTGCCGCCGGTCCGCGAGGGCATTTGCGGCGCACCGGCTCCGCGCCTTCTGAAAACGATCGGCCAGAGCAAGGTCAAGATCGAGCCTGCCGCGACGCTCAACTGCCAGATGATTGCCAGCCTCAACTCTTGGATCACCGATAAGCTGGAGCCCGCTGCGAAAAAGAATTTTGGCTCATCGATCGTGCGCGTCGTTGCGGGGGCTTACTCATGCCGAAACCGGTACGGGCTGGCACGCGCGCCCATCAGCGAACACGCCCTAATGAACGCCATCGACGTCTCGGCGTTCGTTCTGGCGGATGGTAAGGTCATCCGCATTTCGAAGGATTGGGGTCCAACGGAGCAGGAACTGAAACGGGCGCAAAAGGCGAGCGACGCCGCAGCACTCGCCGAGAAGGCCAAGTTTCAGGTCGCTGCGTCGAAACTCGGCGCGCACGACCTCGCCAAGAAGAGCGAAGAAAAAGACAAGACCGATGCGAAGTCGAAGGCCGATCCAAAAGCGAAGACGAAGTCGCCGGAGGAGCTGAAGGCGGAGCAGGACAAGCAGGCAATGTCTGCTTTCTTGCACCAGGCACACGATGGCGCCTGCAATATTTTCGATACCGTACTTGGGCCCGACACCAATGAAGCGCACCGCGATCATCTTCATCTCGACATGAAGGAGCGCAAGCGGCACTTCACGCTTTGCGAATAGGCGCGTTGCTGCAGCTCAGAACTATTCTGCTGGGATCTTGATCGGCGAAGACGCGATCTGCATCGCCTTGTCCTCGCTTACGGCAAAAGGACGTGGCGCGTCGCCCGCACGCTTGATCTCGAGCATCGTTTCGAACGACGTTTCGAGATTGCGCGTGTACCGTTCGGGATCGAACAGGGGCGCGCTTTGTTTTTTGATCGCAAGCTTGTTGCGGATCGCTTCGAGCTTCGGCTTGTCCTGAGCCAGTTCCATCGCCAAACGGCTATAATCGGCAAGATTGGTCGTGATCAGCTCGGGCAATTCGATTGCCGACAGGAGACTGGCCGCAACGCGGCCCGCGAAGGTATCGCCGAGGCACGTCAGGACGGGAAGACCGCCCCAAAGCGCGTCGGTGGTCGTCGTGTGGGCATTACACGGCAGCGCATCGAGAAAAAGATCAGCAAAGCGATGGCGCGCGAGATGCTCGGCAATCGGCATTCGCTTGGCGAACACAAGGCGGGCTGGATCGACGCCCCTCGCCTCTGCCTCACGGCGCAAATTCTCGGCGCACGTCGTATTCGGGACCAGCAGCCATAGCACCGAGCCCGGCACCTGCTGCAGCAGCGGCATCCAGACGTCGAACATCGTGGCGTTGAGCTTGTAGCTGTTGTTGAATGAGCAGAACACGAACGCATCTTCCGGCAGCCCGAAGTCGGCGCGCGACATCGGCGCGTCAGAGATTTGGCGCTGACAGTCGTTGGGCTGATAGCTGTGCGGCAGGTGGACGATGCGTTCGGTGTAGAATTCCTGGGCATCCATCGGGGCAACCATCGCATCGGCGATGATATAGTCGATAAACGAGGCGCCCATCGTGCCTGGATAGCCTAGATAGTTCACCTGGATCGGCGCAGGACGATAGGCAAAAATCTCACTGCGAGCGTCGCGCGTGTAGCCTTTGAGATCGACCAGGATGTCGATTGCGTCATCATGGATGGACTGCGCCACGTCGCGATTGCGCATCGTTCCGATTTTTTTCAGATGCTCGAACGCGCGCAACAATCGTTGACGGGTGGCGCTGTTATCTTCCGGGCTGTGGCAGTAACCAAAGATCTCGAAACGATCACGATCGAGCCGCTCAAGAACCTCGGCAAAGAGCATTGCAGTTGCATGCTCGAAGAAATCGCAGGACAGAAATCCGATGCGGATGCGCTGCCCGGCGCCGAGGCGGCTGCGATGCGATGAGAACCGGGACGGTGGCGGAACGTCGAACGTCCTGGTGTAGCTCTGAGCTGCCTTGAGTTGGTCAGCCGGACTTGCACGCAAGGCAATGAGCTGGAACGGCGCAACGCATGCGTCTTTCGCCCGGAAGATTTCAAGACAAGCGCGCTCTTCATCGTCCACGCCGTTCCAATCGCAAATCAATCGCCGCAAGTTGACATATTCGAAGCGGTTGACGATCTCATCGGGGGCGCATTCAAGACACTTTTGGAAGGCCGCACGCGCCTCGTCGTAGTTTTCGCGCAGCTTATGAATGATCGCGAGGTTGTAATATGCATACGCGAGCTTCGGATTGAGTTTTATCGCATGTTCCAGCGCCTGAACGGCGCCGGTGTGCATGTTCATGCCGCTGAGAAGCATGCCGACACAGGCATATCCCTCCGCACGATCGGGATCGATTGCGAGACCTGCCTTGTAACTCGCCAAGGCATCGTGGCGGTATCCAAGCCCTTCGTAGGTGAGTGCCAGATTGAAATGATAATCGGCAACACCCGGATCTGCGACGATGGCACGACGGCAGAGATCGGCTGCCTCCTCGAAGCGTCGATTTTCGCGCAAGTGCGTGGCCAAGTGGTCGAACTTCCTGGCGCGCTCTGCGGCCGACCCCGCCTGTGCCTCGATGTCGGCGATACGCGTCCCGGCCAAGCCGAGCATAGCCGACAGACGCAGGTCAAGATTTTTTGCCTCTTTGAGCTCTGGGTCCAGTGCCAACGCTCGTTTGCAATAGACCTTGGCTGATTCGATGTCGCTCGATTTCAAGCGCAGCTCGCCGAGGCGCGCGAGGACGATAGGCTGATCCGGCTTTAAATCGAGAGCGTTGAGATACGCCGTCATGGCCTCGGCGTCGTTGTTCGCAACGCGCAATAGGTTGCCCAGAACGGCGTGAGCGTTGGCGTTCTTCGGCTGCAAAGCCACACACTCGCGGCAAGCCTCTATGGCTTCCTTCGAACGGCTCAGCTCCCCCAGGATGATGGCCAGGTTGAGCCAAGCCTCGTGATAGTCGGGCTTAGCCGCAACGCTTTGGCGAACGAATTCTACGGCGCTCTCCAAGTTGCGGCGCTGAAATGCGATGAGCCCGAGATGGTGCAGACTCGGCGGGTGCTTAGGCGAGAGCGCAAGCACACGACGATGAGCGATCTCCGACTCGTCGAGGCGACCCGCCTTCAGGAATTGGACGGCGTCCTGGTATTGCCGTGCGACGTCAGAGTTTTGAACCGACTGTGGCGCCGCTCGCGAAACCGCCTCTGCGCGCCGCCGCTCTCTTCTATTCATTGCCGCTGCCCGGTCCCCCTCACCCGCATAAAAAACGCCGGAGTCGAGTTTGACTCCGGCGTCCTGTGCGAGGCTTGCGACGGCGGGCGGCTGTCCGCGAGATTTATTCGGCCGGATGCGGCGGCGAATGGCTCTGTTCCGACCGACGGTGGCGCAGACCGGAGATCCACCGACAGACGACGTAGAACACCGGCGTAAAGATAAGGCCGAAGAACGTCACGCCTATCATGCCGGAAAACACGGCTGTACCCAGCGCCTGGCGAAGCTCCGAACCCGCGCCGACGGCCCAGACCAGCGGGACGACGCCGAGGATGAAGGCGAGCGACGTCATGATGATCGGCCGCATTCGGATCCGTGCCGCCTCGGTCGCCGCCTCGAAGCGGTTGCGGCCCTGGCCTTCGAGTTGCTCGGCAAACTCCACGATTAGAATAGCGTTCTTTGCCGCCAGGCCTATGAGCACGATGAAGCCGACCTGGGTGAGAATATTGTTATCCATGCCGCGGATGACGACGCCGGAGATCGACGCGATCAAACTCATCGGCACGATGAGGATGACCGCGAGAGGCAACGTCAGGCTTTCAAACTGCGCGGCCAGCACGAGGAACACGAATGCCACGCCGAGCGCGAAGGCGAAGACTGCCGTATTGCCCGCGTGGATCTGCTGATAGGCGAGATCTGTCCATTCGTAGCTGAAGCCCGGGGGCAGCGTCGCGTCGGCCATCTTCTCCATGATGCTGATCGCCTGACCCTGCGAATAGCCCGGTGCGGCCGAACCGTCGAGTTCGGCTGCGGGATAAAGGTTGTAACGCGGAACACGCGAGGGGCCGGAAACGTCGCTGACCGTAACGAACGATCCCAGCGGAACCGTATCGCCATTATTATTGCGCACGCGAATGTTCAACGCATCCTGCGGAGTTAAGCGGTAGGCGCCGTCCGCCTGTGCGGTAACACGGAACGTGCGGCCCAGGATGTTGAAGTCATTGACGTAGAGCGAACCGAGATAGGTTTGCAATGCAGAGAAGACGTCCGGGATATTGATACCGAGCATCTCCGCCTTGACGCGGTCGATGTTGAGGTAAAGCTGCGGCGTCGACGTCTCGAACAGGGAGAAAACCTGCCGCACGCCCTGCGTCTGCGCGGCTTTCCCCATCATCGCGTTGACGGCTTGCTGTAATGCCTGCGAGCCAGCGCCGCTGCGGTCTTCCACCATCATTCGGAAACCACCAGCGTTACCGAGGCCGCGAACCGGTGGCGGCGCAACGACCAGAACGAGCCCTTCCTGGATCGCCGAGAATTTCTTCAGCAGCTCTGTGCGGATATTCGCCGCCGACATCTTAGGATCTTTCGAGCGTTCCTCGAACGGTTTGAGGACGACGAAGACAGCGCCAGCGTTCGAAGCGTTCACACGCGTGGCGCCGGAAAAGCCCACGAGGCTCACGCAGTGTGCGACGCCTGGCACCGTCAATGCCATATCGACGATACGCCGGTTCACCGCATCGGTGCGATCGAGCGACGCCGCCGGAGGAAGCTGAACCACCGTAATCAGGTAGCCACCGTCTTGATCGGGAATGAAGCCGACCGGCGTCTTGCGGAACTCATTCAAGCCGAAGGCAATGAGACCGACATAGATGATGAGCATGATCGCCGCGAAGCGGACGGCGCGGCCAGCAACCCAACCGTAGCCGTGCGAGAGTTTGTCGAAGCTCCAGTTGAAGGCTTTGAAGAACGCTCGAATGGGCCAGGTGATCAGGCTCTGACGCTCATGCTCGGCGTGGGGTTTCAACAGAAGCGCACAGAGTGCGGGCGACAGCGTCAGAGAGACGATCAGTGAGATGACGGTTGCGCCTGCGATCGTCAGAGCAAACTGACGATAGAATTGGCCCGAGATGCCGGTAATAAACGCCGACGGCACAAACACTGCACTCAGCACGAGGGCGATGGCGATCAGGGCAGTGCCGACTTCTTCCATCGTGCGATAGGCGGCTTCGCGCGGACTGAGCCCGTTCGACATGTTGCGCTCGACGTTCTCGACAACGACGATCGCGTCGTCAACGACGATACCGATG
Organism: Pseudomonadota bacterium; assembly: GCA_018242255.1. Taxonomy (GTDB): domain Bacteria; phylum Pseudomonadota; class Alphaproteobacteria; order Rhizobiales; family Hyphomicrobiaceae; genus Hyphomicrobium_B. Next base: position 12,655 of record JAFECH010000367.1, on the reverse strand, counting down.
GCGAGCACAAGTCCGAACAGCGACAGGTTGTTCAGCGAGAAGCCGAACAACCCCATGAGGAAGAACGTACCGATTAGCGACACGGGGATAGCCACAATCGGAATGATCGCCGCGCGCCACGACTGCAGGAACAGTATGACAACGATCACAACGAGCACGATGGCTTCTAGAATCGTGTGAACGACCGCATCGACCGACTGTTGGACGAAGTCGGTCGGATTATAGACGATCGTGTACTTGAGGCCCGGCGGGAAGCTCTTGGAAACTTCCTCCATCTCGTTTTTGATCTTCTTCGCCGTGTCGATAGCGTTCGAACCGGGAAGCTGGAAAATACCGAGACCGACGGCGGCCTGTTTGTCGAGATAGGAGTTGATGCCGTAATCGAGCCCCGCAAGCTCGACCCGCGCGACATCTTTCACGCGAACAACCGAATTCGACGTCTGCTTGACAACAATGTTTCCGAACTCTTTCGGATCCGCCAATCGGCCTAACGTCTGCACCGTTATCTGGAAGGCGCCCGGATTTGGTAAGGGTGGCTGATTAAGAACGCCCGCAGCGACCTGAACGTTCTGTCCGCGAAGCGCCGTTACGACGTCGTCGGCGGTCAAGCTCAGAGACTGCAGCCGGTCAGGATCGAGCCAGACGCGCATCGAATAATCGCGACCGCCAAAGACAGTGACCGAACCCACACCTTGAATACGGCTCAACTGGTCGATGACGTTGACGTTGGCGTAGTTCGAGATGAACAACGTGTCTCGCGAGTTGTCGGGCGACAGCAAATGCACGACCATCATGAGATCGGGCGACGCCTTCGCGACCGTCACGCCAATGTTGCGCACGTCAGCCGGCAGTCGGGGAAGCGCGATCTGCACGCGGTTCTGGACCTGGACCTGTGCGATATCGAGGTTGGTGCCAATATCAAAGGTGACCGAAATCGAGAAGCGGCCGTCATTCGTCGAGTTCGACGAAATATACAGCATGTGCTCGACGCCGTTGATCTGCTGTTCGAGCGGCGTAGCGACCGTCGCCGCCACGATGCTGGCGCTGGCGCCCGGATATTGCCCCGTCACGTTGACGACGGGTGGAGCAATTTCCGGATACTGTGCGATCGGCAAACGGCTGACGGACACCGCGCCGATAATCACAAAAACGATCGAAACGACGGCCGCAAAGATGGGCCGGTCGATGAAGAAGTGCGAAAGACGCATTGAACGGTCCGTTCTCTAGTTGGTCCGGACCGCCTGGTCCTTTGGATTTGATGCGTCTGCCGTGGCCTGCTGCGGCGTGACCTTCGAGCCGGGCCGCACACGCATCAGGCCGTTGACGATGATCGTGTCGTCTGCGGAGAGCCCGGCCGTAATGACACGCAAGCCATCAACCACTGGCCCAAGTGTCACGTATTTCGGCTTTGCGACGTTATCCTTATCGACCGCCAACACGAACTTGCGAACTTGCTCGGTGCCGATCGCGTCGTCAGGAACCAGAAGCGCCTCTTCCGGGGGGTGGGCAGCGATACGGACACGACCGAACATGCCCGGCGTCAGACGACCGTCGGCATTCTTGAAGACAGCGCGGCCGCGGATCGTACCTGAAGAAGGGTTGATAGCATTGTCGACGAAGTCGATGCGGCCGTGATGCACGAAATCCTTTTCGTTGATCAGCTTCAAATCGGCGTCGAGGCTCAAGCCGCGATCGATGCTGTCGGCGCGCTTGGCAGAGGCGGCATCGAGATAGCGAAGATAAGAAGCCTCATCCATCGTGAACTCGAAACGGATCGGATCGACCGAGACGATGGTCGCGAGCAATGTCGTATTACCGCTGGTGCCGCCAGTGACGAGGTTCCCGATAGACACGCGACGATCGCCGATGCGGCCGGAGATCGGCGCGGTCAATTCCGTGAATTCGAGATCCAGCGCAGCTTGTCGCGTGGACGCCTCGGCCGCCGTCACGTTGGCTTGGGCGACGCGTTCAGCCTGCACCCTCTGATCGAGCGTCTGCTGAGTTATGACGGTCCCGACCGGCAGGTTTTTGCCGCGTACGAGATCTGCCTCAGCGAACGCCAAGTTGGCCTTACTTTGCTCGATCGACGCTTTGGCTTGATCGAGCGCTGCCTGGAACGGCCGGCGGTCGATCGTGAAAAGCGGATCCCCGGCCTTGACCATCTGGCCGTCTGTGAAATGGATCTTATCGAGATAACCGGATACGCGGGCACGCACCTCGACGTAATCGAGCGCAACGAAGCGTCCGACATACTCGTCAAAGTCGGTGACGACCTTTTTGACTGGTTTTGCGACGGTGACCTGCGGCGGCGGAGGTGGCGCCGTTTGAGCGACCGACTTCTCCTCGCTGCATCCTGACATGCCTGTGCACAGAAAGAGCAGAGCCGCGACGATGGGAGCGGATCGTTGGAACACGCTGTCTTTCTCCATCATGAACATTGTTCGTCAATGCTTCAGCCGATTGTCTCGGTAATCTCGTGCATTGAACGTCAGAAACTACGGTGGATTGCGCCCGGAAGTGGTCGCCGATGTATCTTGCTCAGACCCCACCTCGTGGAGCGCTAAACTGCCGAATGACAGGCCCTGGGAGTCGTGTTAGCGAGACCAGCGGCGCAGTTACCGATCGGTAACACAGCTAACGATGGCAAACTTTTTCGTCAAGAGGCCGATGAGCACAGCGCTAGACAAGGACCTGCGCAATTTCAGCAAGTTGCGCTCGGAAATTAGCGGGTCGCTGGCCGAAAAGCCCCCTCGTGAGCGAATTTTGCTTGCTGCACGCGAGCTTTTCTATCGATTTGGCGTGCACACCGTCGGCGTCGAAGCCGTCGCCGAGACCGCACTCACAAACAAAATGACGCTCTACCGGCACTTCCGTTCGAAGGATGATCTTATCGTCGCATATGTTGAGCAGTTGGCTGGCGAAAACGTCGCAACGCTTGATCGACTATTAGGGGAAGGCCTTGGTACTCCTCAACAAAAGCTCGCCGCCTGGATCGACCACGTCGAAGATGTGCTTTCCAACAAAAGTGAGCGCGGATGTGCCCTTGCGAACGCTGCCGTGGAACTGGATGCCGGCCATCCGGCTCGCGGTGTGATCGAAGACTACAAGCGACGAAAACATGACCGGCTTGTCAATGTGTTCCGCGCCGCGCGATATCGCGAACCGGAACGTCTTGCGGACGAAGTCTTTCTCCTTTTCGAAGGCGCGCGGATCAGCCTGCAGTGCGGTGGCTCTGGACCGGCCTCACGCCTCGTTGCCATGCTACGCAGCCTCCTCGCGGCCAGTCCACGCGACGATGCACGATGAGGCAGTGAAGCACGCGGGTGGGCATTGCTCATGCGATAGGCGCTGTGCATACGGCATTGGCAGCGCCAATAGCGGCTACTCCAGTAAAATCTCATATTTTTGGCAAATGTGAATTGGCACGGCGCGTGCAGAGTTGTGCGCATAACGCCTCTAGGGTTCCGGCTTCCCAAGCGTCAGGTCCGAGAGAGGCTCTCCCGCCACGTGAACAACGCGGCGGAGCCACGGCGGGATAAAAGCCCGGGAGACCTACACCGCGAGTTGCTTCGGCTCTCGAACGGACAGGCCTCCCTCTATGCGCATGCCGTGCGCGTATTCGAGGATCTCCCTGCCGTCCCTGATCTGGTGCCCTTGCGGTCTGATTTGAGTGGCCAGCACAAGGACAGGGGTCAGCAATGCGCTATTCCGCCAAGACATTTCTGAAAGCTGCGATCGGCGCAGCGGTCGCGATGGGCTTTGCCCTCTCGCCTGCCGCGGCCGCGGAGAAAAAGGACTTCAAGGTCGCCTGGTCGATTTACGTCGGCTGGATGCCGTGGGGATATGCCGTCGAGTCCGGCATCGTGAAGAAATGGGCCGACAAGTACGGCATCAACATCGAAATCAAACAGTTCAACGATTACGTCGAATCCATCAACCAGTACACGGCTGGCACCTACGATGCGGTCGGCGCAGCGAACATGGACGCGCTCTCGATTCCAGCCGCTGGCGGGGTCGACACGACAGCTTTGATCGTCGGTGACTATTCAAACGGCAACGACGCGATCATCCTGAAGAACAAGGACAAGCTCGTTGACATCAAAGGGCAGAAAGTCAACCTCGTAGAGTTCTCGGTCTCGCACTACCTGCTGGCTCGCGCACTTCCGACAGTCGGCCTTGCAGAAAAAGATCTGAAGGTCGTCAATACGTCAGATGCCGACATCTCGGCGGCGTACAAGACGCCGGACGTCACGGCGGTCGTCACCTGGAAGCCGATGGTTTCCACGATCCTTGAATCGCCCGACGCCCATAAGGTCTTCGACAGCTCGCAGATCCCTGGCGAGATCATCGACATCATGGTCGCGAATACGAAGACACTGAAGGACAATCCGAAGTTCGGCAAGGCGATGGCTGGCATCTGGTACGAGACGCTCGCCACTATGAAGGACGGCACGAAGTCGAAGGAATCGATGGCGAAGGCTTCGGGCACCGATCTCAAGGGCTTCGAAGAACAGCTCGCCACGACGAAGCTCTTCTATACGCCGAAGGAAGGTGTCGATTTCACCTCGAGCGAAGAGCTCAAGAAAAAGACGCAACTCGTTTCGGAATTCCTTTTCGAGAAATCGCTGCTCGGCAAAGACGCAAAGTCTGCAGGAGCGATCGGAGTCGAGTTTCCCGACAAGACCGTCTTTGGAGACAAGGACAACGTGAAGTTTCGATACGACGTCACGTACATGAAGGAAGCCGAAGAGGGCAAACTTTAATCCCGGCCGATCTCCATTCGACAACAAACGCAGGAAGGCGAATGCATGCGCGCGATAAACTATCGTCCCGACCGAACTTGGCGGTTTGCGCTCGCCCTCCTGCCATTCGTTTTGCTTATTGTCGCTTACATGATCGGATCTGGCGTTCGCCTGGCGGAGAATCCAAACGACAAGCTGCTTCCCAGCTTTGCGAAAATGAGCAGCGCAATTGACGATTACGCTTTCAAGGAGGACGCCCGTACCGGCACCTATCTGCTCTGGGAAGATACGCGCGCGAGTCTGACAAGACTTCTGACCGGCCTCGCGATCTCGACGATCATCGCGCTGGTTCTCGGCATCGTGCTCGGCTTACTGCCTGTGGCGGGCGCAACATTCGGACCGGTGATCGCCTTTTTATCGATGGTGCCACCGCTCGCGTTGCTACCTATTCTCTTTATCGTCATGGGGCTCGGTGAAGCTTCAAAGATTACGCTGATTGTTATTGGCACATCGCTGAAGCTCATCCGCGACATTGCTTTGCGCGTCGAAGATATTCCTCGCGAGCAGCTGATTAAAGCGCAGACGCTTGGCGGTTCGAGTCTGCAGATCGCGTTGCGCGTGATCCTGCCGCAGACGCTGCCGCGCCTCCTAGATTCCGTCCGCTTCGAGATCGGACCGGCGTGGCTGTTCCTGATTGCGGCCGAAGCCATCGCGGCAGATGCAGGCCTTGGCTATCGCATCTTCCTCGTGCGCCGCTACCTCTCGATGGATGTGATACTGCCCTATGTCGCGTGGATCACCCTGCTCGCCTTCTTGATGGATCTCGGTTTACGCATCCTTCAACGCAAGGCATTCCCTTGGTTCGCGCAAGCGAGGGCTCAATGAGCGCTATTGTCTTCGATAAGGTCTGGAAGGAATACGGTGATCACATCGTTCTGGAACAGATCGACCTCTCGATTGCCCCACGTGCGTTCGTGGCACTCGTCGGACCGTCAGGCTGCGGCAAGACTACGTTTCTGCGCATGCTGCTCGGAGAAGAGAAGCCGACGCGCGGAAAAATTACCGTGGCTGGTCAGCCGTTGAAGCCGGAGCCAGATGCCGATCGAGGCGTCGTGTTTCAGCGCTATTCGGTCTTCCCGCATCTGACGGTGCTCGGGAACGTCATCATCGGGCGGGAATTCGAGAAGGGCGGCGGTCTCGGTCGTCTGTTCGGCGCGAAACGCAGGCAGGCCCGGGAAGAGGCGCACGAGCTGCTCAACGCTGTCGGACTTTCCGGCAACGAGAAAAAATATCCGGCCGCACTGTCGGGCGGCATGCAGCAACGGTTGGCGCTTGCGCAGGCGCTGATGCGGCGGCCGAAGATCCTGTTGCTCGACGAGCCGTTCGGAGCGCTCGACCCCGGCATCCGCGCCGACATTCATGTCCTGATGCGCCGCATCTGGAATGAATCGGAACTGACGGTCGTTATGGTCACCCACGATTTGCGCGAGGCCTTCGCTCTCGGCACGCGCATCATCGCGTTCGAGCGACAGCGCGACCGTCCGGAGGAAGCCGAGCGCTACGGCGCGCGCCTGACAGCGGACATCACGCCAGGCATGAACGGCAGCGTGTTGCCCAAGGGTGCGACGGTCACCAACGACTTCGAGATCTGGCCGCCAAAAATCGCGGGGTCTCCCGCTATTGCGGCAGATCGCCGGCATTAGAAGCTGCGTTCGTGGGCGAAATGCCTCCGTCAGGGACGGCCCTGGCGGCTATGACAAACCCGGGACGACCCGGACCGGCACGCAAAGAGCGGGGCGCTCTTGCGTTGGGAGTCGACGATGGGGAACCTGATCTATACCGATACGCTACCGGGCGGTAAGCACTGGTCGCTGCTTATGCGGCGCAATATGCGGCTGCGACTGACGGACGTCGAAGGCGGCGCCAACATCGGCATGCTGTTTTACAATCCGCAGAACCTGCTGGAGCGCTATAACGCGCCCGATACGCTTAAATGTCAGCACACATTCAAGCTGACGACAGGACACTGCCTTTATTCCGATATGGGGCGGATCTTCTGTTCGATCGTCGGCGACACCTTCGGCTGGCACGACACGGTCTCAGGCAACACGACGAAGGCGACCGTTACGCGCAAGTGGGGCGAGAAAAGCTATCAGACGGCGCGTAACGACTGGCAACAGAACGGCCACGACAGCTTCCTCGTTGAAGGTGCGAAATACGGTCTGACACGGCGCGATCTCGCTGCGAACGTCAATTGGTTCAGTAAGGTCGTCGTCGCCGATAGCGGTGCGATGTCGCTCGATTCCGCCGCAGCGAAGGCGGGTTCGCAGGTCGAACTGCGCTTCGAGATGGAAACGCTGGTGCTGTTCCACACCTGCCCGCACCCCTTCAATCCAGCAAACAGCTATCCGCGCAAAGCCGTCGGATTTGAAATTTTCGAAGGACCGCCTGCTGCCGACGACGATCCAGCACGCCTCTCGCGGCCTGAGAACGGCCGCGGCTTCGAAAACAACCGGATCTTTCTCGCCGGCTGCTGCGAGGAGGCATACTGATGATCAAGGAAAGCACTTTCCGCGATGCCGACGCGATCTATCGGCGGGTCGTTCCTGCGGGTGATTACTGGATGCATGTCGTGCGCGAGGGCGAGACGTTTCGCATTCTCGATCTCGAAGGCAACCAGGCTGCCGATACGTTGTTCTTCAACGCCGATAATCCCGGCGAGCGCTATTCGGCATCAGACACCATCCGCGAACAGGGCAATATCTATCTGACGGCAGGAACGGTTCTGCTGTCGGACCTTTGCCGTCCGATGCTGACGATCACGGCCGATACGGTCGGTCGCCACGACACGCTCGGCGGCGCTTGCGCAACTGAAAGCAACACCGTGCGCTACGCGCTTGAAAAGAAGGCGATGCACGCCTGCCGTGACAGCTACATGCTGGCGATCGCCGAGAACGAACAGTACGGGCTGTCCAAGCGCGACATCGGGCACAACATCAACTTCTTCATGAACGTGCCCGTGACGCCCGATGGCGGCCTGACATTCGAGGACGGCCTATCGGCGCCGGGCAAGTATGTCGAGATGACCGCGCACATGAACGTCATCGTACTGATCTCAAACTGCCCACAGCTCAATAATCCATGCAACGCCTACAATCCGACGCCGATTGAAGTACTCGTCTGGGCGAAGGAGGCGTAACGCAGATGTTTCGCAAAGTCCTGATCGCTAATCGCGGCGCCATTGCCTGCAGGATCATTCGGACGCTCGACCGAATGGGGATAGCGAGCGTCGCTGTCTATTCGGAAGCCGATCGTCATTCGATGCATGTGATGCAAGCTGGAGAGGCTGTCGCCATCGGCCCCTCGCCTGCTGCCGAAAGCTATCTGAAGTATGACGTCATTCTTGACGCTGCGAAGAAGACGGGCGCCGACGCCATCCATCCGGGTTACGGCTTTCTGTCTGAAAACCCTGATTTTGCGGAAGCGTGCGAAAAGGCCGGCATCGCGTTTATCGGTCCGAAGCCGCAACATATGCGCGCCTTCGGACTGAAGCACAAAGCGCGCGAGTTGGCGCTCGAAGCGAACGTCCCATTGGCGCCGGGATCGGGTCTTATTCGCGGCGTCGAACATGCGAAAACCGAAGCTGAACGCATCGGCTATCCGGTCATGATCAAGAGCACAGCGGGCGGCGGCGGCATCGGGTTGCAGCTTGTCTCATCTGCTGACGAGATCATACCAATGTTCGAGCGCGTCGAGCGCCTCGCCCGCAATAACTTCAAGGACGCGGGCATCTTCCTGGAGAAGTATGTGGCGCGCGGGCGGCACATCGAAGTGCAGATCTTTGGCGACGGCAAAGGTAATGTCGTCTCGCTCGGCGAGCGCGACTGCTCGGCGCAACGCCGCAATCAGAAAGTCATTGAGGAGACGCCAGCTCCCAATCTGCCGGAAGCGACGCGCACTGCGCTTTGGGATACGGCGCGGCGTCTTTGCCAATCGGTGAACTACGAAAGCGCCGGAACGGTCGAATATCTCTACGACGCCGAGACAAACGAATTCTATTTTCTGGAAGTCAACACGCGGCTTCAGGTCGAGCACGGCGTGACCGAAGAAGTCGTCGGCGTCGATCTCGTCGAGTGGATGGTACGGCAGGCGGCGAACTCGTTGCTGCTCCCGAAGCAGGACACCATTGTTCCCAGAGGCGCGTCTATCCAAGTTCGCCTATACGCCGAGGATCCCGGCCGCGATTTTCGTCCGAGTTCGGGCCGTCTGACAGAGGTCGCCTGGCCGCCCGAGACGCGCATCGAAACGTGGGTGCAGAGCGGATCGGAAGTCTCGCCGTTTTACGATCCGATGATTGCAAAGATCATCGTCAAGGGCGCCTCGCGCGAAGAGGCACTCGCGAGCATGCAGACGTCGCTCGATGCGACGCGCATCGGCGGACTTGAAACCAACCTCGATTATCTGCGTCAGCTGTCGCGTTCTGAAGTCTTCGGCGCGGGCCAGATGCTGACGCGCACGCTGCAGACATTCGTCTACAAAGCCGAGACGATCGAGGTTCTCGCTCCCGGCACGCAGACGACGATCCAGGATTGGCCGGGGCGCGTCGGCTATTGGGCCGTCGGTGTGCCGCCTTCGGGGCCGATGGATCCGCTGTCGCATCGTCTCGTCAATCGCCTGCTCGGCAACGACGAGAGCGCGGCTACGATCGAGACGACACTTTCCGGCCCGACGCTGCGCTTCAATACCGATACGACCGTCTGCCTCGGGGGCGCCGAGCTTGCCGCAACGCTCGATGGCGAGCCAGTTGCGTATTGGCAGCCGCTTGCCGTCAAAGCAGGACAAGTTTTGAAAGTCGGCGGCGTCAAGGGGCCTGGCGTGCGCGCCTACATCGGCGTTCGCGGCGGCATCGACGTTCCGAGCTACCTTGGTAGCAAGTCGACATTCACGCTCGGCAAATTCGGTGGACACGGTGGCCGCGTGCTGATGACCGGCGACGTGCTGCATGTCGGCACGGAGGCGAGCCACGCGCCGGTGTCGAGCCTTGACGTCGAGCTCAAGCCGGCGCTGACTCATACGTGGGAAATCGGTGTTTTTTATGGGCCGCACGGCGCGCCGGACTTCTTTGCGCCGGAGTACATTGACACCTTTTTTTCGGCCGATTGGGAGGTCCATTACAATTCGAATCCGACCGGCATTCGCCTGATTGGGCCAAAGCCAGTGTGGGCACGGACCGACGGCGGTGAAGCGGGTCTGCATCCGAGCAACATCCACGATAACGCCTACGCCATCGGTGCGGTCGACTTCACGGGCGACATGCCGGTAATCCTCGGTCCCGACGGCCCCTCACTCGGCGGCTTCGTCTGTCCGGTGACGATCGTGCAGGCGGAGCTTTGGAAGATGGGGCAATTGCGTCCCGGCGACAAAGTCCGATTTGTGCGATTGACACCGGCAGCAGCGGCGGCGCGGCTTGCGAAACAAGCGGCGGAAGTCGCATCGCTGAAATCGGTCGCAGCACCGTCGTTTCCGAACGGCAAGTGGGGAGCCGACGACTGCGTGATCGGCAGCCGGGAGGCATCGGGCGATAAGCCGCGCGTTGTCTATCGCCGTGCCGGCGACGCCTACATGCTCGTCGAATACGGGCCGATCATTCTCGACTTCACGCTTCGGTTCCGCGCGCATGCTCTGATGACGGCGCTCGAACAGCGCAAGCTTGCCGGCATTCTCGATCTGACGCCCGGCATTCGCTCGCTGCAGATCCATTACGACGGCACGACACTGCCGTTGGAAGAGTTGTTGGTGGAGCTTTCCGCCATTGAAGATACGCTTGGCGATCTCAGTGACATCGAAGTGCCCTCGCGCATCGTCCATCTGCCGTTATCGTGGAACGACCCGGCGGTGCAGAAGACGATCGACAAATACATGCAAGGCGTGCGCCCGGAAGCTCCATGGTGTCCGTCGAACATCGAATTCATCCGGCGGATCAACGGTCTCGACACCATCGAAGACGTTCTTCGCATCGTCTTTGAAGCGACGTATGTCGTGCTCGGCCTTGGCGACGTCTATCTCGGCGCGCCGGTGGCTACGCCATTTGATCCGCGTCATCGCCTCGTGACGACAAAATATAATCCGGCGCGGACATGGACGCCCGACAATGTCGTCGGCATCGGCGGCGCGTACATGTGCATCTATGGCATGGAGGGCCCCGGTGGCTATCAACTCTTCGGCCGAACGTGCCAGGTTTGGAATACCTATCGGACGACGAAGGCTTTCGAGGCCGGCTCGCCGTGGCTGCTACGCTTCTTCGACCAGATCCGGTTCTATCCGGTCAGCGACGAGGAGCTTTTGGCGTTCCGCGACGGGTTTCTCGAAGGCCAAGTAGACGTCAAAATCGAGCCATCCAAATTCAGCCTCAAGGACTATCAGGCGTTCGCGGCGGAAAATGCCGAAACGATCGCGGCCTTCAAAGCGCGGCAGCAGGCGGCCTTCGAAGCAGAGCGAGCGCGCTGGCAGCAGAGCGATCAGGAAGGGGCGGCGAGTTCTGCCGACGCCTTCGAGGATCACGACGCCGATGCCGCGTTGCCGCCAGGTGCGACTTCAGTAGAAAGTCCTGTTCCAGGAAGCGTCTGGAAGATCCTTGTCGAGCCGGGGAAAGCCGTTTCCGAAGGCGAGACCTTGATTATCGTCGAGTCGATGAAGATGGAAATGGCCGTTCCCGCGCCGACAAGCGGCATCGTGCATGAGGTTCGCTGTGGCGAAGGTCGGCCTGTCTCGCTCGGCCAGACGCTCGTCATCTTGAAGGAATTGCAGGCGGAGGCGACGGCGTGACTTTATCGCTCGATATCGGCAATCTGACCGCGCTTTACGAGGCGAAGAAGATTACGCCCGAAGCCGTCATCGACGAGATCTATGCCCGCATCCAGGCCAAGGGCGTGAAGCCTGACTGGATCACGCTCATCGACAAGGAAGCGGCCAAGGATCGGGCGCGGCGAATTACTCAAGGGCCGCTTTGCGGCATCCCGTTCGCGGTCAAGGACAACATCGACGTTGCGGGACTTCCGACGACGTGCGCCTGTCCGGCTTTTGCGTACACGCCGGAACGCTCAGCAACGGTCGTCCAGCGGCTCGAAGCTGCCGGCGCGATTTTGATCGGAAAGACCAATCTCGATCAATTTGCGACGGGCCTCAACGGAACGCGGTCGCCCTATGGCATTCCGACAAGCGCGTTCGACCCAGCTTATATTTCGGGAGGATCGAGTTCCGGATCGGCCGTGGTCGTTGCAGGCGGGCTCGTGTCTTTCTCGCTCGGCACGGATACGGCCGGATCGGGACGCGTTCCGGCCGCCTTCAACAACATCGTCGGACTGAAGCCGACAAAGGGGCTGATCTCGACGCGCGGCGTCGTTCCGGCGTGCAAAAGCCAGGACGTCGTTTCGATCTTCGCCCTGACCGTTGCTGACGCCACAAAGGTTGCCGAGATCGCCATTGGCTTTGACAAGGACGATTGCTTTTCGCGCGCCGACGCACCGCCGTTCACAGTCGAGAGCGTCGGCCGGCCGCTGAAGGTTGGCGTACCGAATTCGCCGCTGTCGTTCTTCGAGGACAGCGAGTACCGCCGACTCTATCTTCACACGATCGATCGGCTCGCAGGGCTTGGCGTCGAAATCACGCCCTTCAACTACACGCCGTTTCGCGACACGGCGGCGATGCTCTATGACGGGCCGTGGGTTGCGGAGCGCCTGTTCGCAACAGAAGATCTGCCCGAACAGGACCTCAATCCTGTCGTCGCAGATATCGTTCGTGGCGGGAAAGCCAAGACCGCGCTGCAAACCTTCGAGAGCATGTATCGCCTCGCCGAGCTTCGCCGCGCGGCGGACGCCGAATGGAAGCGCATGGACGTCATGGTCCTGCCGACG
>JAFECH010000366.1 GCA_018242255.1 Pseudomonadota bacterium | reverse complement strand
GGAAGACGGGGCTGACGCTTGCGCATTTCAGCCGGCGGATACCAGTCCGGCCAATCGGCGACGCGCGAAACCTTCTCCTTGCCCGTCCAGGCAAAGCCCTGACGGCCGACGCCGATCGAATACGCATAAGCGGTGCGGTTACCCAGCACATAATAAAGCTTGCGCGCGCTGGTATCGATCACGACGGAACCCGGCGCATAGGGAGCGTTGAACGCCACCTTCGGCGGCGCCACTGGGCGGATATAGGGCCGCGAACCGCCGCTGACGCCCTGCGACCTGCTCAGCCGGTCTTCCTCTTCTCGAGAGGGCGCCGCATCCCAAGCGCCATAATCATCGCGGTCGTATCCATATCTGTCATCGCGGTCGCCGCCGTATGCGCGCCGTCCCGGATACGGTGCATAAGGGCCATCGTCGCGACCGCCGTTGTAGCGGGGGTCGTAGCGCTGCGGATCGTTATCGGGATCACTGTAGCGATTGTCGGAGCGTGGTCCGTCCTGCTGGTCGAAGTAGCGATCATCATCCTGCGGGTCGTCGTAGCCGCGATACCGGGAATAATCCTGCGCCGGCGCCCCGCGTGGGTCGTTCCATTGTTGCCACTGCTGGGCTGATGCCAGAGTCGAGGAGCCAGCTAACGCCGACACTGCCACGATCGACAGAATGATTGCTTTCATTGCATCCCGCGCATTCTTTGAATTCCCGCTGACGGTCATGGCTGAACGTCTCGGATCGCCAGTTCCGTCGTTCAATATGTGACGCTGGAAGTCGTCATCGGCGTGGCAAATCAAAGGCATCTAGGCATAGGCAGTATTTCAAATTGTATCGAAGAAACGCTCAACATTGATAAAAGTCGATTTTCCGGCGGCCGCATACTTGATCCAAGTCAGCGTGACGCGCGGGCCAATACGTCCATCAGTTCGGCAACCTTGCGGCGCTGCTCCGCGGAGTTACCGCTCGCGATGGCATGCTCGACACAATGGGCAACGTGATCTTTCAGGATTTCTTCTTCGAGGCGGCGCAGGGCCGCACGAACCGCCGAAATCTGCGTAACGACGTCGATGCAATATCGGTCATCACCGACCATCTTGGCGAGGCCTCGCACCTGACCCTCGATCCGGCTCAGGCGCTTCAGGCAAGCGGCTTTTGTTTGCTTCTGCATACCTTGACGGATACCCTACTAGGGTATACCTGTCAACAGATACCCTGGGTGGGTATACTCAAGTTGTGAGGACGCGAAGCCATGACAGCCGACAAGCCGGCCGCGGGACACGGTCACAGCGGGCATAGCTGCTGTTCGAATCAGGATGCGAAAAGTAGCGCGGCTGCTCACGGACACGACCACGCGCACCATGATCATTGCAACGATGCGAGCGCGCACTTGGCCAAGGATCCCGTTTGCGGCATGAGCGTCGATCCCGCTACGGCGAAGCACCGCGCCGAGCACGAGGGAAAATCCTATTATTTCTGCTCCGCCGGTTGCCGAACGAAGTTCCTCGCCGACCCCGCCAAATATCTGAACCCTGCGGACGCGCGCACCGAGGATGTCCCTGCCGGAACGATCTACACCTGCCCGATGCATCCGCAGATCCGCCAGGTTGGGCCGGGTTCGTGCCCGATCTGCGGCATGGCGCTCGAGCCCGAGATCGTATCGGCCGAGGCCCAGCCGAACGCCGAGCTTGAAGACATGACGCGGCGTCTTTGGATTGGCCTTGTGCTAACGCTGCCGGTGTTCGTGCTCGAAATGGGCGGACACATTTTCAACCTGCATCACATCATCAGCCCAACAATTTCGAATTGGGTCCAGCTCGTGCTTGCTACGCCCGTCGTGCTGTGGGCGGGCTTTCCGTTCTTCGAGCGCGGCTGGAAATCGCTCCAGACACGCAATCTCAACATGTTCACGCTGATTGCACTCGGTACCGGCGTGGCGTGGCTCTACAGCATCGTCGCGACACTGGCACCCGGTCTGTTTCCCGAAAGTCTGCGCAGTATGGATGGCGCAGCACCCGTCTATTTCGAAGCCTCTGCGGTCATCACTGTGCTGGTGCTGGTCGGTCAAGTACTGGAACTTCGCGCGCGCGATCAAACGAGCAGCGCCATTCGATCGCTGCTCAATCTTGCGCCGAAAACGGCCCGGCGCATCAAGGCCGATGGCTCGGATGAAGAAGTGCAAGTGGAAGCCATCGCCGTCGGCGACAAGCTGCGCGTGCGTCCAGGCGAAAGCATTCCGGTCGATAGCGAAGTCATCGAGGGGAAGAGCAACGTCGATGAATCGATGGTGACTGGCGAATCCATGCCTGTCGGCAAAACGGCGGGCGCGAAGGTGATCGGCGGAACGATCAACGGCTCCGGAGCGCTCGTCGTTCGCGCCGAAAAGGTCGGCCGCGATACGATGCTGGCGCGCATAGTCCAAATGGTGGCGGACGCGCAGCGCAGCCGCGCTCCAATCCAGCGATTGGCCGACCAAGTCGCGGGCTGGTTCGTGCCGCTGGTCATGAGCGTCTCGGCATTGGCGTTCATGGCGTGGATGGCGTTCGGGCCGGAGCCGCGGTTTTCATACGCTCTCATCGCAGCAGTATCCGTGCTGATCATCGCGTGTCCCTGCGCGCTTGGCCTTGCGACGCCAATGTCGATCATGGTCGGCGTCGGTCGCGGTGCGCGCGCGGGCGTTCTGATCAAGAATGCTGAAGCGCTGGAGCGGATGGAAAAGATCGACACGCTCGTCATCGACAAGACCGGCACGCTGACTGAAGGCAAGCCGAAGGTCACCGCGATCCGCGCGTCCGGCGTCGACGAAGCCGAGCTGTTGAAGCTTGCGGCGAGCCTTGAACAGGCGAGCGAGCATCCGCTGGGCGCCGCCATCGTCGCAGCGGCGCGCGAACGGAATGTCGCGCTTTCACCGGTCAGCGACTTTGCGGCGCCGTCAGGCAAAGGTGTCAGCGGCACCATTGATGGCCGCGTCGTCGTCATCGGTAATCGGAAGATCATCGACGAAGAGGGCATCTCGACGTCGTCGCTTGATGCAGACGCTGAAAAGTTGCGCGCCGATGGTGCGACTGCGATCTTCGTCGCCGTCGATGGGCAAGCAGCGGGCATTATTGCGGTCGCCGATCCCATCAAGGCGACAACCGCTTCGGCCCTGAAAAAACTGAAAGCCAGCGGCATTCATGTCGTCATGCTGACGGGCGATAATGCAACGACGGCAAAAGCCGTCGCCGGCAAGCTCGGCATCGACGACATCAAGGCGGACGTGCTGCCGGAAGACAAGGCGCGGATCGTCAACGAATACAAAGGCCGCGGCAACGCCGTTGCGATGGCGGGTGACGGCGTCAACGATGCTCCTGCCCTCGCCGCGGCCGATGTCGGCATCGCGATGGGAACAGGCACCGACGTTGCGATCGAGAGCGCGGGCGTGACGCTGCTCAAAGGCGATCTCGAAGGTATTGTGAAGGCGCGTCGGCTGTCGGAGGCCACGATGTCGAACATCCGGCAGAATCTGTTTTTCGCATTCATCTATAACGCCGCGGGCGTGCCGATTGCGGCGGGCGTGCTCTATCCGATCTTTGGATTGCTGCTGTCGCCCGTCATCGCAGCTGCGGCGATGGCGATGTCGTCCGTCAGCGTGATTGGAAACGCGTTGCGTTTGCGCGCCGTCGATATCGACTAGAGCAATGCCGCCTACGCGGTCTGGACTTTTTCCGGTTCACGTCGCGGCTTTTGCCTGAAGCATCCCTGGCGATGCTTCAGGCTTTTTCAACGACAGAATGAGGACAGCAGCCGCGAGGCAAGCTATTCCGGCCGCAAAAAACGCTGGCAGATAGGTCGCGAATTCGGTGCGCGTCAACCCTGCGCCATAGGCCGCCGCCGCCGCTCCGATCTGATGACCGGCGAAGATCCAGCCGAAGACAACGTTGGTTTTTTCGGGACCGAAATAACGCGTCGTCAGCTTGACCGTCGGCGGCACGGTGGCGATCCAATCGAGGCCGTAGAACATCGCGAAAAGCGACAGCCCGTAAAACGTAAAGTCGGTGTACGGTAGATAAAGCAGCGATAGCCCGCGCAGCCCGTAATACCAGAAGAGCAGCCAGCGATTATCGAAGCGATCCGACAGCCATCCCGAGCCTATGGTGCCGAAGAAGACAAAAACGCCCATCGTCGCGAGCACGCACGCCGCCGCGACTGAAGCCAAGCCGTAATCACCGCACAGCGCGATGAAATGCGTCTGGATAAGGCCGTTCGTGCTCATCCCACAGATGAAGAATGTGCCGAAAAGAACCCAGAAAGCACCGCTTGTGGAGATCTCTTTCAGGGCCAACAACGGCGTCAGCAATAGCGCGCCGAAATTTTCCGTGTGCGGTGGCGTCGGAACGATATCCTGCGCGCCGTACGGCGGCAGGCCGACGTCGGCGGGGCGATCGCGCATCAACAGCCAGACGACGAAGGCCGCAACGGCAATCACCGCGCAGATAAAGGCTACCGAGATGCGCCAGCCATAAAGCGCCGTAAGCTTGGCCAGCAGTGGCAGGAAGACCAGCTGGCCGGTTGCCGTGCTGGCAGACAGCATGCCCATCACAAGCCCGCGCCTTTCGGAGAACCACCGCGTCGCAACCGTGGCGCCGAGCACCATTGCCGTCAGACCTGTTCCCAACCCGACACCGACGCCCCACAGCAAAACGAGTTGCCAGAGACTGGTCATCGCCATTGAGGCAGCAAGTACGGTGGCAACAATGATGAGCGCCGTCAGAACCATTCGACGAATGCCAAAGCGATTCATGAAGGCCGCTGCGAAGGGTCCCATCAGCCCGAAAAGCATGAAGCGGATGGCGAGGGCCGAGGAGATTTCCGATGTCTTCCAACCGAATTCCTTTTCGAGCGGGACGATGAAAACGCCAGGCGCGCCGACGGCGCCCGCGGTCACGAGCATGGTAAGAAAGGCCGCGGCAGCGACGGCCCAGCCGTAGTGGATGTTTTTCCGCGCCATCGTTGCGGCGAGTGCCGAAGAGATCATGAGGATTCCAAACCGTATCCGTGCCCGAGACGAGGTATGCCTTTATATTATGTTCATCATGAAAATCCAGCCTGCCGCCCCACGTGGCACCCTGCATGTTTCCAGGCTCGGAAATTCATTAAGGAAATCATTAACTTCGGATTGCGCAAACGCGCCTCCTTGCGGCTTCATGAGTTGGCATCCTACCACTGCCGGAGACTGCGGGGATAAGTTGTTCGTCCCCGACTTTGCATGACTGCCTCGAGGCGAAAGTAATCGACGATGACACGCGGGCGGCTTCTATTTTTCGGATTGCTGATCTGGGCGCTCGCGATGATCCTGCCGGATTTCGCGCGCGTGGTTCGCCCGCTCGGGTCGTTCGGTTTTTATGCCGACAGCAACGGCCTGATCTATGACGTTGCTGGGCCTTTTGCCGCGCCGCAGGCTTCTCCCGCTTGGATCGCAGGCGTCCGCGAGGGCGATCGGCTCGATTTTTCGAAAATGCGTTGCATCCCCTTTGATCGTGACGTTTGCGCTGCCACGATCTCCGCGGTCGGCGGCAACGAGTATGTCCTTCCCAGCACGCAGGCGACATTCGAACTGTTACCCAACGGCGCGGAACCCGCGCGTCAGGTTCACTTGACCGCCCTACCCCGGCCGTCGAACTGGCTCGTGCGTTTCGTCCTGACGCTCCAACAGATCGCGGGCATCGCCTTCATTCTCGGTGCCGGGTGGTTAGTGTGGACGAAACCCGGCCCTATGAGCTGGGGCTTTTTTCTGTACGCAATCTGGTTCAATCCCGGTCAGTCCTACGAGTTTTACGCACACTTGCAGCGCTGGCCGATCATTCTGATGGCGCAGAACGCTCTGGGTTGCATCTCACAGGCCGCCGGATATGCCGGCCTCCTCGTCTTCGTAATGCGAGCGCCAACCGATACGTTACAGACGCAATGGGCTCGCGCCGAACGCCTGATGCCGTGGCTTGGCGCGGTCGTTGCCGTGGCGCTGATGGCATCTTATGGCAGCTCGTTCGGGTTTCACACAGAACTGCTCAGCCGCGTCACCATCTTGTTCGGGATCTTCGTCAGTTCAGCCGCCGTTACCATCCTGCTGATGCGGCGACAGACGCTATCGGCGAAGGATAATCAGCGTCTGCGGTGGGTGATGTGGGGATGCATGATCGGGCTTCCTGCCTTCGTCATCGCCGAGCTCAATGAATATACGACACTGCTGACCGACTGGGACGGACTATTTCTTCCCGAGGACGTGGCCGGGCTGCTCTATCTGCTCAACGGCGTACTTTGTCTGTTCGTGGTTGAAGCCGTGCGGCGGCAGCGTGTGGTCAACGTTGCGATACCGCTCAGGCGCGTGACTGTGCTCGCGCTCATCACGAGCTTGCCTGCCCTTCTCTTGCACGAGCAGGCCGAACACTTGCACCACCTTGTCGAACTTCCGAGCTGGATGTGGCTTCTGATCGGCGCGATTATTCTGTTTGTCATTGGGCGGTTGCACGAATTGGCCGTGGAGCTTGCCGATGACTTTTTCAATCGATCGCTCGACCGGGCCGAAGAGATTCTCGACGAGGCCATACTGGAGGCCAAGACCGGCGACGAGATCGATCGGATTTTATCGAGCCGCGCCAGCAACATTCTGCGGCTGTCGTCGGCGGTAACGTTCCGCCGGACCGAAAGCGGTTTTCACCGCTATGAGAGCGGCACAGGCTGGACGGGCGATGTATCGGATCTTCGCCTTAGCGATAGCGTACTTGGCTCGCTGCTCAAAGGCGAGCCTTGCGTCATCAACGAAGCGGCAGCAAAAGATGCTTCCTTTCCTGCCGATCTCGATATGCCCATCCTGGCGATCCCTGCGACGAGCCGTGTGCATTGCTATGCGATCACGCTGTATGGGCCGCATGAGTCGGGTACAGCGCTCGACGCCAATGAACGGCGTATGCTGCAAAATCTCGGGCGACATGCTGCCGACGCTTATGCACGCATCGAGAACGACGAGCTGCGTGCAACCATCACGGATCTTAGAAATCAGATCGGACTGCGCGGAGCGCTGGCTTAAAGCTGAGCGCTTCAGGGTCGAAAGGACCATGCGAGGAAGTATGAAAGTCGGATTTATAGGACTAGGGCAAATGGGCTCGGCCATTGCCGCAAACCTGATCAAGGCAGGGCATGAAGTCACGGTCTACAATCGCACACGAGCGAAAGCCGACAAGTTGGCATCCGTAGGTGCCAAGGTGGCGAGCACACCGGGCGAGGCCGCGAAGGGCGACGCCGTCTTCACGATGCTGGCTGACGACAAGGCTATTGAAAGCATTGCTTTCGATGCCAACGGTATTCTTGCGCACATGAAACCCGGCGGCGTCCATGTCGCAATGAGCACGATCAGCGCGGCCCTATCGAAGCGCCTTGCGGAGTCGCATGCGAAAGCCGGGCAGCGCTATGTCGCGGCGCCGGTGCTCGGCCGTCCGGACGCTGCCGCGGCGGCGAAACTCTTTATTGTTGCAGCGGGTGCAGCCGATGCGGTGAAAACTGTAACGCCTTTGTTCGATGTCATCGGACAGCGGACATTCGTCGTCTCGGAGCAAGCCGATGCCGCCAACGTCGTTAAGCTCAGCTGTAATTTTCTCATCGCCACCGTCATTGAATCGCTCGGCGAAACGATGGCGCTTACAAGCAAGGTCGGCATCGACAAGCATAACTTTCTCGACATACTCACATCGACACTGTTCGGTGCGCCGATTTACAAAACCTACGGCAATCTGATTGCGGATGAAAAATTCAAGCCCGCCGGCTTCGCCGCCCCACTTGGATTGAAAGACGTGCGACTGGCCCTGGCAGCAGGCGAGGAACTGCGCGTACCATTGCCCATCGCCAGCCTGCTGCGCGACCGCTTTCTGACACTGCTTGCCCATGGCGGTGACGATCTCGACTGGTCGGCGGTCGGTAGTCTTGCGGCTAAAGATGCTGGAAGTGTTTAGAGTTCCATCACCTTCGCGCATGTCTCCCGAGACGTTTCCGACTTACGCCGATGGTTGCAAAGCGATAGCATCGTCAGCGTAGGCCGGAACCAACCAGTTCCGGTCCATCTCAAGATTTTTCGGGGCACGTTCTCGAAATTTCGGAGCCGGACAAGAGCGCGTCGATGGCAACGACACATACGGCCACGCTACACAAGGGCCTGCCGCCTGGACCGAAAGGCACGTTGATCGGCGGCAACCTCTCGCAGATCGGACCGCGACGCGTCGACTTTTTTCTGAAACTCGCGCAGACTTACGGACCAATCGCGAGCTTCCGCGTCGGACGATGGCGGATGTTTCTCGTCAGCGATCCCGAACTCATCCAGCAGGTACTCGTTACCGACGCGCGTTCCTACATCAAGCACTTCGGCGCGCGGACGTTCAAGCCGGTGCTGGGCAATGGCCTCGTTACAAGCGAGGGTGATTTTTGGCTGACGCAACGGCGCCTGCTACAGCCTGCGTTCCTCAAGACGCAAGTTCTATCGTACGCACCCGTCATGGCGGAGCTGACGGAAGCGATGCTTGCGAAGTGGAAGCCTGGAGCCGCCGTCGACATCGCATTCGAGTTCAGCGCGTTAACGAGCGCCATTGCGCTGAAGACGCTGTTCGGTCTCGACGATCACGGCGACCGCGTGCGCGTCGACGAAAGTCTGCGGCTGACGTTCGAGCTTCTGACACGTCGTCTCGACGCTTTATATCAGGTGCCACTCGCGGTGCCGACGCCCGCCAACCAGCGCCTCAAACGGGCGATCGCCGACGTCAATGCAGTCATCGACGGATTCATCGCGCAAAAGCAGGCCGCCCCACCCGGCAACGATCTACTATCGACGATGATCGCCGCGCAGCGCGAAGACGGCACCCAAATGACCGCGCAACAGCTTCGCGACGAAGCGATGACGCTCTACCTCGCGGGCCACGAGACGACGGCGCTAACCTTGACGTGGAGCTGGTATCTGCTGTCGCAGCACCCCGACGTCGAGCAGAAGCTTGTCTCCGAATGGAAGCGTGTTCTGGGCGGACGCGCGGCGCGTGCCAGCGATCTGCCAGGGCTGACGTATACCGCGGCCGTCATCAACGAGGCGATGCGGCTCTTTCCGCCCGTCTACGTCATTGGACGCGAGGCGACGACTGATCTCGAACTTGGTGGCTACCGGGTCAAGAAAGGCTACACGGTGCTGATGAGCCAGTGGGTCAACCACCGCGACCCGAAGTATTTTCCCGAGCCCGAGCGGTTTCTTCCCGAACGATGGCTCGACGGACTGGCGTCGCGATTGCCGAAGTTCGCCTACTACCCGTTCGGCGGCGGGCAGCGGCTTTGTATCGGCGTGCACTTTGCGCTGATGGAAGCCGCCATCGTTCTGGCGACGGTCGGGCAGCAGTTCAAGTTTACGCTGGACCCGGACGCAGTGATCGACATCATGCCGCAAATCACGTTGCCGCCGAAGTTCGGCATGCCGACTACGCTGGCGCGCCGTTGATTGCTTGCCTTCTAGGAGATGACCGCCAGTTCTTCTTCCGGCCGTCGCCAGAAGGCAAACCTGTGCTTGCGCACGGGCTCACCCGCCGTTGCAAGGGAGACAATCAAATCGGCTGCGCCTCGGATGACGCGGCGGTTGCTCCAGTACCCGGTATGGGCATGATAGGCGACCATCGGCTGCGACAGGTAACCAACTCCGCGGAGCAGCATGCCTTCCGAAGCAACCTCGATGTCTTCGAGCAACGGCTCGTTCGCATAGGCTTCATTAAGCGGCTTCAGCGGATAGCCCAGCAGATCGTTGCGACTGTAATAATTGAGCCATCGCGTGCGCGCTCGCATGTCGGCATCAAGCTGTCTGCCGGGAAAAGCCGGTGCGGTGTTTGGATCGCGCGACGTCGTGATCGGCAGAATGCGGCTCGGTCCGAATGTGAACGTGAAAAGCGGCATGTTGGAGCCCATCATCACTAAGCCTGCAAGCGTATCGAGGCGGCGGAAAGGCGAGCCGTTTTTCAAGTAATCGGCGAACTCGCGTACATCATCGCCCTCTTGTGCGAGGCGCGCGTCGTCCCAGCTCTTGATCGTGTTTACGTCCCAGATGAACGACGAGATGATGTGACATCCGAGCGAGTGACCAATGAAAATCAGCGGCCGGTCGGGCTGTCCTTCGGCATCGAGCGCTTCAAGCACAGCGCGGATATCAGACTGGATTTCATAGTAGCAGGAGTTGCGGAAGCTCTTTGTCTTCTGATAGGCCGCCGCATCACCCAGCCCCTGCACGACCAAACTGCGATACGGCGTTACCGGGAAGAGGCGGTTCTTTGCAACTTCATCGAGGTATTCCTTTTGCCGCTGACGCACGCGCTCAGCCCAAAAGGCGGACCGGAATGTCGCGACATCGCGCACGCGCTTGGGCAGGCGTGCTTCGATTGCGGCCTGCATGTCCGCGTGATACCCCGGCGCAAACGTATGAATGCCGTGAACGAACACGATTGCGACTGGCTGCGCCATGGTCCTCCCCGCAGGTTCCAATGTGTGAACGGATCTCCGTGCCAACTGCTATCGTCAGCGCTTGCGGCGTTTGCATGGCGCGTGCAACGCCTTGCCTTTTCGCACGTTGCCACTTCATTGAGGTTGCAATCCGAGGCTTACACCAGGACGGTAGGATATGGACGCAAAAGTCGTCGCGATTACCGGGGGCGGACAAGGCATCGGACGCGGAATCGCGTATGCGTTCGCTGCAGCGGGCTATGCGGTTTCCATCGCGGACCCGGCTGCAGACGCGGGCAACGAATGCGTCGAACACATCCGCGGGCTCGGCGGCCGCGCCCTGTACGAACGGGCGGACACGTCACGCGTGGAGGACGTGAACCGCTGGATTGCCCGCACAGTCGCAGAACTCGGCTGTCCGGACGTGCTCGTCAACAATGCCGGCATTAACGCCAACAAGCCGTTTCTGGAATTGGCGATTGAAGACTTCGATCACGTGCAAGCGGTCAACGTCCGTGGCGCCGTACTCTGCGCGCAAGCCGTTGGACGTGAACTCGTCAAGAAAAAGCGCGGCGGAGCGATCATCAATATCGCATCGACACGAGCCTTCATGTCAGAGGCAAACACCGAAGCCTACACGGCTTCGAAAGGCGCCATCATTGCGCTGACATAACGGCATGGCCATCAGCCTTGGCGGCTATGGTATTCGCGTCAACGCGATCAGTCCTGGGTGGATCGAGACCGCAGACTGGCAATATTCGGGTCGCGCAGAAACCCCGCATCATTCGGACGCCGATAAAGCGCAGCATCCGGTGCGCCGCGTCGGGGTGCCGGACGACATCGCCAAGGCGTGTCTATTTCTCGCAAATGACGCGGGTTTCATGACCGGCCAAAACATCACCATCGACGGGGGTATGAGCGTGAAGATGATTTACGTCTAGCGCGCGGTCGCAGCTCTGACGCAATCGCGGCTTATGCCGCTCGGCAATTTACTGGTTCGAGGATATTCCCGTGGCAAACGCAATGATCGAAAACGTTTCAGATACGGCATTCTGGGTCGCGCATTACCGGGGCATCGAAAGCAAACGCTCGAACGCGCTCTTTCACGATCCGCTCGCCGCAGTGCTGGCAGGCGACCGCGGCCGGAGCATCGCCGAAGCCATGCCACGACCGTTTTTGACGGAGTGGGTCGTCGCCGTCCGCACACGCATCATTGATGAATTCGTTAAGGGTGCGGTCGGACGCGGCGTCGACACGGTGCTCAATCTCGGCGCGGGTCTTGATACGCGGCCATACCGGATGGACCTTCCGCCGAAGCTGCATTGGATCGAAGCCGATTATCCGGCAATGATCGATTACAAGGAAAACTTGCTCTCACAAGAAAAGCCGCGCTTCGGGTTGCAACGCGTGAAATGCGATCTTGCCAACGATGAGGAACGCAAGTCCGTGCTCAGTGACGTCAACGCGAAATCGCAGAAATTTCTGGTTCTGACGGAGGGCGTGGTTCCGTATCTGTCACTGGACGCCGCCGGAGCTCTGGCAGACGATCTGCGTTCGCTCAATCATGCGGCGTACTGGATCGTCGACTATCTTTCGCCTCAGCTGCTCAAGTACCGCGAGCGGATGATGTCGGACAAAATGCAGAATGCGCCCTTTTTATTCCGCCCGACCGACTGGTTCGGCTTCTTCGAACAACACGGTTGGCACCGTGAGGAAATTCGCTATTTCGGCGAGGAAGGCGATCGCCTGGGCCGCAAAATACGGATGCCGTTCCTTGCATTGATCGCCACGATAGCTCGCGCGCTGGTCTCGTCTGCCGAGCGGCAGAATTTCAAGAATGCGGCGGGCTACGCGCTTATGGTGCCGAAGTAAATGAACGGCAAAAGGCCCCGGTACCTAAGCACCGGGGCCGGAATTGCTGCCGCCCTATATCGACGGCTTATCTACGCGCCGCGTCGCAACACACCAGCTACCAGGCCGATAATCACGAACACGACGGCAACCATCAGCAACAGATGCGCACCTGACATCGCTGTTCCAGCCAAGCCGCCAAAACCGAGAAATGCCGCAATAAGCGCAACGACCAAGAAAACGAGCGCATAATAAATCAGGCTACCGCCCATTGTGGTTCTCCATGATGCTCAATGTCTGCATAGCGAACGCACACCGGCGTTTTTAGGTTCCGTTTTTTGATCGCGTCTGGCTTTTCGATTGTGCCCGGCGACTCGCGTTCCGCGAGCCGGCCGCCGGGCACGGGTTTTTTGATTGCGCCCGGCGACACCCGCCGCGAGCCGGCCCGCCGGGCGCGGGCGTTTTTGATTGCGCCCGGCGAGCCCTGCCAGGAAGCCGACGCCGAGCACTGAGTATTTTGATTGCTCCTCGCGATATGCCGTTGCGGCGTTCGACATTTTTGCCCCTCCTGTTAAAGATTAACAGCTGTGGCCACGCCGACGGATAAAGATGGCTTGGCCGGCCTAAAACTCGGAGCTAGCCTAAGAGCAGTCCTGAACGTCCTGATTGGCGGATTGCCATGCCTGTCGTTCTATCCATCATCGGCCAAAAAGGCGGCGTGGGAAAAAGCACGCTGGCGCGAGCCGTTGCGGTCGTTGCAACGCAAGGCGATCTGCGCGTCATGCTCGCCGATCTCGACATCGGGCAACAGACTTCCGTACGCTGGTCGACAACGCGCGCCACGAGCCGCACGCTTCGTAAAATCGATGCGCATGCATTTTCATCAGTCGTCGACGCATTGAAGAATACGTCCGACGCTGACCTGATCGTCATCGATACGCCGGGCCATCTCTCCCCCGAGACGTTCGAGATCGCACGCGCGTCGGATCTGATCGTTCTGCCGACAGGGACCAGCTCGGACGATCTCCATCCGACGACTCTGCTTCTCTATGAGCTGGAGCAGATGGGACTGCCGAAAGATCGGCTGTGTGTCGCGCTGTGCCGGATCCTCGACGCGAAAGAAGAACGTTGGGCACGGCATTACCTCGAGACAACGGGATTTAAACCACTCAACGGCTCGCTTCCCGAACGCCTCGGCTATCGGCGTGCACACAATCGCGGCCGCGCGATCACCGAAACGTCGGAAGCGACGCTCAACGAACGCGCCAACGAACTCATGGCCAGTGTGTTGAAAAAGATCTTGCAACACGTGCGCGCCACCAATCGTGCCTATTCAGCGCACTAAGAAATCGCGACCTTGAGGGAAGACGATGATCACGGTCTATGGCTACGTGCCTGCGTGGGGCCTGCCCGACATCAGCCCGTACGTCACCAAAGTCATTGCCTACATGACTTTCGTGGGAATTCCGTTCCAACATCGATCGCAGGACCTCGCGCGGATCGATATCGATGCGCCGCACGGCAAACTTCCTTATATCGTCGACAGTGACGGCACGAAGGTCGCCGACTCCAACACCATCATCAAGTACCTACAGGGAAAGTTCGGCGATCCGCTTGATGCGGATCTTTCGCTCTCGGAAAGGGCAAACGCTCTCGCATGGAACCGTCTCATCGAAGAACACCTCTATTGGAGCGGTGTCATCGAACCGCGATGGCGATCGGATCCAGGTTGGGAAACATATATCCCCTTTATCGTTCAAGGCGCCGAGGTTACGCCGCAGATGCGGGCAGGATTGGACGCATTTCGCGCACGCATCCTCGCGGGCTTCGACGGACAAGGCATGGGGCGGAGACGATCTGAAACCGTGCTCGATTGTTTTCGCACGGACATTGATGCGATTTCAGACCGCATGGGCGACAATCCGTATTTTCTAGGCGACAAGCCGCGTTCGCTGGACGCGTCAGTTTACGCGATGCTTCGCCATATCGCTGACCAGCCGCAACAATGGCCGGGAACGGGTTACGTCAACGGCAAGCCTAATCTTGTCGATTACCTCGATCGGATTCGCGGCACTTACAAAATCTGACAGAACGTGCAAGCGCACCTTCGCCGTTACGGCCTTGGTTGAGCCCAACCAATTTCTTCCGCTTTCCAACGAGATCGCAGTGCGTCGAGAAAAGTTCTCGGAGGTCTGAAACCATCTGTGCACGAACCCGTTTGGTTTCCACTCCAAGAGAACGAGAGGAGATGACAATGAAGGCTATCTCAACCGCTGCCTTTCTCGGAGCCAGCATGTTGGCATTTGCCGCGACGAGCGCGTCAGCCGAAGTCGTTTGCAACAGCGATGGCGATTGCTGGCACGTTAAGGAGCGCCGGGTTTATGAACCGGGACTACATCTGCGAGTATATCCCAACGATTGGAAGTGGAAAGATCACGACCACGAACACTATCGTTGGCGTGAACATGAAGGTCACGGCTATTGGCGCAACGGTATCTGGATTGATCTCTAATTTTCTCAACTTATAAATTTTGGCCCGGCATTTCCTCTCGGAACGCCGGGCCAAAATTTACGCCGATGCAAAAAGCGCGCGCTCACAACGGAATGTTGTCGTGCTTCTTCCAGGGATTTTCGAGCGTCTTGTTGCGCAGCATGTTGAGTGCGCGGCAGAGGCGCTTACGCGTGGCTGATGGCGTGATGACCTCGTCGATGTAGCCACGCTCAGCGGCGACGAACGGATTGGCGAAGCGCTTTTTATATTCGTCGATGCGCGCCTGGATCTTCGCCGGGTCCGATAGCTCGGACCGATAAAGAATTTCGGCAGCACCCTTCGCGCCCATGACGGCGATTTCGGCGGTGGGCCACGCATAGTTGACGTCGCCGCGAATGTGCTTCGAACTCATGACGTCGTAAGCACCGCCATAGGCCTTGCGGGTGATCACGGTAACTTTCGGCACGGTGGCTTCCGCGTAGGCGAACAGCAGTTTCGCGCCGTGCTTGATCAGGCCGCCGTATTCCTGCGCGGTGCCGGGCAGGAAGCCCGGTACGTCAACGAAGGTTACAAGCGGAATGTCGAAGCAATCGCAGAAGCGAACGAAGCGCGCGGCTTTGCGCGAGGCGTCGCTATCCAGCACGCCCGCGAGCACCATCGGCTGGTTGGCGATGATGCCGACAGTCGCGCCTTCCATGCGGGCGAAGCCCGTTACGATGTTTTTCGCGAATGCTTCCTGGATTTCGAAGAAGTCCGCCTCGTCCACGACCTTTAGGATCAGCTCCTTGATGTCGTAGGGCTTGTTCGGGTTGTCCGGGATCAACGTGTCGAGTGAATAGTCGATGCGGTCCGGGCTGTCGCGCGACGGGATGATCGGCACGCCCGCTTGGTTGCTCGACGGCAGGAAGTCCATCAGGCGCCGCATCTGCAAGAGCGCTTCGAGATCGTTTTCGTAGGCCTTGTCGGCAATCGAGGATTTCGTGGTGTGGACCTTGGCGCCGCCCAGCTCTTCGGCCGTGACCGTTTCGTTCGTCACGGTCTTCACGACGTCGGGGCCGGTTACGAACATGTAGCTCGTGTCCTTCACCATGAAGATGAAGTCGGTCATGGCGGGCGAGTAGACGTCACCGCCGGCGCACGGCCCCATGATGACGGAAATCTGCGGAATGACGCCCGAGGCCAGGACGTTGCGCTGGAACACTTCGCCGTAGCCACCGAGCGCGTCGACGCCTTCCTGAATGCGCGCGCCACCAGCGTCGAACACGCCAATGATCGGGGCGCGGTTCTTCAGCGCCATGTCCTGGATCTTGGTGATCTTCTTGGCGTGCGTCTCGGACAGCGAGCCGCCCATCACCGTGAAGTCTTTGGCGAAAACGTAGACGACACGACCGTTGATCGTGCCCCAGCCGGTCACGACGCCGTCGCCCGGCACCTTCGTCTTTTCCATGCCGAAATCGGTGCAGCGGTGCTCGACATACATGTCGAATTCTTCGAACGAACCCTCGTCCATCAGAAGCTCGATGCGCTCGCGAGCGGTCAGCTTGCCCTTGGCATGCTGCGCGTCAATGCGGGCGCGGCCGCCGCCGAGACGGGCATTGTCGCGGCGCTTCTCAAGCTCATCGATAATGTCTTTCATGGAACCCCTTGCCTGGCTCGGGCCGATTATGCCGAAAGGGCTCTCTAGCATGGCTCCGATGCAGCGCAAACGGTGAGTTGTCGCGATGCCGGAGCAGCGCCCCTTAGACAGGCGAAGGCCTTAAAACTCAGGCGCTTTTTGCGGCAGGTTCCGCGGCTGAAGCGACAAGGCGAGCCGACAAATCGGCTGCCTTGACCTCGACAAAGCCGGCGCCGCGGATGGGCTCGATCAGAACGGGATGGTTTTGGGCTCCGGCCCAGGGCAGCGTCGTCGCGATAAAATTCGCGAGCGGCTCGACGATAACGCGCTTGGCCGAGATCTTTTTCATGTGGGCCTCGGCATCGGGCCGACCGGAAAAAACATGCAGCTTATCTGCCGTGCGCGGCTTCTGCGTGCCGGGCGTCAGCATCGGACCATCAGCATTGCCAACAAGGTAAATTTCGCCCTTTTCGCGGGCAGCAGCGGCATAGAGCGGGATCGCCTCGGTCTTGAGCCGGATGAGGAGGTCGCGCGGGTCGATCTCGGCCTCGATCGGATCAGAGACCCAGTCGGTTCCGACGAACCCCTTGGCTGTCGCGATGCCGGGCAGAATATCAGTTGCAAATACCTCCAGAGAGATGTCCTGCAACTCGCGGTTTCCGGCCAGCGCCTCGGCCCAGCGCCCAGCTTCGATGGGGCTCGACCAGAAAAGCTGGACAGTCCGACCGGCCACCTTCTGCGAAGGCACGGAAGCGTTTTCTTCGTCGGCAAGTGTCAGCACGCGCCCTTCGGACGCCGCGCGGCGCACGAAGCGATCGCGTTGCGCTAGCTCTGGAATGCGCGGCGCATTGAGCATTGGTCACCGACCCCGAATCACTTCTGCAAGTGTTCTTGAAAGGCGACGCGAGGACAAGCGGTCTACGGCGTGATTAAGCTCTATTTATTCCGTCTGCTTCCGATGCGACCGCTGCCGTTCGACGGGTCGAACTTTGCTGAACGACGATAATAATCATGCGGTGCTCGGACATCGGCTCATCGCTTATTGCGCGACCGCCGCCTTGATTTGCCCTGGCCGACCTCTTAGCATATCTCTTCTCAACAACTTGGAGTGGCTTGGACGCACATCCGCCGGCCGCGAAAATCGTGACCGAAGCCCTCATTGTTCTGGCCCTTGTCCTCGTCAACGGCCTCTTTGCGTTGTCCGAGCTCGCGGTGGTTTCTGCGCGCCGGCCACGGCTCAAGGCCATGGCCGCTTCAGGACGCGCTGGTGCGAACAGCGCTCTGGCACTCTCGGCACAGCCCGGACGGTTCCTGTCGGCCGTCCAGATCGGCATTACGCTGATCGGCACCATCAATGGCGCCTATTCGGGCGAGACATTCGGCGAGGATGCCTCGCTCCATCTGCAAAATCTTGGCTTGAGCCAGAGGCTGGCAGATCCGATCGGGTTCGGCATCGTCGTCGCTGTCATCACGTATCTTTCGGTCATCATCGGCGAGCTGGTGCCGAAGACGCTCGCGCTGCGCAACGCCGAGGCCATTGCCTGCGTCGTCGCGCCGATCATGACGGGCTTTGCAAGGCTTGCCGGCCCCATCGTGTGGCTGCTCGACACCTCGACTAACTTGGTATTTCGCATCCTTGGTCTCTCGAAGGAGAGCGAAAACAAGGTCACAGATGAAGAGATCAAGACGCTCATAGCCGAAGCCGAGACGGCGGGCGTGCTGGAGACCGGCGAAGGCGAATTGA
This sequence comes from Pseudomonadota bacterium, assembly GCA_018242255.1. GTDB lineage: Bacteria > Pseudomonadota > Alphaproteobacteria > Rhizobiales > Hyphomicrobiaceae > Hyphomicrobium_B. The sequence goes on along the minus strand of JAFECH010000366.1, from coordinate 15,729 downwards.
TTTCGGGCGTCATGCGTCTGGCAGATCGTGCCGTCGTCGGCATCATGACGCCGCGGACCGATGTCGTCTGGATCGACATCACGGCTTCCGAAGACGCGATCAGGGAACGACTGATCTCGACGCCGCATTCGCGACTGCCTGTCGGAGAAGGCTCGGCCGACAAGTTGATCGGCGTGGTGCAGACGCGGGAATTGCTATCGAGTGTTCTTTCGGGCAACGGCTTCGACCTCAAGACGTTCGTTCGTAAGGCGCCGATGATACCCGAGACGGCGGCAGCGCTTGACGTTCTCTCGGTGCTGCGCGACGCGGAAGTCCCGATGGCATTGATCCACGACGAGTACGGCGATTTCGAAGGTCTCGTCACGCCTGCCGATATTCTCGAAGCGATTGCAGGTGTCTTCAAATCAGATGCCGAGGGCCTTGAGCCTCATGCGGTCGAGCGCGACGATGGTTCGTGGCTGTTCTCGGGCGGCATGCCGGTTGATGAGATGGCCGACAAGATCGGGATCGTGCTGCCGGAGAACCGCTCTTACGAAACGGTCGCCGGGTTCGTGCTCGCCGGATTGCAGCATCTGCCCAAGACGGGCGAACACATCGATATCAGCGGCTGGCGCTTCGAGGTCGTCGATCTCGATGCCCGCCGCATCGACAAAGTGCTCGCGAGCCGATTGGTGCCGTTGCGGCGCCGAATCCCTACGTAACTTTTCCGCGCAATGATAGAAATTGCACGGCCGCGTCGAACTCGGCGCGGCGGGCGCGACGGCGGGCGAGCGCTTCGGAGTCTTCGCCCCATACCGAAATCTGATAATCCTCGTCGACGTGAGCGGCCTTCCAGGCGGCATCCGGGCTCAACCACTCCCGGTCGATCGCAAGCGCAATCAGCGCCGAGCCGGTCAGAGTGGTGATGACATGCAGGCCTGATAAACGCATGGCGTCGTGCGGTTCCAACGCTCGCGCATAAGCGACGATTGCAGCTGTGGGCTGGGCAACATGGACGATGCCGAAGACGACGCGGAAATCCGTATTCAGTGCCTCGTTCGCCCAGGCGACGATCGGATCCCAATGCTCGGCCTGCAGCTCGACCAGCTTTTCCGGGGTTTCAGCGCGATAACAGACGAGATCGGTTCCCGCGTATGCCGCGATGTCGTCGGCAACATCGTCAAGCGTGTCGGCGACAGCATCGATGGCTGTGTTGGCAAAGCGCGTCAGCGGCATATGTGCAGGGTTTATAAGCTCAGCCTGCGCGCGCCATTCTTCGGCAATGGCCTCCGCGAGTTCGCGGGTCGGCAACGACAGCGAACGCTTCTTCGGCGTTTTAATTGGGCGACCATCGAGCAGCACGCTGAACGGCGCATCGTCGCCGACGCTCACATCTTTGTAAAAGCGGCGCGGAAGGGGTTTGGCGAGGCTATCGGTCAGAACTTTGCCCGGAGCGCCTGACGGCCGCGGTGGAGCGGCTTCAGCTCCAGATTTGCCGTTTCCATTTTCGTCGTTCATGCGGCGCTGCTTTCGAGTGCGAGGATATCGTCGATGGCTTTGGGCAGATCGTCGAAGCGTTCGACAATAATATGGGCTCCGGCGTTATTTAGTTCCGCAACCGTATGATAACCCCAGGCGACGCCAATGGCGGTTACTCCCGCCGTGCGCGCCATTGCCATATCGTAGGTCGTATCGCCGACCATCACCGTCCCTTCGGGCGTCGCGTCGGTTTCGAGAATGGCACGCTGAAGCATCGAAGGATGCGGCTTCGAGGGATGGTCGTCCGCCGTCTGAATGGTGGCAAAGCTGCCGTGCCAGCCTTCACGATCGAAGAGCCGGTCGATACCGCGGCGCGACTTGCCGGTTGCGATGCCGAGAAGATGGTCGTGGCGGGCAGCGAGATGAGCGATCGTCTCCTTGGCCTGCGGAAACAAGATCTCGGTTTCGGCCGGGTCATGCTTCAATTCGCGGAACGCGCTTTTGTAACGTTCGGCCAATGCTGCGCGCGTTGCCTTGTCGGCATCGGGCGCCAGCACCGCGAAGGCCTCGGGCAGCGAGAGACCGACGACAGAGAGCGTTGCCTCGCGTGTCGGCGGGGTCATCTCAAGCGTCGTGAAGGCATGCACCATCGACAGCACGATGCCCGCCTGGCTATCGACGATCGTGCCGTCGCAATCAAAAACAACGAGTTTCATGGGGGCGTTTTAGCATGGGGATTTTTGGTTTGCACCCACCGCCCCCTGCGGGGAGCTGGCCGCCTGGCGCAGATTATGTGGCGGGGCGGCCGATGCGGTGCTGGAGCCAGAGCAAAGTTAAACCGAACAGCGGGATTATGAAATCCATATAGAAAATCACGCCCGCATTCCCGGGTGCAAAATTATGTGCTGTGACCATCTGATAAATGTGGCCGAGCCCGGCGCCGAGCGTGAACATCGCCGGTCCGACTATGGCCGCAAGACGCAGATCGAAGCTGCGGAACGCGGCCAGAAAACCGACAACGGAAAAGCCAAGACTGGCTGTGCCCACTTCAAACTGGAACGGGCTATCCGCCCACCCAATAAACTCGGCTGCCATTTTCCCGAAGAATGAATGCATCACGAAGTTGTAGAAAAAGCTGACACCGATGGCCCAGAAGACGTGCCACGAAATCAGCTTCTCGACCACGACGGTGGCTGTCACGGGTTTGAGAGCACGCGCAATCCCTGCCAGCGAAAATAGAAGTCCGATAACGACGCACGTGAGCGTGAAATTTGAAAGTATGAATTTTATGAATTCCGCGATCATGGCGGCTCCTGCGCCTATTCGAACTTCTCGTCGTCGAAGCCCAACAGTTCCCAAGTCCGCCGCATGTGATCGGGAAGCGGCGCGGTGACGTCGATCGTCTTGCCACCTTTGGGATGCGGGATAACGAGACGGCGCGCGTGCAAGTGCAGCTTTTTCTCGATGTTCTCGGCGGGCATATGAAGATCGCCTTCGTACTTGTTGTCGCCGACTATCGGATGACCGATGAGATGCATGTGGGCGCGGAGCTGATGCTGGCGGCCGGTCACAGGCTTCAAAGACACCCAAGCCGTCTTATGTGCGGCGCGGTCGATGACCGAATAGTGCGTCGTCGCATGCATCGCGACATCCTGCTCGCCGGGCTTTGCCTTGCGCACGCGGTCGCCGTCAGGTCCTGAGGCTTTGACGAGCGCCGCTTCGACCTTGCCCTGCGGAGGTTTCGGCACGCCTTTGACGAGCGCCCAATAGGTCTTGGCAGCAGAGCGCGTCTGAAAAGTGCGACCGAGTTTAGCCGCCGCCTCGCGCGTTTTCGCAACGAGCAGCACGCCGGTCGTATCGCGGTCAAGTCGATGCACGAGACGCGGGCGCTCGCCGCCAAAGCGATCGGCCATGCCTTCGAGCATGGCGTCGATGTGTTTCTTCGTACCCGTGCCGCCCTGGACCGCCAGGCCGAACGGCTTGTTGAGGACAAGCACGTGATCGTCCTCGAACAGGATCATCTTCTCGATGGTATCGCGGTCGCCCTTTGATACGCCGGGAGGGGCTTGCAGTCCCGGGCCCGACTTCTTCGGCTGGCGGACGATGGCCGGCACGCGGATTTCCGCGCCGGCGTTCAAGCGGTCATTCGCCTGGGCGCGCTTACTATCGACGCGCACCTGGCCCGAGCGCAGAAGCTTTTGGAGATAGGTGTAGCCGACCTCCGGAAAGTGTACGCGGAACCAACGGTCGAGGCGCATATCGGCTTCGCCATCGCCGACGCGCAGCGTTTCGACTTTTGAGGGCGTGTCGGTCATAGAAGCGTCCAAAGTCATGCGGCCCCAGAACATTCCGGTGGCGGCTAAGGTTCGAAAATCATCCGAGGATTTCCTTAACGGAGACTTCCGTATAGCGCCTATCCCGTTCGCTAGGAAGGGTGGTAACGGACCGCTGCTAAACGCTGGTTCCGGAAAGATGGCCGATTGCGGCGGTGAGCGCCATCGCGAGCGCGCCCCAGAACGTCACCCGCAGCGTCGCGCGCCAGACATTCGCGCCGCCAGCGCGCGCGCCAACGGCGCCAAGCGCCGCGAGGCAGACGAGCGATGCAGCCGTTACAAACCAAGTTACGCGGCCCTCAGGCGAGAACAGAGCCACCAGCACGGGAACTGCGGCTCCGACGGCGAAAGAAGCAGCCGATGCCAGCGCGGCAGTGATGGGGCGCGCGGTCGTCAGTTCGGAGATACCAAGTTCTTCCCGGGCATGGACGGCGAGCGCATCACGCGCCATCAGCTGCTGGGAAACCTTGCGCGCTAGCGAGGGTTCAACGCCGCGAGCGACATAGATATCGGCAAGTTCCTGAAGCTCGAAATCCGGCTGCTCGGCGAGTTCTTTGCGCTCTCGCGCAAGGTCGGCGTTTTCCGCGTCCCTTTGAGAACTCACCGACACGTATTCACCTGCCGCCATCGACAGCGCACCGGCGACCAACCCGGCGAGGCCGGCAATAAGAATGGCATTCTGAGAGGAATTGGCCGACGCGACGCCGGCGATCAGGCTTGCCGTAGAGACTATGCCGTCGTTTGCGCCCAGGACGGCAGCGCGCAACCAGCCGACGCGTTCGACGACGTGCTGCTCGTCCATTGCCATATTGCTCTCCCTGTATGCCTATGAGCGGGCGTGAGGTCCGCACCAGCCGGGAAGATACGATGCCTCGGGACTTTTGGCGAACTGCAATGCCTGCGTCAGCGCAGTTTCCGGATCGCTCTTCGCTGTCTTGCTATCGACACGGCGACGTAGCGCATCAGCCCAGAGAAATTCGCTGAATGGCGTCGCGTCCTTGGCATAGCCGCCCGCGAAGCGAAGCTCGCCCGCGAGGCTGCGATAGGGATCGTCGACCAGATCGGCGATGGACTTGGGGAGTTCCGTGCGTGTCTGCCGCTCACCGTTGCCGTCGAACGGGTGCATCCAGCCGCGATTGTCCATGAAGCGCCAGAACTCTTCCTTGTCGAGCGCGCGCAGATCCGCGACGGGGGAAATCAAAATCTGATCGACGCCTTCGTCGTGCAACGCGCGACTTAGATGATGATGATCGATCACGTAGTAGCGGTTTTTCGGACCGCGCACGACGGGGATCATGTGGCGACCGAGGAACGTGCCTGTCTTCGTCGGCGCGAGCTTTTTCCACTCGGCGCGCTTGCGCTCGACCTCGCGCATTCCGACTGTCATCTGGGTCGGTCTTAGATCGGCGATGGCGATGGAATGGAGAAGCGGCTGCGGCGATTGCGAATTTGGTTCGGTGGTTTGTTGGGCCATCTGACGATCCTCGGAGGTCGGAGTTCTAGCGTCTCGGCATTCGTAACGGAAATCGCAGCGTTCGCGGACTTACCAAATGTTAAAGCCCGAGCCAACGATTTGTCTGCAAACGGACCTATTTGCCGTTACGTTCGGCGCGAAGCTTGGCCCAGTAGTCGAGGCGCTTTTTGATTTCGCGTTCGAAACCGCGCTCCGGCGGATCGTAGTATTGCGGGCGCTTCCGGAATTCGTCGGGGAAATAATTCTGACCGGAGAACGCGTCCGGCTGATCGTGATCGTAGAGGTAGTCGGAGCCATAGCCCTCCTCCTCCATCAGCTTGGTCGGCGCGTTGAGGATCGTCTTCGGCGGCGACAGCGATCCGTGCTCTTTCGCGGCACGCATCGCGGCCTTGTAGGCGACGTAGTTGGCATTCGATTTTGGCGCCGTCGCGACGTAGATGACGGCTTCGGCCAATGCGAGTTCGCCTTCCGGCGAACCTAGGAAATCGTAGGCATCCTTCGCCGCGTTGGCGACGACGAGCGCTTGCGGATCGGCGAGACCTATGTCTTCGACCGCCATCCGCACGATGCGACGCGCAAGGAACAACCGATCCTCTCCGCCGTCCAGCATGCGGCAGAAGTAATAGAGCGCGGCGTCGGGATCGGAACCGCGCACGGCTTTATGCAGTGCAGAGATCAGGTTGTAATGACCTTCGCGCGACTTGTCGTAAAGCGGCGCGCGCCGCTGCACGAGCTTGACAAGCGCTTCGCGGTTGAGCGGTTTGCCCTTCGCTGGAACGGCTGCAAAAACGTCCTCGACGAGATTCAGGATCGAGCGGCCGTCGCCGTCGGCCATGCCCTTCAGTGCGTCGCGCGCGTCGTCGTCGAGCGGCAGCGGGCGGCCGACTTCCTTCTCCGCACGCTCCAATATCGTTTCGAGATTTTCGTCGGTGAGGCGATTGAGAACGAGCACGCTGGCACGCGAGAGCACGGCGGCGTTGAGTTCGAACGAGGGATTCTCTGTCGTGGCGCCAACCAGCGTGATCGTGCCGTCTTCCATGTAGGGCAGGAAGCTATCCTGCTGCGAACGGTTGAAACGATGAATCTCGTCGATGAAAAGCAACGTGCCTTTGCCCTGCTCGCGCATGATCTTGGCGCGGTCGAAGGCTTTGCGCAGTTCGGCGACACCCGAGAAAATGGCCGAGAGTTGCTCGAACACGAGGTTCGTTTCGCCCGCGAGCAGGCGCGCAATCGTCGTTTTGCCGGAACCCGGCGGTCCCCAGAAAATGAGGCTCTGCACGCGGCCGCTTTTCAGCATCCGCGTCAGCGTTCCTTCTGGGCCGACGATGTGCCCCTGGCCGACGACTTCAGACAGCGTCTTGGGGCGCAGGCGGTCGGCGAGCGGCCGAGGCGCGCTTTTCTCCAGTCCGGCGGCTTCGAAGAGATTGGTCATGCGCGCCTTATATAAGGCCGCGCGGCCGGCGTCCAAAGGCTCTTTTGGCGCTTGGCGACACGCGTTCCGCGCGCCGGCCGACTTTGTCGTTGCGCTTGGCGACACGCGTTCCGCGCGCCGGCCGCCAAGCGTGGTCTTTCCGCACCGTCATGCCGACGAAGGTCGGCACCCAGACAAGCCTCAACAGAACGGCTGTCGCGGCGTGACTGGATCCCGGCCTGCGCCGGGATGACGGTCGTTGAGGGAGGTCGACGGTTTTGGCTTAATCGTTCCGTACCGCGACATTCACGGTCTGAGGGGCGCCGGAGGTCGCGCCGGAGATATCGCTGACTTCAACGTCGAAGCGGGCTTGCGCGGCATCCGACCCGTCATGCGCGAAATAGACCATGCCGCTTTCGAGGTCGGCCTGCGAGAACGACGCCACGGCTTGCGCCGGATCGTTCGAGAGCACCACCGAGCCGCCTGACGCGTTCGAGATGTGGAACGTCAGATTTTCGGGCCGGTCGTCGGGATCGAGAGCGTTGAGGTCAGCCGTCGTGATGCGCACCGAACGGCCTTTTGTGACGGTCAAGTCGAGATCGCCCCCGAGCGTGGGCGGAATATTGCGGACGTGAGCTGTGAGTTCGCCGCCCTCTTCCATCGATAGGCGGCCGTATTTGATCTTGCCCGCCGCGTGGCCTGTGCTCTTGATCTGAATGAGCTGTTGCACACGGACGTCGCCCTGGATGGTGCCGCGTATTTCGGCGGTATCGGAATTGACGTTGCCGAAGAGCTTGCCGCCCTCCTGCACGATGACGTCCGATGCCGTGACGCCGCCTTCGACGTAGCCCCAAATTTCGACGCGCTGGCCGCTTGTGACCTCGCCCTTCAGAACGGCGTCCTCGCCGATGATCAGCACGCCACGGTTATCGGACATCGGCTTACTCCGTTACGCCTACAGGGCGCGACCGTGCAGGCCGCGAGGCGTAACCTCGGCCATGATTTTGTCAGCTTCTCGACAGCTGCGCGGCGATCAGGGTTAACGCTCATCCCGGCGGAGGCCGGGATCCAGTCATAGATCAACACTGGTTACGCTGAAGCTTGGCTGGGCGCCGACTTTCGCCGCCATGACGATGGAGAACGACCACGCTTGGCGGCCCGCGCGCGGAGCGCCTGTTGCTAGGCCCCCGTCAAAACTTAACCCGGCACCTGGAGCTGGAGGACGCGGTTGCCGCGCTTGACGGAAATCTGCCAGAGCTGCTGGCGATATGCGAGGGCGTGTTCAGCTTCATCGACATTGGCGATTTTTGTTTTTCCGATAGCGACGATGACGTCTCCGGGCTGAAAACCGAACTGCTGGGCCAGCGATCGATCGCGCACCGACGTTACGACAACGCCGTCCGCCTGATCGAGATTGAACTCATCGGCCACGGACGGCAGGATATTGGAAATGCGCGCACCATCGAGCGGGTGATTGCCCGAGAGGTTCTTTGCGTCGCCCTTGCCCGGCTTGGGCGCAGCGACAAGCGGCATTTCGATGTCGATCGGTTTCTTGTTGCGAATGACGGTGAGACGCGCCGTGCGGCCGATGCCCTTTGTCATCAGGCGATAATAGACGGCGCGTGCATCCACGACCTCGACGCCGTCAACATGGGTGATCACGTCGCCAGCTTGCAGGCCGGCGTCCGCGCCTGGGCCTTTATCGTAAAGTCTAGTGACTACAGCACCCGAAACACGATCGAGGCCCAGGCCTTCGGCGAAGTCCCGCGTCATGGCTTCGAGCTTAGCGCCGAGCCACGGCTTTTCGACCTTGCGTCCCTTTTCCGCGCTTTCCGCATAGACGCGGACCAGGTTCGACGGAATTGCGAAGCCGATTCCGACTGAGCCGCCGGACTGCGAATAGATCATCGTGTTGATGCCGACGAGACGGCCGGCCATATCGACCAGTGCGCCGCCAGAGTTACCGGGATTGATGGCCGCGTCGGTCTGGATGAAGACTTGGCTGTCCGATTGACCGATCTCGGAACGCGACAATGCGGATACGATGCCGCTTGTCACGGTCTGGCCGACGCCGAAGGGGTTGCCGATAGCGAGCACTAGATCGCCGACTTCAAGCGAGTCGGAATCATCGAACTGCAGGAACGGGAAATTGCCGTCGCCGCCTTCGATCTTCAGCACGGCGATGTCGGCCTTGTCGTCCTGCGCGATGACTTTAGCGTCGAACTCGCGCTTATCGGAGAGCGCCACGCGGATGGCGGCATCACTGCCGCCCTTGATGACGTGGGTGTTCGTGACGACGAGGCCTTCGCGATTGACGATGACGCCGGAGCCGAGCGAACTCAACACGCGCTCGGAAGGACGGCCGAAAGAATCGCCGAAGAAATGACGGAAGAAGGGATCGTTGGCGAAGGGCGAGTCGAACGTGCGGACACGGCTGCGGACATAGACGTTGACGACTGCCGGTGCGGCCTTCTTCACAATCGGTGCGTAGGAATACTGGATCGCCTCGCGCGAGGGCGGTGCCATCTTCTCCTGAGCGGATGCCGTTTCCGCCGGACTAAAGATCTTCGGCGCGACAGCCGCGCCAGCGACGATGACGGTGCAGACGAGGATCCATTTTTTCATTGTCATCGATCAGCTCTTCGAGATGGGTTTTGCGATGCCGCCCACAGTTGACGCGCGACCGCCTCTGGCGAGACGAATCCGGTGCGAGAGATACGGTCTGGGGTGCGGTCAGATCAACCTAAGGTCTCGTAATGATCGGACTGCGGCGGTTACGGCGTCATCTGCGCCACGGAGCTTCAGACCCAGCTCGGCTTTCACTTTAGCGTTGCTGTAGGCCTTCTTCTCGCCGAGCTCGGGCAAAACGGTCCGCAACTTCCTGTCGAATCTGGCGGCTATCCGCACGGCAAAGTCGGGGAGCTCGAATTTCGGCACCTTGGACGCGAGATCCGGCAGTTCGCGCGCCATGATCCGGCCAAGCTCGTAAAGGCTCAAGCGCCCCTCACCGACCAAATAGCGGTTACCGCCGACGCCGGGCCGTACGGCTGCCTCAGCGTGCGCTGCGGCGACATCGCGCACGTCCGTCACGGGAAAGCTTATGCTCGGAGCCGCCGGATAGGTGCCCTTCGCCATGATGCGATAAAGATCGTGCGACGTTGAAAGATCAGCATCGACGGCTGGGCCCTGGACAAAACTCGGGTTGATCGCGACCAACTCGGGTGCGCCTGGCGCGGACTCGATGAAGTCCCAAGCGGCTTTTTCGGCGATGGTTTTCGATTTGACGTAGGGCGTCAGATCGGGGCGCATCTCGTCGCTGAAATCCTGCTCGGAATAGATGTGTCCTGCGGAAACATCGCTGGGGTAGAAGATTGCAACCGTCGATGACGTCAGCACCACGCGGGCAACGGCGGCTTTCGTCGCGGCGCGGAGAACGCGAAGCGTGCCGTCTCGGGCTGGGGCGATAACGTCATCGGGATCGTCCGGCTGCGAAATCGGAAACGGGGAAGCGGTGTGAACGACGGCGGTCGCGCCGGTGATGGCGTCCTCCCAGCCGGCATCGCTGTTGAGATCGGCAACGGCAAACGACAGCTTTGAAGCATCGGCGCCGAGGCGAGTCACCGCCGCGCGGACGCCATCTGCCTTGGCCATGTCTCTCAACGTGCCGCGCACACTGTGTCCGCGACGCAGGAATTCGGCGATCGTGTACTTGGCGATAAATCCGGTCGCGCCGGTCACAACCACTTGAGAATCCGAAGACATACAGCGCACCAACAGTTCGAAGAGCGGTACGCGACCCGCGCACCGAAGAGCGGCGATAGTCGCAGAAACCCTCCCGATGGCAACGGCAGATCGACGATAAATCGGCACCTGAAGGGCCTTCGGGCGTCATACACCTGTTACTCAGATGCGCGACAACCTCGGCGAAAGAGCTGGAGAGGGCATCGCAATTTCTCGATGTTCCGAGCCTGCAGGATACAATCCCGCTCCTGCGACGCTCACACATCGCATCGCCCTCAAAGCAAAACCCCGGCGCAGCTCTCAGCGCCGGGGTTTTTGTTTGCTTATTCGGCCGCGACCGGCCCGGATCGCAGCCCGTTGATTTCAGGAGCCGTTCGCGCGATCTGCGGCGTACGCAGCCTTGCAATGACTCGGCGTCCGAGCGCCATCCCCGGCCGTTCGATCCAGACATGCAAAGCCAGCGCGAGCATCACCGCAACCGTCACAATCGAGGCAAGGACGACCCAATAGGTGAGCCGGGACGTCAGCGCTGCATCGCGCAGAGCCGGAATGGCGAATACTGCGGCTAGGACGGCACCGTGGCACAGATACAAGTCATAACTGATGGCGCCGAGACGATGCGAAGCCCTGAGGCGCAGCAGGCCGAAAAGGTCGGCGCCACTGATGACGAAATAAAAAGCCAGCCCCAAGAAGGCCGTCGCCCAGGGCTTTCTCAGCGTATCGGGATAATGCCCGTACGCGATCACCAGGCAGGCTGCGGCGAGCGCGGATAACAGCCACGGCTGAAGTTTTGGTTTCAGCTCGCGATGAGAGAGCGTTGCGCAAAACATGCCGGTCAGGAATTGGGCCATGATGATGAAGCCGCTGGCCCTCGTCAGCGCGGCAATGACGATCGCGGCCACCAGCAAGCCGGCGATTGCCGGCATCGTCACGTCGCGCCGCCAAGCGAGACACGCGACCGCCGGGAGAAACAGATAGAACTCCCATTCGTAGACGAGCGTCCAGGTCACGCCGGCCAGTTGGTGCGGGAGATCGACGCCGTTGAAACCCGATACGGGAAGGATTCCGAGCGACAAATTTTGCAGCAGTTCGAGCATCAGCACCTTGGCCGGAACAACGACAGCGAAGCCTTGCGAAACGATCGCGAACGCCATGAGGGTGATGATGAGGGTCAAGAAAACCGGCCCGATCCGAAACGCTCTGCCGACGAGCAACTCTGGAAAGTCGAGCCTGCCGCCGGAGCGGAGGATCTTTCCCCAGAACAGAAAGCCGGTGATGATGAAAAAGAGGCCGACGCTCGCTTGGCCGAGCTGATTGTAAAAGCCCGATGGCGGCGCGACCCAGGCCCCCGTCGTCAGGTAATGGTATGTGATCACGCCGTGGTGCAGCGCCACCGACAAGGCGAGATAGCCTCGCAGGCCGTCGAGATTCGAGAAGCGCGGCGCGCTGCTCGAGCGCTCGTCGGAAGCGTCAGCGGCAGCAAAAAGCGGCGAGGCAGCGAGACAGGCGATCCCGGCCATCAGCAGCGGCGCTGCCCAAACAACGTAGATGTTCACCGTTCCCCGTCCGCTTTCCAACTGCGCCTACAAGCACATGGCAGCGGCGCCGGTCCGCCCTCAAGAGGTGGCCGGCAATAAGGAACCTTCTGGCTCCGAAAGTGTGTGGATAACCAGCGCAAATGCAAAGCGGCGCCCGAGAGCGCCGCCAGTCATCAGCTCTATTGTGAACGCGTCGTGAGGCTTGGTTAGCTCTGAGCCTGCTCGGCGAGCATCGCTTCGTGGCGAGCTTTGTCCTCGGCGCCCTTCACGCTCTCGTCGCGATCGACGAGTTCGATGACGGCGCGGGGCGAGTTATCGCCATAACGGAAGCCGGCCTTCAGCACGCGCGTATAGCCGCCGTTGCGGTCCTTGTAGCGCGGTCCGAGGATGTCGAAGAGCTTCTTGACCATGTCTTCGTCGCGAAGACGCGCAATCGCGAGGCGGCGCGAGTTCAAGTCACCGCGCTTTGCGAGCGTGATGTACTTGTCGACGACACGCTTCAGGTCTTTCGCCTTCGGCAGCGTAGTGATGATCTGTTCGTGCTTGATGAGTGCAGCCGCCATGTTCGAGAACATTGCCTGGCGGTGACCAACGTGGCGGCCAAAACGGCGGCCGAGTTTCTTGTGTCGCATCGTATCTTCATCCTTACATTGTGGAATGAACCGTCAGCGAATTGCCGTCCGGTCTGAGCGCGGGAGTTTCTGTGGCCTCACCTTCGCTCATCGAATCCGGTGCTCTTGGAGCTATCCGGATATTCGGCTGGCCCACGAAACGCAGGCCAGCCTGAATTCTTAGTACTGGTCTTCGAAACGCTTCGCCAGCTCGTCGATGTTGTCCGGCGGCCAGTTCGGAACTTCCATGCCGAGATGGAGACCCATCGTGGCGAGGACTTCCTTGATCTCGTTGAGCGACTTGCGGCCGAAGTTCGGCGTGCGCAGCATCTCGGCTTCCGTCTTCTGGATCAGGTCGCCGATGTAGACGATGTTGTCGTTCTTCAGGCAGTTCGCAGAGCGGACAGAAAGCTCGAGCTCGTCGACCTTCTTGAGAAGCGCTGCGTTGAAGGCGAGCTCCGGATGGCGCTGCTCTTCCTGGGCCTTTTTGGGCTCTTCGAAGTTGATGAAGACTGCGAGCTGGTCCTGCAGGATGCGGGCGGCGAGCGCGACGGCATCTTCCGGGCGGACCGAGCCGTCGGTTTCGACGACCATCGTCAACTTATCGTAGTCGAGGATCTGGCCTTCGCGGGTGTTCTCAACCTTGTAGGACACCTTCTTGACCGGCGAGTAGAGGCTGTCGACCGGGATCAGGCCGATCGGCGCATCTTCCGGACGGTTGCGGTCGGAGGCGACGTAGCCCTTACCGATATCGGCCGTGAACTCCATGCGGATCGCGGCGCCCTGGTCGAGGTGGCAGATCACGTGGTCGGGGTTCAGAACTTCGACTTCGGACGACATTTCGATGTCGCCTGCGGTGACGGGGCCGGCACCTTCCTTCTTGAGCACCATGCGCTTCACGCCTTCCGAGTGGATGCGGAGCGCAATTTCTTTGATGTTCAAGATGATGTTCGTCACGTCTTCGCGGACGCCGGGAACCGAAGAGAACTCATGCAGCACGCCGTCGATCTGCACGGTCTTGATGGCGGCGCCCTGAAGCGACGAAAGCAGCACGCGGCGAAGCGCGTTGCCGAGCGTCATGCCGAAGCCACGCTCAAGCGGCTCGGCGACGACGGTCGCGATGCGCGAACGATCGCGGCCGGTCTGAATTTCAAGCTTCGACGGCTTGATCAGGTCTTGCCAGTTCTTCTGGAGAACGTTCACGAGATACCTCGTCTAGTTTTGCGCGGACGGGGGAGCGGGCCGCGGAATCTCTTAGGCGGTGATGCGCCGTGCGCCGAACGAGCGGCGCTCCAGCGGGAAATTCTTAGACGCGGCGACGCTTGCGCGGGCGGCAGCCGTTGTGCGGGATCGGCGTGACGTCGCGGATCGAGGTGATCTGGAAGCCGACAGCCTGGAGGGCGCGTAGCGCCGATTCACGACCAGAGCCCGGACCGCAGACTTCGACTTCGAGCACCTTCATGCCGTGCTCTTGGGCCTTCTTGCCTGCATCTTCGGCGGCGATCTGAGCGGCATACGGCGTCGACTTGCGCGAGCCCTTGAAGCCCTTCGTGCCCGAAGAAGACCAGGCGATCGTGTTGCCCTGCGCATCGGTGATCGTGATCATCGTGTTGTTGAACGACGCGTTGACGTGCGCGACGCCCGACGTGATGTTCTTCTTCTCGCGCTTTTTAACTTTGCCGCGCGCGGCTGCTTCCTTGGCCATTACCGTCGTTGCTCCATGCCTCGCTCAAGGAGGCTAAAAACGTTGCGCGCGCCGAAGCCCAAAACCGAGATCGGCGCGCATAAATCTGCAGGTGACGAACTACCTCGTCGCCTTCTTCTTACCGGCGATCGGAACGGCCTTGCCCTTACGGGTGCGAGCGTTCGTATGCGTGCGCTGACCGCGAACAGGGAGACCTTTGCGGTGACGAAGACCACGGTAGCAACCGAGGTCCATCAGGCGCTTGATGTTGGTCTGGACTTCGCGACGGAGATCGCCTTCGACCGTGTAATCGCGGTCGATGGTTTCACGGATCTGCAGGACTTCCGCGTCGGTCAGCTGACTGACCCGGCGGTCTGCCGGAATGCTGCACTTCTCGCAAATCTCTTTCGAGAATTTCGGGCCGATGCCATGAATATAGCGCAGCGCAATTTCAACGCGCTTGCCTGTCGGAATGTTGACGCCTGCGATGCGGGCCACTTCTAGTCTCCTGCCTATAAATCTCGTGTCGACTTAACGATGCCGTTTTCGATATTTCTCAAGTGCCAAAAGGCGCAACGACCGCAGAACCGGGGGTTCAAGCCCAGGTCGGATCAAGTTGAGCCCTAGAAGAAAGTTGCGTGTTCTACCTCGGGTCTTCCCTTCCGTCAATGCGTGCTTTTCTCTTTGTCAAGCATCCTGGAATTGATTCAATACCGCGCCAATCTGCCCACTGACGTCCTCGATCGGGGCCATGCCGTCGACCGATTTCAGTAGCTTGTGAGCATAATAGTAACCAATGAGCGGCGCCGTTTCGCGGTAGTAGGCGATCAGGCGCGTTTTCAGGGCTTCTGCGTTGTCGTCGGCCCGGACCGTGCCGCCCGCCGCGAGCGTTTCGCGGGCACGGGTTTCGATGCGCTCGACAAGCTTGGTGTCGTCGACCTTCAGCTCGATCACGCAGTCGATATGGCGCTTTTTCGACTTCAACAGATCGTCCAGCGCGTCGGCCTGGGGCAGCGTGCGCGGAAAACCGTCTAGAATGAAGCCTTTAGCGCAATCCGGTTCGGAAATGCGGTCTGCAATGATGCCGATCACGATCTCGTCGCTGACGAGGCCGCCCTCGGCCATAATCTTCTTGGCCTTGAGCCCGACGGGCGTCCCGGCCTTAACGGCGGCGCGGAGCATGTCGCCGGTGGAGAGCTGAGGCAGTCCGAGCTTCTCGGAAATGATCTGCGACTGTGTTCCCTTGCCCGCGCCTGGCGGGCCCAGAAGCATCAGGATCATCGGCGCGCCCCGCGGAGCTTGGCCTTTTTGATCAGGCCTTCGTACTGCTGAGCGATCAGGTGGCTTTGCACCTGGGCGACGGTGTCCATCGTGACGCTGACGGCGATCAGCAGTGAGGTGCCGCCGAAGTAGAGCGGGATGCCGGCGTAGGACGTCAGGATTTCAGGCAGAACGCAGACTGCAGCCAGATAGAGAGCG
>JAFECH010000365.1 GCA_018242255.1 Pseudomonadota bacterium | reverse complement strand
GGATGCCGCGCCGCTTGACCCTGGGGCGTGCGAGCTAAGCTCCTGGCTGCCGCTGGCAGATCTTAAGAAATTGCCCGTACGGTCGAAGGCCAAAGGTTGGTAAATGCTCTAACTTGTGCGGCGTTGAGCTGACACCTATGTTAGGGTCTAACTTTGGGGGCAGCAGTGCCGCCGAGCACGCGCCGATTTGGTGCCGGTGGCACCATCAAGGAAAAAGATGAATCCGAATTATCAGAAACTTGCGATTTGGGCGGCGTTGTTCGTCCTGTTGCTTGCCCTCTACAATCTCGTCAGCAATCCGAGCACGACGCACCGGACCAACGAAATTCAATATTCCGAATTTCTTGATGCCGTCGATAAGGGTAACGTAACCGAAGCTGTGATCGCAGGTAATCGGATCACGGGTACGAAGCGCGACGCGAGCAACGGCGATGTTTCGTTCTCGACTTACGCCCCGGAAGACCCCAATCTCGTGAAACTTTTGCGAGAGAAGGGGATAAAATTCAAAGCGCGGCCCGCCGAGGATGAAGTGCAATCAATCACGAGCATTCTTCTGAGCTGGTTCCCGATGCTGCTGCTCATCGGCGTGTGGATCTTTTTCATGCGTCAGATGCAGTCCGGCTCCGGTCGAGCCATGGGCTTTGGAAAGTCGCGCGCCAAGCTTTTGACCGAACGTCACGGGCGCGTCACGTTTGAAGACGTGGCGGGTGTCGATGAGGCTAAAGCCGATCTTGAAGAGATCGTCGAATTTCTCCGCGATCCGCAGAAGTTCCAGCGCCTGGGCGGACGCATTCCGCGCGGCTGTCTGCTTGTCGGTCCGCCCGGCACCGGTAAAACGCTGATCGCGCGCGCCGTCGCGGGTGAAGCCAACGTACCGTTCTTCACGATCTCGGGCTCCGACTTCGTCGAAATGTTCGTCGGCGTCGGCGCGAGCCGCGTGCGCGATATGTTCGAGCAGGCGAAAAAGAATGCGCCGTGCATCATCTTCATCGACGAAATCGACGCTGTCGGCCGCCATCGTGGCGCCGGTCTTGGCGGCGGCAACGACGAGCGCGAACAGACGCTTAACCAGTTGCTGGTCGAGATGGACGGCTTCGAAGCCAACGAAGGCATTATCATCATCGCGGCGACGAACCGTCCCGACGTGCTCGATCCGGCATTGCTGCGTCCCGGCCGTTTCGACCGGCAGATCGTCGTGCCGAACCCGGATGTCATGGGCCGCGAGAAGATCCTGCGCGTGCACATGAAGAAGGTTCCGCTGGCTCCCGACGTTGATCCGAAGGTGATCGCGCGCGGTACGCCGGGCTTCTCGGGCGCGGACCTCGCGAACCTCGTCAACGAGGCGGCACTGCTTGCTGCGCGCCGTAACAAGCGACTGGTCACGCAGGCGGAGTTCGAGGATTCCAAAGACAAGGTCATGATGGGCGCTGAGCGCAAGACCATGGCCATGACCGAGGAAGAAAAGCTCGCGACCGCCTACCACGAGGCGGGCCACGCGATCGTCAATCTCGTCGTGCCGGGCAACGATCCGCTGCACAAGGTGACGATCATTCCGCGCGGCCGAGCGCTGGGCGTGACGATGAGTTTGCCGGAGCGCGATCGTCTCAGCTACTCGAAGCAGTGGTGCGAGGGCAAAATCGCGATGGCCTTCGGCGGCCGCGTTGCCGAGCAGCTGATCTATGGCCGTGAGCACCTCAACACCGGTGCATCGAGCGACATCAGTCAGGCTACAGGCATCGCAAAGCGCATGGTCACCGAATGGGGCATGAGCGATAAGCTCGGTCCGCTGCTCTATTCCGAGAACCAGCAGGAAGTGTTCCTCGGCCACTCGATCACGCAGCAGAAGAACATGAGCGATGAGACGGCTAAGCTCATCGACGAAGAGGTTCGCCGCATCGTGACGACTGGCCAGACCACGGCTTGGGAAGTGCTGACGAAGCACAAGGCCGAACTCGAGGCGATGGCGCAGGCGCTGATGGAATACGAGACGATCTCGGGTGACGAGTGCCAGGCCATCATGCGCGGCGAGAAGATCTCTCGCCCGACCGATGACGACAGCACGAAGGGCCCGGCGGGTTCGGCTGTTCCTTCCGCCGGTCGTCAGCCTCCGCGTCCCCGCGGTGAGCCGCAGGCTGGTATCGACATCGGACCGGAGCCCCAGCCGCAGTAAGCGCTGAGGTCGACAGTCGGCCATTAATTGCAAAGCGGCCGCGATTGTTTCGCGGCCGCTTTTCCATGAGTAACGCTCGTACCGGCAGGCACACATCGGCATGAAACGCTCAATCTATCTGCAGCCCAACGCCATCTTCTGGGACCGTAGCGAGCGCCGCGCCGTTGACGAAGCCGATGTGCCGCAGTGGAAAGGTCTGCCGCTGGCAGGCGGCCGACTGTCATTTGCAGCGCTTGACGTGCTGACGCGCGGCTTGCCCAACACCAAGCGGCGGACTGTCGTGCTTGGCGATGCCTTCAGCGGCGATTGGGGACGCGAAGCGCTCGCAGCTGCTGATATTTTGCAGGAGCTTTCGGAGCCAAGGGCCCGGCTCGCGGGGTTGTCGCTCGACCGTCCGCGCATCATGGGCATCGTCAACGTGACGCCCGACAGCTTTTCCGACGGCGGCCTGTTCTCGTCGACACGCGACGCGGTTGAGCACGGTCTGCGCCTCGTCGAAGAGGGGGCCAACATTCTCGACATTGGCGGCGAGAGTACTCGGCCGCAGGCCGACTACGTTGCCGTCGAGGAAGAGCTGAGGCGCGTCATTCCGGTGATCGAAGGGCTGCGAGCCAAGACCGATGCTGTCATTTCGGTTGATACACGCAAGTCTGAAGTCATGAAGCGCGCGGCGGCGGCAGGCGCGGATATTCTGAATGACGTCTCTGCTTTTACGCACGAAGCGGATGCGCTGGAGGTTGCGGCCGAGACGGAGCTTCCGGTCATCATCATGCATGCGCAGGGTGATCCGAAAACTATGAACGACGATCCGCAGTATGACGATGTCGTGCTCGATGTGTTCGATTACCTGGAAGGCCGTGTGCAGGCGTGCGTCGCTGCGGGTATTCCGAAGTCGAAGATCGTCGCCGATCCGGGCATCGGGTTCGGCAAGCACCTGCATCACAACGTGGCGGTGATGGCTGGGCTTTCGCTCTATCACGGCCTCGGAGTGCCGCTGCTTCTCGGCGCAAGCCGCAAAAAGATGATCGGGCAGCTTTGCAACGTGGATGGCGCCAAGGACCGGGTGCCGGGTTCGCTGGCCTGCGCTATTGCCGGCGTCGCGGCGGGTGTTCAGATCGTGCGCGTGCACGATGTGGCGGAGACGAAGCAGGCCATAGAGGTCTGGCGGGCCTGCTCGGCGGGAACAGAGAAGGGCCTCGACTGACGGCCCCTCGATAGCGGTCGACCCTTCCGGAATTTGAGAGGTTCATTGCCGAAATCGTGGGCTGCTCCGATACTGCGAGATGGCTTAACTCCGGGTGCATTGAATATCGCACTCAGAGGAAACGCCGATGGCACTGAAGCTTTATGATCTAGACGTCTCAGGAAACTGCTACAAGGTGCGCCTTTTCTGCGCGCTATTGAATGTACCGCTCGACTTGATCTCGGTCGATTTCATGAGCGGCGAACATAAGCGCAGTCCGCTGATCGATCTTAACGCCTTTGGCCAGCTTCCTATTCTTGAGGACGGCGGTCTGGTCCTGCGCGACAGCCAAGCAATGCTGGTCTACATCGCACGCAAGCTCGGCAACGAGTCGTGGTTGCCGACGGATGCTGTGTCGCAAGCTCTCGTGACGCAATGGTTGATGGTGGCCGAGAACGAGATCGCACGCGGGCCAAACGACGCCAGGCTGCACGACAAGTTCGGGTACAAACTCGACATCACCGCTGCTCGTGAAAAAGCCAAGCGCATTCTGACGATCATGGACCGGCACTTGGAAACACGTAGCTGGCTCGCACTTGAGCGGCCGACGATCGCCGATATCGCCTGCATGCCTTACATCGCGCTCGGTTGGGAAGGCGGCGTGCCGCTCGATCCGTATCCGGCTGTGAAGGCGTGGGTAGAGCGCATCAAAAACCTTCCGGGATTCGTCAGTATGCCCGGGCTTTAACGAAAGGAACGAGTCATGGCCGGCATCGCTTCCGACATTGCATTTACTCCTGCTGTCAAAGCGGAACAGGTTCGGCATGGTTCGCGCCAGCAGTATGAGCGCATGGAGCGTCTCAGGGGATGGCCGACGACGGTGACCGGGGATCTCGCGGAGCGGATCGCGGAGGCGCGGTCATTCTATTTCGCGACGGCGAGCGCCGACGGGCAGCCTTACGTGCAGCATCGCGGCGGTCCGGCCGGATTTCTCAAGGTTCTTGATGACAAGACGCTGGCCTTCGCGGATTTCGGCGGCAACAAGCAATACATCACCGTCGGAAATCTGGGTGAGAACGCGAAGGCGTTCATCTTCATCATGGATTACGTCAACCTCAGGCGGGCGAAACTCTGGGGCACGGCGAAGGTGGTCGAAGGCGACGACGACCTGCTGTCGAGTCTCAGCGATCCGGGTTATCGCGGCAGGCCGGAGCGGGCGATCGTGTTTACTTTGGAAGCGTGGGATCTGAATTGCCCCCAGCATATTCCGCGCATGCTGCCGTTCGACGACGTAAAAGATGCGATCGGCAGGCTGCAATCGCGTATTGCTGATCTTGAAGCAGAGAATGTGCGTCTGCAGAATTTGGTCGCTGCAGACGCACGCTGATCAGCGCTGGCTCGCTTTCGTCAGCCGCAATATCGCGTAAAGAGCGAGAATGCAGGCGAGGAGCGTGGCGGCGAGTGCCGGCGCGCGCCAGTCTGCACTTGCGAGGCGAGTGATCAACAACAAGCTGCAGACGGCGATGCCCAGTATGGGCAGTGCAATCGGGATTTCGAAGCGCCCGCTGGCTTCGCCGGGGCGGCGCTTCAGAACCACGAGCGCGGCGTTGACGGCGATGAAGATCACAAGCAGCAGCAGGACAGTTGCGGCGGCGAGGTCGGCGATCTGCCCGGCGACGACGAGAAGCAAAAGCAACGCCAGCAGTGCAGCGATGGCGATGTGCGGGGTCCGGCGGGTTTTGTGTACGCGGCCGATAAAGCTCGGCAACAGGCCTTGTCCGGACATGCCGTAGATGAGGCGCGAGGCCGTCACATAATTGACGAGCGCGGTGTTGGCGACTGAGAAAAGCGCGATCAACGTCATCAGTTCGGAGGGGATGCTTGGCGCGCTCTTTTCGAGCACGGCCGTCAGCGGGCTCGGCGCGGCGGCGAGTTCACGCCACGGCACAACAGAAACGGCTGTGATCGAGACCGCGACGTATAGCGCGGCAGCAGCGAGGGTGGCGACGATCAGCCCGAATGGGATCGCGCGCTCGGGATCTTTGCATTCTTCAGCGACGTTCACGGCATCCTCGAAGCCGATGAAGGCGAAGAAGGCGAGCACGGAAGCCTGCAACACGACGACGCCGAGGCCGAGGTCGGCGCGCTCGGGCGGGATTTCGAAATAATCGATCGTGCCCCAGTAGGACAGGCCGGAGGCGATCACGAGAAGCAGGCCTGAGACTTCCATCAACGTGCAGACGACGTTCACCCACATGCTTTCGCGAATGCCTCGAAAGACGATACCCGACAGAATGAGCAAGAAACCGACGGCGATGATGTTGGGCGAGGAGGCCTCCCAGCCTGCCAGATCGGCTACGATGGCAGCGAAGATTTTCGATTGCGTCGCGACCGATGTCAGTCCGGAGGCAACGAGCGCCAGGCCGATGGTGAAGCTCAAGACGGGAATGCCGAAGGCGCGATCTGTTACGTAAGCAGCGCCGCCCGCGCGGGGATAGCGAGAGCCAAGCGAGGCATAAGACAGCGACGTCAGCAGTGCCGCGACGAGCGCTGCCAGAAACGACAGCCAGACGGCGGATCCGGCCTCACCTGCGGCTTTGCCGATCAGGCCGTAGATGCCGGAGCCGACCATGCTTCCGAGGGCATAGAGCGCAAGTTGGGTCGGCCCAACGGAGCGGCGGAGATGAGGAGTTCCGTCGCTCACACTGTCGGTCACCAAAACGCTTCTCCCGGTTTGAGGATTGCAGCCGGTTAGCTTGCTGCGGCTTTGCGATCCGCGAGCCGCCGTTCAACGCCTGCCACGATGGCTTTGCGGATATCGTCGGTTCGTTTCAGCGAGGCGTCAACCGGCACATGCTGCGCTTCGGCGAAGGCGCGAAGATTTTCGGCCGTCTTGATATCTTTCAGGCGCAGCATCAGACCGTCGCGGCCGTGCTTGGCGAGCGCGACGAGGGCTGAGAAAAGATACGGATTGAAGTTTTCAGCGCGGTCATGCCGCTCTTGAACGGCGATCTCGCTCTCGATTTTCGCGGGCGGCGAAGGTGTCGCAGCTGGTTCCGGCAGGTCTGCGGGGAGATCCCACACCAGCATGCGATTGACGGACTTCGTCAGCGCGGCTGCAAGTTTTTCGGCTGTTTCCGCATCGAGAGACGTTTCGCGCTGAATGTGGGCACGAAAGAAGCTGAGCATCTCATCGCCGGGCCAGAGCTGTTTGCCTTTGCTCATGATCGACGTCTTCTCGCTCTCAACGGTTAAGAAACAGCGACTGCGGCTTTCTTCTTGGCGGCGACCGTTTCGACGAGCCGCGCGATTTCCTGGTGAAGTTCTTTCACGTCACCAGCGGCGTCGGAGTATTTGGCGTCGATCGGGCGAAGCTTGCCAAGATAATCGAAAGCGTTGGCGATGCCGTTACGCTGCGGCAGGAACGTCTCGAGCACTGGGTGCACGAGACTGATTTCCTCGATCATCATATAGTCGCGGTCGTCGTTGCGCACGTAATTTGCGAGGCAGACGTAGCGGCGGTCTTCAGGCGGCATCTCGGCGAGATCGTCGAGGTTGCGCATGTCTTCGATCAGCATGGCGACGCGATCGACCGCGAGCTGCGAGACGTAGTCGGGACGGAACGGCACAATCACCTTGTCGGCGGTCTTGAGCGCCGCCAGGGCAGCGAACGACAGGCCCGGGGCGCAATCGAGAATGACGACGTCATAGTCGCCTTCGAAGCGCCGGATGAGGCTTTCCATGCGGCCGCGCACGCGGTTGGCGACGACTTCCGGCACGTTGCTCTGGTTGGCCTGCTTCAGGTAGAGCTCGCCCTGGATATCCTCAAGAAGGAGAGATCCCGGAACGAGCGAAATCGGCGCGGGCTTGCCGTTCGCAGCCGAGACGTCACCGACGTTTTTGGCGACATAGTCGCGTGCGTTCGCGGGGATGCCGTCGAAAAGATCATAGAAATAGTCGGCAATCGTTTTGCCGGCCTTGCGGGCTTCGTTCCATCCCTGACCGCCCATCAGGATCAGAGAGGCGTTGCACTGGGAATCGAGGTCGATCAGAAGGACGCGCTTGTTGCCATAGACCGCCAGGCCGTGCGCAAGCATCACCGAAACCGTGGATTTGCCAACGCCGCCCTTTCGGTTCGCGACCGCAAGAAAGACTGCCATAATTGCGTTACCTCTCAGATCGCGCACGCCAATTCAGCCTCTGCGGCGCGCGATTCATCAATAGCCGAGCTATGGGCCGATTCCATGTCGGTTTGCCACCCCGCGCGAGGACGCCCGACAGGTGCGGCTTTATTAGCGCTGTTTTCAACCCTCAGTGGAATTCCGTGCAAAATTTTGTTTCATTCAACCATCGGGATGGAATGCGGAACCGCTCTCGGGCATCTATGATGGCGAGGGGTGAAGGGGGAAGCAGGTCGGCTCCGCGCGACAGGCGTTTCTCCGCCAATTCCGGACTGCTTTGCTGAGGCCGAACAGGTTCGTCGCAGACATTCCGACTCCACGGGAGGAAAGCATGGCACGGCGCTATTTCGGGACGGACGGTATTCGCGGTCTCGCCAATCGTCATCCGATGACATCGGAACTGGCGTTGAAGGTCGGGATGGCGGCCGGAACCGTTTTCCGGTCCGGCACGCATCGCCATCGCGTCGTCATCGGCAAGGACACGCGGCTGTCGGGCTACATGCTCGAAGCGGCGCTGATGTCGGGCTTCACCTCGGTCGGCATGGACGTTTTTCTACTTGGCCCGATGCCCACGCCGGCCGTCGCGATGCTGACACGGTCACTACGCGCCGACCTCGGTGTGATGCTGTCGGCGTCGCATAACCCGTCGCACGATAACGGTATCAAGCTGTTCGATCCTGACGGCTACAAGCTCTCCGACGACATGGAGCATGAGATCGAGGATCTGATCGACTCGGACAGCCGGGCGTTGCTCGTCGATGCCGATCGGATCGGCCGCGCGACGCGGGTCGAGAGCGCGCAGGAACGCTATATCGAATTCGCCAAGCGGACGATGCCGAAGCAGCTTCGCCTCGCAGGTCTCCGGATCGTCATCGATTGCGCCAATGGCGCTGCCTACAAAGTCGCGCCGGAAGCGTTGTGGGAGCTTGGCGCGGAAGTCATCAAGATCGGCGTCGAGCCGAATGGTCTCAACATCAATTTGAACTGCGGTTCGACATCGCCGCAGACGCTCGTCGACAAGGTGAAGGAGTTGCGCGCGGATATCGGCATTGCGCTCGACGGCGACGCCGACCGCGTCGTGATCGTCGATGAGAAGGGCGACATCGTCGACGGCGACCAATTGATGGCGGTGATTGCCGAAAGCTGGCATCGCACCGGCAAGCTCTCGGGTGGCGGCATTGTCGCGACGGTGATGAGCAACCTTGGGCTCGAACGCTATCTGCGCTCCATCGGCTTGTCGCTGGCGCGCACGCCCGTTGGCGACCGTTATGTTACCGAGCACATGCGAAAGCATGGTTTCAACGTCGGGGGCGAGCAGTCGGGCCATATCGTGTTGTCGGATTTTACGACGACGGGCGATGGGTTGGTTTCCGCGTTGCAAATTCTTGCGTGCGTCGTAGCGACGGGCAAGACAGTGTCGGAGGTTTGCAATCGGTTCCGCCCGCTGCCGCAGATCCTGCAGAATGTCCGTTATTCCAACGGCCAGCCGCTCGAAGACACGCGCGTGGTGAAGGCGATCGAAGGCGCAAAAGAGAAACTTGGCGAGAACGGCCGCCTGGTCATTCGTCCGTCTGGCACGGAACCTGTCATTCGCGTGATGGCTGAAGGCGATGACGAGAAAGTCGTTTCCAGCATCGTCGGTGACATCGTCGATGCTGTGAAGACGGCAGCGGCCGCGGCTTAGTACCTGTTTTTATTTGTCAATCGTCCGGCTCCGGAAAGCCCAGCAATCGCAGCTGGCGACATTTGCACGCCGCGAGCGCTGTTGA
This sequence comes from Pseudomonadota bacterium, assembly GCA_018242255.1. Classification (GTDB taxonomy): domain Bacteria; phylum Pseudomonadota; class Alphaproteobacteria; order Rhizobiales; family Hyphomicrobiaceae; genus Hyphomicrobium_B. The sequence continues at coordinate 49,663 of JAFECH010000365.1, read as the reverse complement.
ATTGCAATTCTAGCCCGAATCGTGGGGATAGCTAACACGCTTCCCTAAGTTTGCATTGACCTTTTGTCTGCTTGCGGATTATCCGACGTGATCCATTCCGAAAATAGTATCGCATCTAATCCATTCAGATCGTATTTTTGATTTTTTGCGTCTTACGAGCGCGGGAAATCCAATCAGGCGCGCGAACCCCATTGAGACATTCGCGATTTCTAGCACTGGTGATTTTTCTGCTTGCGCTCGCAGGGGCAGGAACGGGCCTTCTTATCGGCCACTGGAGTTCAACGGAGTTTGCGTCCTCCCGCCTTCGCGACTATTCGGATCGGCTTTTGGAACGTGCTACCGAGGTTGCTCAAGCCAGCGTCAATACTATCGCGAACTTGTCGAAATCGCCGAATTCCGTGTGTTCCGATGACGATCTTCAAGAGATGCGGTTTCGCCTCTTTCAGCGCGAATACCTGAGCGACATCGGCCGGATGGAAAATGGCTTTCTTGTCTGCACCGCGGCGTGGGGACGATTTTCCCAGCCTCTCAAACTGCCTCCTCCGCAACGTTTTCAGCCCAGTGGCGTTTTGCTCTGGGCGAACGTACAGAGCGTCACCGATCATCGCCTCAATGTCGATATGGCCGGACGCGGCAATGTGATTGTGTTCACATCGCCGCGCGCATTTCGTGGTTACCAGACGCCGGCGCCGGGGTTCAGCGGGCTCATACTCACCCATGACGGCAAGCATGTCTTTCGTTCATTTGGCAATACGGAGGGACTTGCCGCCGAATTCGCGCGGTCTCCCAATTGGTACCAAAAGCTGTCGTCGCCGCTTATGACATCGAACTGCTCGGACAAACGGGATATCTGCGTCATCGCGTCCTTGTCCGGGGCTAGCATTCTCGAACAACCGATATGGATATTGGGTGCGCTGTCGAGCCTGGGTGCTGCGCTCTTCTGCTCTGCCGGCCTGGCTTTCTTCGGTTGGAATACGACATCCTCCTTGCCGCAACAAATTCGTAGCGCGATTCAGAACGGGAGATTGAGCGCTGTATATCAGCCTCTCGTGCGTATCTCAGATCGCAGTCTGATTGGTGTGGAGGCCTTGGCCCGGCTGAAGGACGACAACGGAAGTCCGATATCTCCAGATGTCTTCATCGATATCGCGGAGCAAATCGGTCTTATTACGACCATCACCCGCATCATGGCCCGCACATCGATGGAAGATCTTCGTTCCAAGCTGCAGGGCCAGGACGAATTTTATCTCAGCATCAACGTAGCGGTGGCGGACGTGGTCGATCCGACATTCGCGACTTTTCTCGACGAGCTGACGAGGGATTTGGATATTCCGCGGAACAGGATTGCGCTCGAGCTGACTGAGCGTTCGACCACCGATTATGAGCAATTGCGCGGAGGTGTCGAAGCGTTGCGCGAGCGAGGATATGGTTTCTTCGTCGACGACTTTGGCACCGGCTACTCCAATCTCTCTCATCTCGCGAAACTGCCGATCAGCGGGATAAAGATCGATCGGATGTTCACTCAGGCAATCGGCAAGGAAGCGGTCAGTTCAGCCATCGTTGAAAAGATATGCGGTATCGCAGAGGCGCTTCGGGTGAACCTCGTCGTAGAAGGCATCGAAACGCCGGATCAGGCGTCCCATGTCCTCAAGCTCAATCCTCAAGCGATCGGGCAGGGCTGGTTGTTCGGCAAGCCGACCGGCGTCGAAGCCATTTTTGCATACAGCCCCCCTGCGCCCGCTCCGGCATTTACCTTTCCTTAAGACCGTCGCCGCGGCAGCTTGGCGTGCCACAATCCGACGGCGATTAAGTCCTCCTTAAACACTCTCGGCAATATTCGGGTTCGATTTCAAATCCGGTTCGGCGAATCGCGCGGACCGGTTCCTAGGGAACCCGCATGGCTTTTGCGCGCACAGTACCGTTTCTCAGCGCTGCGCTTCTATTCGGCGGTGCCATTAGTGCGCCTGCGGCCGATCTCGGGACGCCGGACCTCAATACCGCGCCGACGATGGCGCCGATGCCTCAGCAGTTCACGTGGAAATGGTACTTGCGCGCCGATGGCGGGTACACGTGGTATCCGACGCCGGGCATGTCCTTCAGCGATTTCGACTCGCATTACACGAAGTCGGACGGCGCGTGGACGGTTGGCGGCGGTATCGGACAGTATTACGCCTGGGGCTTCCGCGGCGACATCACCGTCGATCATATGTTCGACGCCAAGAACGAGACCGATTTCGATTTCGGTTCCTCGCAAGTCGATTTCAACAGCACGGTCGTGCTCGCGAATCTCTACTACGAATTCAATCGCGGTGGACGTTTCGTTCCCTATATCGGCGGGGGCATCGGCTGGGCGCATAACGAAACGAATTCGGGAACGGTCACCACCACGACCGGCACAACATCATACGGCGGACGATCGACCGATAATTTTGCGGCTGCAGCCATGGCCGGCATCTCGTGGCGCCTGTGGGGCGGCCGTACGATGTACGTGTCGGGCAGCACGAAAGACGCCGATCCGGTCGAGGTCAATACCGGGCACGCTGTCTATCTCGATTTCGGCTACCGCTTTCTCTATCTCGGCGGCGCCCAGACGGTTGCATTCGATGCCGACGGCACGACGGCTGCCGAGAAGCTCAAAGACATCACTGCGCACCAGTTTCGTATCGGTGTGCGTTACGACCTGAATTAGGGGGGCGGACGCGTTTTGTCCGCTAAGTAACGAGTAGGCAGGCGCGGGGGTTTGCGTCTGCTTGGAATGCCAACAGGTGCGGTTTGTACTGCGGTGTTTCGCGTACGAGTGTCCTCGTTCTGCGTCGTGCGCTTCCCTTACAGGGGGAAGCGCACAGGACACCGTCCGAAACCCGTTTTTCCCTCCCTTGGCTTTGTTAGCGCAAGCGTAGCGTTGAGCAGAGTCACAAGTGGCGTGCGTTTTGTGTTGAGCGCCGACTTCAAAGGGTGGGGCAATGAAATCTACCATTGTGTGGATTGCGACGATATTTGTGATGGCTTCCGGTGTGGCGCCAGCGATGGCTGCCGACTGGGGAGGCGTCAAGGACATGGGCGGCGGCGTGCCGATCCCGGTGCCCGCTCCCGCGCCGGTCCCGACATATGATGCGGACAGTGATTGGTATATCGGGCTGTCGCTGGGTGGCAATCTGTCGACGAATGCGACGATCACAGATTCAGATCCGAACATGCCGGTTAAGGACAGCAGCGACATTGCGATGTCGCCAACTTTTGGATTGATGTTCGGCCGCTATATTACCCCGTCACTGCGCTGGGAAGTTGCCATCGATTATACGCCGAATACCAATCTGATCGATGGAACGATGAAGTACACGACGTTGGGCGAGCCTGGCACAGCGAACGCTGGTCAGGAGTACGGAGTATTCCGTAATGATACTGTGAAGCTTTCCCGGACTACGGCGCTCTTCAATCTTCTTTACGATATTCCGACGGGCACACGGTTTACGCCTTACTTGGGAGGCGGAGTTGGAATCTCGTGGCGACGTTTGGAGCGCAACTACTCAGAATCAGCCACATGTAATGATCCAACGAATTTTCCGGGCCTGATCTGTAATGGTGGAACAACCATTTCGTCTAAACAGCAAAGCGGGTCTGACTCCAAAAACCAAATTAATTTTGCCGCAGCTGTCCAAGCCGGCGTGGCGACCGATCTTACGGACTCGATCGTTTGGGACAACGGCTGGCAGATGCTTTGGGAGAGTGGGGGCATCTCAATCGATGGTGATTCGATTTCCGGCAATAATCGCCTGACCTTCAAGGATTCCGTCGTGCAGCAGTTCCGCTCCGGCATCCGCATCAAGTTCGATTAGAAAGCGTGCACCCTTGTGTTGCTTTGGTGCCGAAAGGCGGCCGTTCGCGGCCGCCTTTTTCTTTGTGCCGTGGGCGTGCTAAGAGGCGCCCATGCTCAAGCCTCTAAAGCCTAAAACCAAGCCCGAAAGGCCGTTCTTTTCGTCCGGCCCCTGCGCCAAGCGGCCAGGGTGGCGGCCGGATGCGCTCAGCAATGCGTTGGTCGGGCGTTCGCATCGTTCCGCCGATGGCCGCGAGCGATTGAAGCTTGCCATCACGCGAACGCACGAGCTTCTGCAATTGCCGCCCGGTTATGAAGTGGCGATCGTTCCGGGGTCGGACACCGGTGCGTTCGAAATGGCGATGTGGAATTTGCTCGGGCAACGCGGCGTCGATGTTCTTGCCTGGGACGTGTTCGGCCGCAATTGGCTGCGTGATGCGACGACAGAATTGAAGCTTGCCGATCTCAGAACGTTCGAGGCCGAGCCGGGGCACCTACCTGATCTCGGTCAGGTCGATGTTTCGCGCGACGTGCTTTTCACCTGGAACGGTACGACGACGGGCGTGCGTGTGCCGGATGCCGACTGGATCGCATCGGATCGCGACGGGCTCGTCATGTGCGATGCGACGTCGGCGCTGCTCGCGGAGGAGATCGACTTCGGCAAGATCGATGTGCTGACGTATTCCTGGCAGAAGGTGCTCGGCGGTGAGGGCGCGCATGGCATGCTCATCCTGTCGCCGCGTGCGCTTCAACGACTCGAAACACATCGACCGCCTTGGCCAGTGCCGAAGCTCTTCCGGCTTTGGAATGCGGATGGCATTCTGCACGACGTATTCGAAGGTGTGACGCTCAATACGCCTTCCATGCTTTGCGTTGAGGATTATCTCGACGCGCTCGCGTGGGCCATAGAGATCGGTGGAATGGAAGCGACCATCGCGCGCGCGCAGGCCAACGCCGCAGTCCTTTACGATTGGATCGAGCGGACGGACTGGATCGCGCCTCTGGCAGTCGATCCGAGGACGCGGTCGCACACGTCGGTTGCGATGCGCTTTGTCGAGCCGCAGCTTGAGACTGCTTCGGAAAGCGTCCGCGCCGACGTCATGCGCACGATGGTAGCGTTGCTCGAAGCCGAAGGCGCGGCGTTCGACGTCGCTGCCTATCGCGGAATGCCTGCGGGCTTGAGGATCTGGTGTGGAGCAACGGTCGAGACCGGAGACATCGCCGCGCTTCTGCCTTGGCTCGATTGGGCGTATGAGGAGGCCCGCGCCGTGATCCTGGCTCGAAAATGATCCGATCCGGCTCGGAAACTGGTTAAAACCGGCCGTGTCAATGCCTTTTTCTCGCGCATACCATCGGTCATAATCGGCAGGGCTCGCCTGGGCTATAGTGCGGGCTTCCCCACGTGTCACAAACGATCAACGAGAGGTCTCAACGCGATGCGCTTTGTCTTAGCGGCTGTTTGGGCGGCTGTCTGGTTCTCCGCCTTGTCCGCGCCGGCATTTGCGGCTCAGGTTCCGGCCACATCGACGGTCGATGCCGTGACAGTGTTTCTATCTGGGGCAGAAGTCACGCGGCTTGCGAAGGCGCATCTCGACAAAGGCGAGCATACGATCGTCCTTGGCGACCTGCCTGCGAGCGCTATCCCCGGCTCGATCCGCGTCGAAGGGCGGGCGTCCGGCAAACTCGATATCGGTTCGGTCGATACCGCGCAGAAAATGCTGCAGCGTGCCGAGAGCGAAGCGGCAGACGCGCAGCGTAAAATTCTCGAAGACAAAATACAGACCCTCAAGGATCAGCGGAAAACGATCGACGCGCAGGCGCTGGCGGCGAAAACGCAGCAGAAGCTGATCGCCAATCTGGCGCAACTGCCGACGCGACCAGCGCCGCAAGGTCAACCGGCAACGTCGCTCGACGATTGGCCAAAAGTTCTAGCGCTTATCGCGCAGGGTACGACCGATGCCAGCAAGCTCGCGCTCGACGCCGAGCAGAAGACCCGCGACATCGACCGTCAGATTGCTGATGCCAAGGCGCAGATGTCGTCGCTTGCTCCTGCGCGTACTCGGCAGACGGAAGTGCGCATCCATGTGATCGCGCAGAGCCCGCTCGACGTTGATTTGAGCATTCACTATCAGGTGCCGGATGCCCATTGGGCGCCACTTTACGATGCGCGCCTTTCGACAGGCACCAAAACCGAGCCACCGAAACTTGCGATCGATCGTCGGGCCGCCATCTCTCAGATGACGGGTGAGGATTGGAACGGCGTTTCGATGGAGTTGTCGACGGCCCGGCCGTCGGATGGTTCGGCGGCGCCGGACATCGAAACGCAGTTCGTCGATTTCGAGCCGGAGCCGAAGCCTGTTGCGGTGGCGGCACCTCCGCCGATGCCTGCGCCGACGATGATGGCGCGGCGCAAGATGAATGCTGAATTCGACGGGGCTGCTGGCGCTGCAGAAGACATGGCAGAACCCATTGTCGCACAGGAAGCCGTTGCGCAGCTCAAGAGTGCGCCATTCGATGCGTCGTTCGGGGTTCCGGGCCGGGTGACAGTTGAGGCAAACGGCCAGCCTAAGCGCGTTCTGATCGCGTCCGAAAGCAGCGAGCCCACTCTCGGCTGCCGTTCGGTGCCCAAGGTTGACACCAACGCCTACCTTTACGCCAAGATCAAAGTTGCCAAGGGAAGCCCGATGTTGCCGGGCACTGTCTATCTTTTCCGCGACGGGACGTTCGTGGGGACCGGAAATTTACCACTTTTGCGCCCCGGAGAGGAGCACGATATCGGTTTCGGCGTTGACGATCAGGTGAAAGTCAAGCATGCGGTGCTGGAAGATAAGCGCGGCGAGACCGGCCTGATTTCGACGTCACATGTCGATAGCCGGAATTTCCAGGTCAACGTCAAGAACATGCATGAGCGGCCGATCGACGTAACGATTCTCGATCGTATTCCGGTCTCGCAGAACGACGACATCAAGGTCGAGATGATGGGTAAGTCATCGCCGACGACGACGAACGTCGATGACAAGCGCGGCGTCATCGCCTTCCAGGCGAAGCTGGAGCCGGACGAGGAGAAAATCCTTGAGTACGGCTATCGTGTTTCGTGGCCTGCGTCGAAGTCAATCGTTTACGGGCCTTGAGGCTGGCGCTTCAAGTCCTGGGTTTTAACAAGCGGGTGTGCCGCATGGCCCTGGCTCAAGCCGGGGCCAAATCATGAGAAGGCGGAGAAGGTTTAAGACTTATGGCGAATGTCGTCGTGATCGGAGCCCAGTGGGGCGACGAGGGCAAAGGCAAGATCGTGGACTGGCTCTCGGAGCGCGCCGACGTCGTCGTGCGTTTTCAAGGCGGGCATAACGCCGGGCATACGCTTGTTATCGGTGACAAGACGTTCAAGCTGTCGCTGTTGCCCTCGGGCGTTGTACGTCAGGACAAGATGTCGGTGATCGGCAACGGCGTCGTGATCGATCCGTGGGCGCTCGTCAGCGAGATCGAGCGGCTTAGGGAGCAGGGAATTTCAATCACGCCCGATAATCTGCGCATCGCTGAAAACGCGGCGCTGATCCTGCCTCTGCATCGCGAACTCGACGTCGTGCGCGAGGCCGCTGCCGGAACGGAGAAGATCGGCACGACAGGGCGCGGCATCGGCCCTGCGTATGAAGACAAGGTCGGCCGCCGCGCCATCCGTTTCCAAGATCTGGCGACGCCTGAGACGCTTGGACCAAAGGTCGATCGATTGCTCGCGCATCACAACGCGTTGCGGCGCGGTCTCGGTCAGGAAGAGATTTCGAAGGCGAAGTTGATCGACGACCTCGTCTCGATTGCGCCGAAAGTTCTGCCCTACGCCGACGTGACCTGGGAATTTCTTGACGACGCCTGGCGTCAGGGAAAGCGCATCTTGTTCGAGGGCGCGCAAGGCGCGCTGCTCGACGTCGATCATGGAACGTACCCGTTCGTTACGTCGTCGAACACCGTTGCAGCGCAGGCCGCGACCGGGTCCGGCATCGGTCCGCGCCATGTCGGTTATGTACTCGGGATCGCAAAGGCCTATACGACGCGCGTCGGGTCAGGGCCGTTTCCGTCGGAGTTGACCGATGCGATCGGCGAGAAGATCGGCGAGCGCGGCCGCGAGTTCGGCACGGTGACGGGGCGCAAGCGCCGCTGCGGCTGGTTCGACAGCGTGCTCGTTCGTCAGGTGGCGAAGGTTTCCGGCATCGACGGCATCGCGCTGACGAAGCTCGACGTACTCGACGGTTTCGACACGATCCGCATTTGCGTCGGATACAAGCTTCGTGGAGAGCGTCTCGACAGGCTGCCGGCGAGCGCGACGGCGCAGGCGGAGATCGAGCCCATCTATGAAGATTTCGAGGGTTGGTCGGAATCGACTTACGGTGCGCGGCGCTGGGCCGATCTGCCGGCGCAGGCGGTGAAGTACGTCCGCCGTGTCGAAGAGCTGATTGAGTGTCCGGTCACGCTGTTGTCGACGAGCCCGGAGCGAGACGACACGATCCTGATGAAGGACCCGTTTATCTGACCTGACGGGTCTCGGCGCGAGGGGAAGCGAAGCAGATGTTTTTCGTCGCGTCGAAAATCGTATTTTTCTGCATTCAGCCGTCGAACATAATTTTCTTCGCGCTGCTCGGCGGCACGCTGCTGCTCGGCTGGTGTCTGAAGTGGGGGCGGCGGCTGCTCTATGCCGGTCTCGCGGGTATCGTGCTGTTTGGCTATCTGCCGGGCGGCAACATTCTGGTTTTGCCTCTCGAGCAGCGCTTTGCGACGCGCGTTCCGGCTGTGCCGCAAGAGAAGATCAGCGGCATTATTCTGCTTGGTGGTTTCGAGGATATTTCAATCACGCGGGCGCGCGGCGGCTTGGCGCTCAATGAGGCGGCGGAGCGTTTGACCGAGACGCTTCGGCTTGCTCGTCAGCTGCCGGAGGCTAAGGTCGTGTTTACCGGCGGTAGCGGATCGCTATTCGGCGATAACGGCATCGCGGATGCGGTGAAGCAATTCTTCGTCGACGCAGGAATTTCCCCGGAGCGCATCGTCATAGAAAATGACTCGCGCAACACCTATCAGAATGCAGTCTTCACGAAGGCGCTGCTGAAGCCGGAACAGCAGGATCGCTGGTTACTTGTGACATCGGCCTATCACATGCCACGCTCGATCGGCGTGTTTCGCAAGGTCGGATTCGATGTCGTGCCGTATCCGGTGGATTTCCGCACGCGCGATTGGGGCGACGCCTTCCGCCCGTTCGATAGCTTCGCTGCGGGATTGCAGCGCACCGATCTCGCCGTCAAGGAATGGATCGGGCTCATCGCTTATTGGATCACGGGCCGAAGCTCGGCCATTTTTCCCGGACCGTGAGGGGAGAGGTCGGCATCCGCATCTCTACTGACGCGCGTTTCGATATTTCTTCTGGAACAATCACACTGCGAGCACTGTTGAGACCTCGAATCTTGGCGAGGAGACGTGTGCAGTGCACGGGATTATCTATCTGATCGGATTAATCGTGGTCATCTCGTTTCTTCTGAGCCTTCTGGGTTTTAGATGATCGAAGGAGATGTACAGATGGCCGATGTCATTGAAATCGAGACGGTGAGCCCTGCTGAGTCCTTCCTGAGTTGGCGCGGTATTCTCGCCGGTGCAGCGGCAGGTTCGGCGTTCTCTCTGGTGATGATCTCGCTTGGAATCGCTGCGGGCTTATCGCTGCTGTCGCCCTGGCCGGGTCAGTCTTATACGGGATTGGCGGCAAGCGTGGCGGCAGCTTGGAGCTTGATCACGACGATAGGATCCTTCCTGATTGCCGGTTTTGTTGCCGCCCGCGTTCGTCCGCGCGTTGTTGAAGTGCCTGCAGATGAAGTGGAATTTCGTGATGGCGTGCAAGGGTTCGTCGCCTGGGCGGTTTGTGTCTTGTTCGCCGGATTGATTGCAGTCGGCGCCAGCGGTCTTGCTTTACACGCGACTTCGGCGGTTGCAAAATTTTCCAATCAGACGTCGTCTAGCCCGCTCGCGGCCATCGTTTCGACGCTTGCGGCGCCACCTGAGGGCAAGCCCGTAACGGCAGTGCCGCTGTTCACGGTTGAAGAGACGCACACCCTAGAAGGTATTTTTCTGAAATCTTTCGGCAACAGCGGACTGGCGCCGAAAGATAAAACGTTTGCGGCCAATATCGTCGCGGCGAAAGCAGGGATTCCGTTGAGCGAAGCCGAGACGCGCGTAAACGCAGCCTATGCGGATGCTGTCGCCGCGCTCGACAACGCGAAGAAAGCCACCGAGCTTTCCGGGTTGCTGACCGGCATCGGGTTGCTGATCGGTTTGGCTGCGGCTTGGTACGGCGGCGTACGCGGCGGCAAGAGCCGTGACGAGAATATGCGCGGCCGTCTGCGGTTCGGCGGTTGGTGAGTACGCGGCCCGCTACTGGGCCCGTTATTGGCCAAGAATAATGCGAGGCTTGCGGCGCGGCTTCGGCAGCGTCGGCAACGGGGGCCCAAACAGCGGCTGAACCAGATTATAATTGGGGCCTGCTGCGCCACCGCTGTGGCTGCTGTTCCAGCCGGAGTCCGGTCCGAGCATCGTATCGGGCGGCAAAGTCGGGCCCAAGCGATCGACGGGGGCGACCGGAACGTCTCCGGCCGGACCACGCGGCCCCGAGCCTGAACGGGGTTCCGCGCCGGCCGCACCGACCGACAGAGCCAGCATGGCCGCGGCGGCACTGGCGATGGCGAGGGGTCTCATCTGGCTGTCCTCTGCGAGAGCGTGGCACATCCGGCCAAATATCAAATCCTAGATTAATCTCTGGCGCCGGAGACTAAAAGGACCGTCCGAACGTATCCTCGCAGCTGCTGCTTAAAGGGCACAAGTGGCGATAACGGTCGTCGTCGTACGCGAAAAATGGGTGCTGACAACCCAAATTCACGCCGTGCAGACGGCCGCATCATGCATTCAGAATGACTTAAATCTGTTAAATGCCTCGCTCCAAATGCGAGGTCAGGTGCGGATCGGAACCGTGATCGGGTCGATGGTGATGATGCCGTTCGATGAGGCGCTTCCCTGCAGGATCTGTAGGACAGGCGAGGTCGAGGCCACGTCGGAATTGTTCACGTCATAAAGTGCCGCGAATTGCGCGATGAGCTTATTCAGCTTTTTCGGGTCCTGAAGGTCTTTGAGATCGAGTTTTTTGGTGATCATCGCGGCCTGGACGTCGATGTCGGCGTTCGACATGTACCTCGACAGGCCGAGGGCGGTCTGGGTGAATTGCAGAAGCGCCTTATCGCCTAAGAGCTGATAGGCTGACGTAATGCTCGGGGCCTTTTTCAGAAAATAAAGCGCAAGCTGTGCGCCGGTGCTCTGGTCGCCGGCTTGCGTTTCCATTGTCTGCTCGACGTAACCATCCGTGGTGGCGATGATGTCGCTGCGATCCTGGACCTGGTTGATTGGCACGGTGAGCGTTTTGCCGTCCGTCCCGAAATTGAAGGCGACGTCGAGAGCGCGGTACTTCGCGTTTTCGGGCTGGTTAATGTAGCTTTTCGGGTCGGTCGCGTCGCTGGTCAGGATCTTGCGCAAGTCAGTGGTGGTGAGATTGGCGCTCTTCAGATTGAAAGCGTCGAGCGCGTAGTTGACGAGGCGCTGGTTTTTAAGGAAGTCGTCGACGTTCGTGATCGAGCCGATTGTCGTCGCGTAGTAGTTGCTTTCGGTTTGGGCCAGGGTCTGCTGCTGTGTAGCCGTCGCTCCTTTTGCGACCACCCCACCGTTGTGAAGGGTGTATGCCGTTACCGTGTCCTTGAGATTGGCATTGGTTTGAGCGACGTTTGCCGTCTTAGCGTTGCCATCGGCATCGAAATTGAAGTCCTGCGCGAGCTTAATATATGCGGCGTTGTGCGACTGATTGGCGAAACTGTGCGGATCGTTGGGATCGCTCGTCAGGATTTTGGCGAGCGTGTATTTCGACGTCGTATCGGAGTTCAGACCGTAGGCCGACATAATGAACGAGTATGCGGTACCGCTCAGCAGGTCAGTGACTGTTTTGACGCTTTCGACGGTGCTCTTATACGCGGCAGTGGCGCGGTCGTTTGAAGCTTGCAGGGCATCGTCGAAGGTTGTCGAATACAGATTGAGCACGTTGTTGAGCTGATCAGTGGTTTGAATAGAGCCGTTGATCGAGCCGTCGGTGTTGAAGTTAAACGCCTGAGCGAGCTTCTTGTACGCTGCATTAGTTTGCTGATTGGCGACGCTGTTGGGGTCGGAAAGATCACTCGTCAGAACCTGCTTCAATAGCGTTCTGGATGTGAGGCTGGGGGTCAATCCGAACGCCGTCAATGCAACATCGACGAGAGCGTTGTTGGCGAGGAAATCGTCAACATTGGAAACTGTCCCAATGGTCGACTGGTAGTACTGCGATTTGTAGTCCGCGGCTTGACTGCTGGCGTTGGTGCCGGTCGCGTTGAAATATTGGTAGACGGTTGTGGCCGTGTTTGCTGCCGACTGGGCCGTGCCGTTGACACTGCCGTCGGTATTGAAATTGAAGGCGGCGGCCAGTGTCTGAAAATTGGAATTGTTCAGCGTGTTCGCGACGCTGTTGGGGTCGGAAAGATCGCTCGTTAGGACGGCACGGATCGTCGATTTCGACATGAGATCGGGATCGATGCCGTAGGATCTCACTGCCACGTCGTAGAGGCGAGGGTTTGCCATCAGCTGATCGACGGACGTGATGCTACCAATGTTGGCTTGATAGTACGTCGCCTCGGTCTGGGCTGCGGTGGCCTTGTTGACCTGAGCTTGCGTGTAGAGATTGATCGTATCGTCTTCATCGTTGGCATTCTGAGCGGTCACGGCCTGTTGGGCTACGGAGCCGGTCGTCGAGAATTGAAAGGCGTTGGCGAAGGTGACGAACCGCGGGTCGGTGAGCTTGTTCGCGAAGCTGTGGCTGTCGGTCAGGTCGCTGGTCAGGACCTTTTTCATAAAGGCCTTGGCATAGGTCATGTCGCTCAGGCCGTATGCCGTCATCGCGTACGAGAACAGGCGCTGATTATTCAGGAAATCATCGACGGAGGTCACCTTGCCGATGTTGGCCTGATAATACTGCGCTGCGCTGGAAACCTCCGACTGAGAACTGATACGCGAAAGGGTCTTGGGAAGATTAGCCGCGTAGCTCTGATAGAGGAGATACGTTGAGGTCATCGTCGGCTGTTCCATTCCATGACTTGCATCGAGAGGATTTTCCCCGCCGCGGCTTGCGTGAGCCTGCCGATCGCGCGCTTTGATGTTGGATACAACTCATGTGATAACGCAGACCGAATCCTCAGGGAGATTCGGTTACAACTGTCTTACGATTAGAAGTGGTCTTGACCCGTCAGTCGGGTTTTCGCGCAGGTGGCTCTGCAACCACGAGTCCGCGATACTCGGCGAGCGCATTGGCGCCGAGCTCGTAGGCCAGGATGCGCTGCGGGTTGACCGGTCCCGGAAATACGATTTGTCCCATCGGGACGGGCTGGAAGCCGAAACGGCCATAGTAGGGTTGGTCGCCAACGAGCACGATGAGGCGGGCGCCGCCGTTGCGTGCAGCCTCCAGCGCCGCTGAGATCAACTTGCTGCCGAGGCCCAAGCTGCGGTGTTCGCTATCGACGGCGATTGGACCAAGCAAAACCGCACCGGTTCGGCCGCCGATGGCGATCTCGGTCGTCCGGATCGAGGCGATGATCGTCTTGCCGAGGCAGGCGACGAGGCAAAACCGCGACAGGTGTCCTTTACCCTCGCGCACGCGATAGGCCGAGCGGGTGAAGCGTCCCGGGCCGAACACGCGCGCATGCAACTTGGATATCTCGGCGATATCGTCGGGAAGGGCAGGGCGGACGGTCAGGGATGGAGACATGCGCGGACACGAAGGAGCTGGACGGCCAAGGGGATGCAGCCGGGGCTTCTATCATACTTCCGGCGCTATGCGATCCTGGACGGAGCGGCGAATTCGCTCGGCTGTTTGTGCGGCTATGTTCGGGGGCAGCGAATGGAACGGGAAAAAGCGCACCTTGCGGGCAGAAGGCTCTGTCACCCGTCGCCAATGCCGAACGCGGTAGACGCCGATGTGCCGGTCTTTCGCCCCGGCGTAGAAGAACGACAGAGCGGGGTTGCCGTTAACCTCGATGCCCGCGCGTTCGCGCAGGACGCGACGGAGGGCTGTTTCAAGATTTTCGCCATTATGGACCAAACCCGCCGGCAATTCCCAGGTGCTGCCACTTTCATTTTGAACCATAAGAGTACACCCCGCTTCGTCGACGACACAGGCTTCGACGAAGAGGTCCAGCCCACGCGCGAGCCGCCAATATTTCTGAAATGCGCGGACAATCCATCGACTGAGCAGCGGAATGTCTTCTCTCAACGGCAAACTCTCCTTCAGCCCATGCCCGCCTTGCTGGACATTTCCCATCCGCAGGGTGATCTAGAGGTGTTGTTCACCATACATCGTTCGCGCCGCCAATGACCGAAGCTTTCACGCTTGCGCATTTTTCCGACGTGCACCTGCCGTCCTCTGTGCGGACGGCATGGCGCTTTTGGAACGCCAAACGCGTGCTCGGGTATGCCAACTGGATGCGCAAGCGGCGGCGCATTCACGTGCGCTCGGTAGCGGACAGGTTGGTTGCTGACGCGAAAGCGCTGAGGCCTGATCATATTGCCATTACCGGCGACCTCATAAATCTAGGGTTGCCGGGAGAATACGAGGTGGCGCTCGATTGGTTGAAGACCGTCGGGACGCCAGGGAATGTCACCGTCGTTCCGGGCAATCACGATATCTATTCGAGCCTGCATGGCGATATCGGGATTGCGCGCTGGGCGCAGTATATGGGCGATGAAGACGATACGCTGGCGTTTCCGTTCGTTCGGCGCGTAGGCCCGATTGCGCTCGTCGGTTTGAACTCGGCGGTAGAGACGCCGCCATTTTATGCCGGCGGCAAGCTCGGTCGCCATCAGCTCGAAATTGCCGGTGAGCTTCTCGATGCGCTTGGCGAAGAAGGCGTCGTTCGTGTCGTGCTGATCCATCATCCGCCGTTGCCGGACCTGGCACCGAGCCGACGGGCGTTGAGCGATGCAGCGCATCTTTCGCATTTGTTCGAACGCGGAAACGCCGAACTCGTTCTCTACGGACACAATCATCAACCGCGGCTCGATTGGATCAAGTCGCGCGGCAAGGCCATTCCCATCATCGGGTCGGCGTCTGCTTCGGCGGCGATCGCACACGGCGAAGAACCGTGCGCAAACTATAATCTCTTCACGTTTTTCAAAAATGAAAAGGGATTGCGCATTCGTCATATCGTGCGCGGTATCGATGGACCGGAAAGCGCTGTCAGGAAGATCAGCGAAACGGTGTTGAACGCTCCGACATAAATTTCAGGCATCGTAATCCGCCTTGTTTCGTCGCGGCCAAATGCCACGCGCGATCAAGATCAGCGCCGCGATGCCTCATCGTGACGCGCCTTCTCTATCTGTGTCGTATGAATGCTCGGCTTCTGAGCAAGTGTGACAGCGCCGACGCCCATAGTATGGGCAAGAAACCAGTGCGCTGCCTGTGTTACATTTACGCGCTAGTGCATAAGGTGGGTGAAAGCCTGTCGTTCTGCCGCGGTGACGTTGACACAAGCTTGCCGCGGGCGGTCATGATATGAAGGCGCGCTGGCTTTCATTTTAGGTAGCCTGCGGGGAGCACTGCAATTTGCCTAAACATGTCGAAATCAATCTCGCCCTCCAGGGCGGTGGAGCACATGGCGCTTTTACGTGGGGCGTTCTCGACCGTCTGTTAGAGGATGATGCGTTGCAGTTTGGCTGGATCAGCGCAACGAGCGCTGGTGCCGTCAATGCTGTGGCGCTTGCGGCCGGTCTGGCGGAAGGCTCGCGCGCAAAAGCACGTGAGAAGCTGTACAAGATCTGGCACGCAATTCATCAGGCGGGCGTTCCCGATCTTACCCGTCTCAATCCGTTTCTGAACGGACTGGTTCGTCCAACGCAACTGACGCATCTCGCGTCGATGCTGTCGCCTTACGAATTCAATCCGCTGGGCTTCGATCCGCTCCGCAGGCTGATCAATGAGCACGTCGATTTCGATCTGATCCGGAAGCAATCGCCTGTGGATCTGCTGATTGCAGCGACGCATGTTGCAACGGGCCGCGCGCGTCTTTTTCGACAAGATGAGATTACCGTCGATGCGGTTCTGGCGTCGGCCTGTCTGCCGGTGATGCATCACGCCGTTGAGATCGAAGGCGCGGCCTACTGGGACGGCGGCTTTTCGGCCAATCCCGATATCGTAACGCTGGCGAGCGAAAGTCCGGTTTCCGATACGCTGCTGGTGATGGTCACGCCGCGCGTGAATGAGCATCTGCCGACGACGGCGCGTGACATTTCCAATCATGCCAACCGGCTGACGTTCAACGCGCCGCTGTTGCGCGATATCGAAATCGTGACGGCGGTGCGCGAGACGTCCGGCGCGCTGTTGGCAAAGGGCCGCTTGGCGCCCATCTGTCGACATCGCTTTCACTTGATCGACGGCGGTCCGATCACTGGAACGCTCAATCCCGAGACGACGATGCAGCCAGATTGGGATGTGATCACGTATCTGCACGGCGCTGGGCGCGACCATGCCGAGAAGTGGCTCGACGTTGCCCGTTCGGCGGTCGGCCGTCTCGAAACGGTGGACCTAGCAAATTATTTCTTCCCGCCGGTCGAAGACGGCGTGCAGTTCCGGACCGTCGCCTCGCCGAAGAGGCACACCGGGCGCCGCGGCGTCGGTGGCGGCGTCAAGCGCGCGAAGTAAGGTCGTCAGGCAGTTTTCCCGGTCACGATCGTGGGATTTGCCCGCAACAATTTGCTTGTGCGGGTGGTATTCCTTTCAGAGTTTGAAGGAATACGAGCATGTTTAATCGCAGAAATATCTTCGTGGCGGTGATGGCGGCGTTGTTGCTGCCGTCGTTGCCAATATCGACTGTCGAGGCGGCGCCGCTGCGCCTGGCATTCCTTGGCGTCCGTATCCAAAATGACAACGAAGGCTTTGAGCCCACGACAGACGCGGAACATAAGCGGATGGCGGCGATTGGAAAGCAATTCACCGATGCGCTGGCCAAGTCCGGTGAGTACACGATCGTGCCGTTGACAGACGGTATTCGCGCCGAAATCGCGCGAGGGCAGGCCCTCGGTCATTGCGGGGGGTGCGAGTCCGACTACGGCAAGGCGCTCAAGGCCGATCGCGTGGCGTGGATTGTGGTTCAAAAGGTTTCAAATCTCATCCTGAACATGAACGTGTATATGGCCGACGTATCGGCGGACAAATATACGTTCATCAAGAGCGTCGACATTCGTGGCAACACCGATGAATCGTGGTCGCGAAGCTTGAAATATCTGCTCGATAATTACTTTTTTGACCGGAAGTCTTAGTGCGACCTTTCACGGCTCATTCGGCCATCTAGGGCCGGATGACGTTGCGTCAAGTCGAGGACGACCAAGGTCTCGCGGCGGCCATTATCCGACGAGCTTCGCGTAGCCTTCGGCAATGGTTTCGTCGAGGAGGCGTTTGTATTGGGAGTAGGCACGGTCTTTCGGCGTCACTTCGCCGAACGTGTCGCTGTCAAAGTTTTGGCGCTGGCAGTAGAGGATGGGCGTCGCGACCGGGATGAAGGTCGCGCGCTGCTTGTTCAGCGTCGTGATGATGCCGCGCATTTCTCCCGCGCGATCGAGCTGCGAGACGACGACCATGCGCATCGCGCCCTTCGTCAGCGACACGAGGTGGATGAAGCTTGAGGACGCTGGAATGTACAGGCGGCCGCGATGCGCGTACGGGGCGTCGGGGCGGTCACGTTCCTGAAAGAGCAGGCTCGGCCATTCCGGGTCCCAGCTGATGTCGGTGCGGTAGGCGACGATGGTATCGGGCAGCGAGAACGAGCGGCGAAGCGTCAGGTAGCTGCCGATATAGTGGTCGACGGCCGCTTGCGTGTAGGCGCCCATGTAGATCGGCGCGATGCCGCCGCCGTTGCGGGCGAATTCCAGCGGACCGCTAGCGCTTTCGACGGCAACCGTCTCGCCATGCCATGCGTCCCGCAGCCCATGGAAATCAAGTCCGAGGACCATGCAGACGTCGAACAGCGTCTGATCTCTGACGGAACGGCCGCCGAGCAAATTCTGGATCGTCTTTTCGTGGCAGTCGGCGGCGTCGGCGAGTTCGGCCTGCGTCAGCTTCTTTTCGACCATCGCCGTCTTGATACGGTCGAGCGCCTCCGTACGGGTTGTGGCGGGCGCGATCTGGTCGGCGACTTTTTTCATGGACCACGAATTTCGAAGCGTCGGCAGCGGATGCCGCCGTTGCCGGAAAATACCGATTTTTTCCGCCTGGAAGCAAACGGAATCGGACGTCAATTCCCGGCTTCTTCCAGATGTCGCTTGCTGGGGGCGGACGGGCTCAAGTTTCCATGGTGCATTCGGCATTCTGCTCGCGTCGTCACCGCTGGGGTGGCGCGGCGCGCCTTTACAGGCGTGCAACCCGAGGAGATGGGCACCATGTCGGATACCGTTACTTTGAAATTGGCCGCGGCGATTTCGGCCGGCTCGCTGTTGGCGTTGGCAATCATGGCGGGCAGTGTTCGGCCGGCCAAGGCGCAGGAATTCGATTGCCGCAACGCGGAGTTCGCGTCCGAGATGACGATCTGTGGCAGCGCCCGGCTGTCGGCGCTCGACGAGCGCATGAACGAACTCTATCGGGATTTGAAGTCAGCTTACGGCAACCGCTATCAGCGCAACAGCTTGAAGGCCTATCAACGGCAATTTCTCGATGCGCGCGACGCGTGCGGCCGGGATACGGAATGCATCAAAGGTGCGTATCTCGATCAGATCAGCGTGCTTGAATCGCGTCTGGAGCAGGCTTACCGGCGCAGCGAACGTTGATCGACGTTCTCGACGACTTCAGGCGGATTTTCCCGGTCGACGACTTCGAGTTTGACGGCGGTCAGGCCCTTGTCCGTCATCGAGAGGTCTTCGGCCGCCCGGCGAGACAAATCAACGACGCGGCCTGGCTTGAACGGGCCGCGGTCGTTGATGCGAACGACGACGCTTTGGCCGGTGTCGACACGCGTGATGCGAACGCGCGTTCCAAATGGGAGCGTTCGGTGAGCGGCGGTGAGGGCGTTCGGATCGAATGCTTCGCCGGAAGCGGTGAGCTTGCCAGAGCCGTAATAGGAGGCGATCCCCTTCATGTCGTTCCGCTTGGTGGCACCTTCGGCAATTGGACCGTGCAGACCGAACGGCGGCTCAGCTAACTTGGCCGTTGCCTTCACGCGCTTGAGCGCGGGTTTGTTCAGCGTGATCTTGGCCTGCCAATGGTCGAACGTGGCGGCGGCCGGTTTTTTCGTTGGTGCAGGCTGTGTGCTTGTCTCCCACGGGCTTACCGAGGCGGCAGCGGCCGACGTCGCGACGATGGCATTATTTGCCGGTCCCGACAGAGCATCTGCAAGCGACTGAGCCTGTGACGAACCGCTTCCAGCGAAGACGGCTGAACTGACTGAAAAGGCAACATAAGCCACACGAGTGCTTCGGCGCACGCACATTCCCCCCGGAACATCCCCGAATCAGTGAGATTATGACGATTCTGATGGCGGAAAAACGTCGGGAGGCGCTGGTTATCCAACGCCTCCCGAAAATACAATCAGAGCATAAGTGTCTTTAGTTCAAGACCTGCAGCGAGACGCGGGCCACGCCGGCACCGGTCATGCTGATGGCGCGGGCTGCGCCACGCGACAGGTCGATCACGCGACCCCCGACGAAGGGACCACGATCGTTGATGGTGACCACGACGGACTGGCCGTTCGACTGGTTCGTGACGCGCACGCGGGTGCCGAACGGAAGCGAACGGTGGGCGGCCGTCAGACCGTCCGGATTGAAGCGGGCGCCCGAAGCGGTGCGCTGGCCCTGCCAGTAGTAGGAAGCCATACCGCCACCGCTGCCGCCGCCAGAAGCGTAGTGACGCTTGCGCGACGAACCCTGTGCATAGTGCTTGCGAGATACGTTGCGGGCATACCGCGCCTTAGAAGACTTGTGGTAGGATTTATACGACGACTTGCGATAGACGACTTTCTTCTTGGCGGAATGCCCGCAGACATAGGCTGCGCCTTCGCACTTCCAGGCCGCATTTGCGGGCATGGCTGCAGCTGTGATCCCCGCCAACGCAAACGCGGCTACCGCGATAGTTGAACGCATAACGCACTCCTTCATCAGGAGCAGCAGTGGTTTCGGGTCGAATGGGCGGTTTCCCCCGCCCGTGATCAGCTTCTTTCGGCGATCACGGGTCAACCGCCTCGGTGGCGGCACCGTCCTTAAATGTTGGGAGAAAGTTGCCCCTGTATCGGAAATCCCGTGTGACCCGTTATGAACTCCAGAACCCAGTTCGTACTGCTGCTCGTGCTTGTTGACTGGGGTTAGCCCCCGTCCTGGCAGCGGCCAACGAGCACTGAGTGCCTCCCTCGGTCAACCCGTTGCTGCTAACACTTTTTAACCATAATTGGTAACTGTCGGAAATATATCATTTATTTTAACCGCATCTTTAGGTTGCGCGACGCCAGGTCGCAGAATTTAACAATCTTTCACGGAACAAAAATCTTAATCGGCCGGTCGCAATATTTTGTTTACCAATCAAACGCCTATCCCGAGTGGCTAGGTCGGACGCTCCGTGTGCACCTATTTCCCGTTTTCGAAACAGCACTTTGTAGATCGTACGTCTCGCTTTCATCGGTGCCGTGTCGCCATACAAGCGCGCATGTTATTGGCCGTTTCACGCGCGAGCGGATAGCGCCATGAGATGGAACGATGTCGATGATCGACGCGCGGCGAGAGCAGCACGATACGCCGGCGCCGGGACCGTCGTTCGCAGAAGCGCGAGCCGTTTGGATGCGTATCGGCCTCATGTCGTTCGGCGGTCCTGCCGGGCAAATCGCGCTGATGCACAAGATCCTCGTCGATCAGAAGCGTTGGCTGGACGAGGGCACGTTCCTGCTGGCTTTGAACTTCTGCACGTTGCTACCTGGTCCGGAGGCGATGCAACTTGCAACCTATGCCGGGTGGCGGCTGCATGGCGTGCGCGGGGGGCTGACGGCAGGGCTGCTGTTTGTTCTGCCGGGGGCCGTGCTGATCCTCGCGATCTCCATGCTCTATGGAAGCTTCGGAGAACTGCCGATTGTCGCGACCGTGTTCGAGGGGATCAAAGCGGCGGTGCTGGCGATCGTCGCCGAGGCGCTGTGGCGGATCGCGCGGCGGGCGCTGACGAGCCGGACGGAATGGCTTGTCGCGGCCGCTTCGTTCATAGCGATTTTTCTATTCAAGGTGCCGTTTCCGCTCATCGTTCTGGCGGCGGCGCTGGCCGGTTTGATCCGGACCATGATTTTGGGCTCCGGCAGCCGCGCATCGACCGGCTCGGCGCCGCTGTTGCCGGTGCCGATTGCGTCCACGATTAAGACGGTTGGGCTTTGGCTGGCTATTTGGCTTTTGCCGCTGCTGGCCGTCTCGCTGGTTTTCGGGGTCGATCATGTGCTGGCGCGGCTCGCCCTCTTTTTCTCGAAGCTGGCGGTGGTCACGTTCGGGGGGGCATATTCCGTGCTCGCCTACATGGCTCAGGACGTCGTCGAAAAATACGGGTGGCTCAGGCCCGGCGAAATGCTCGATGGGCTGGGTCTCGCCGAGACGACGCCTGGACCGCTGATCCTCGTTACCGAGTTCGTCGGCTATCTTGCGGCGGCGAGGCATGGCGGCGGCCCCGCTTTGCCGTTCGGAGTGCTTGGCGCTGTGATCACGCTATGGGCGACGTTTGCGCCCTGCTTCCTCTATGTCTTTGCCGGTGCGCCGTATGTCGAGAGGCTGAAAGCTGCGCCGAAGCTGAAAGCGGCGTTATCGATGATCACGGCGGCGGTCGTCGGCGTGATCTTCAATCTGTCGCTCTGGTTTGCGCTGCATGTCTTTTTCAAAGCGCAGGCAGAGGTGGCATTGGGACCGGCGCGGCTCTCTGTGCCTTTGCTGGCCAGCGTCGATGTTAAAGCACTGGGATTGGCAGTTCTCGCCGCCGTGCTGCTCTTCATTTTCCGTCTTGGGATCGTCACGACACTTGGCGTTTCCGCCTCGGCGTCACTGCTTCTCGCTTGGATCATATGACGTCAGAGCCAACCCTTCCTCTTGAAATAGAGGAACGGGATCAGGCCTGAGATGAACATCAGGACGAGCGCCATCGGATATCCGAAGGGTAAACCGAGTTCAGGCATAACCTTGAAATTCATGCCGTAGATCGAGGCGACGAGGGTCGGCGGCATCAGCATCACGGCCATGACCGAGAACAGCTTGATGATCTGGTTCTGCTCGGTCGAGATCATGCCAAGCGTGGCGTCGAGCAGGAAGCTGGTGCGAGCCGAGAGAAACCGCATGCTTTCCATCAGCGAGAGGATGTCATGGTTGGCGGCATCGATGCGGCCGAGCACGCGCGCATCGTCCTGGCGTTCGCGGGCTGCGTTGGCGAAATAGAGTGACAACCGATGAAGAGACATGGCGCTTTCCTGTGCTCTCGCGGTGATGTCACCTTCCTTGCCAACGGTTCTCAGTAAAACATCCAGCCGCCGATTGTGCGCGGCCTGTCCCTTTTGAGCGAAGACGAGCGGGGCGATGCGTTCTATTTCATCTTGTACGCGTTCGATCAGGTCAGCCTCGCGCTCGATCAGCATTTCGAGCAGGCCGATCATGACGCCAGTACCCGTCACGCAATCGGCGTCGCCTTTCGCGGCGCGGGCGACGTAGACTGGGAAGGCCTTCGGCTGGGCGTAGCGTACGGTGACGAGATGATTTCCGGAAAGAATGAAGGTGATGACGGACGTCATCGGCATATCCTGTGCGTTGTGATGCAGGATAATGCTCGTCATGTAGTAGGCGCCGTTCTCGGAGTAGAACCGGTTCGACGCTTCAATCTCACGCATCTCGGAACGGGTCGGGATTTCGATGCCGAGGGCGTCTTCGATGCCCTTGTCTTCGTTCTCTCCGGGATCAACCAGATCGATCCACACGCTCGACGCCAGATCGCCGGGTTCCGCACGCTTGATCAATTTGCCGCCGTGGCCGTCATAGACCGTTATCATTGATTCAAACCTTGTTGTGAAACGCGCCTGGGGAGGATGCTAAAACGCGGTTGCAGGCACCCAAGTTCGGGCGGCGGCTGACTTTCCACGCCATTCCACGTCGGACAAGCCCTCCGAACGGCCGAGCTTGCTGGGGTTGTCGGCGTTTCGGGCTTTGCTCGGCGGTCGCGAGTCCGATATGACGAATGCATCTTTTAATTGGAGCAGCTTCCATGTCTCCGCGATTGATGATCATTGCTGGTGTTGGTGGAGTTCTGCTTTGCGGGCCGGTGACTTCGGCGGGTGCCGGAGGGTTCGTGTGCAAGAATGGAAATCAGCTCGTGCAAGGCTCGTGGCTTGCCACTCCTTATTGCCAGGACTCCCTGGTTGCCCAAGTCGCGCACGAATATGGGTTCAGCGCGACGGCCGCGCAGGTTCGTAACAATCCGATGTTCAAGCAGCACCTTTGCCGCTTCATCGGCCAGGATATCCGGATCAAAGAGACCTGCAGCCAGGTGACGCCGGTTCCGGGGCGCGGCTTTTACTGACGCTGTCATCGAAGGCCGCCAGGCACAAAAAAGGCGATGACCGCTTGAAGCGGTCATCACCGGGATGGTGTCGAAAAACGGCGAGATCTCAGCCGAGATCCGGCGTGACTTCGCTGATGTCCTTGGCGCGGCGGACGCTGCCGTCGAACTGTGCGCCTTCGTCGATCGAAAGGGTCTGTTTGATGATGTCGCCGTCAACGCGCGAGGTGGCGTTGAGGTTGACGGACGAGCCTTTGAGGGCGCCGCTGACTTCACCCTGAACCGTGATGGTGCGCGCCGTGATGGTTCCCGCGACGCTGCCCGTTTCACCAACGGTGACGGATTCGCCGTGAACGTCGCCCTGGATATGTCCGGCGATGAGCAGCGAGCCCTTGGTTTTGATTACGAGCTGCTGGCCCGAGATCGTGATGTCTTGTCCGAGGACCGAGGTGGGCGCGTCGATGGCGTGCGTGTGTGCGTGACCGGAGGTCTGCTGCATCGGCGAGCCGAAAAGCGGCGGTGCCGGAGTCTTAGGTGACATCGATGGGATCGATGAGGCGTGTGGCGTGAGTGTCTTGGCTGGCTCTGCGACGCGTGGTTCCGGCGTCGCTACGCGGTTGAACATCGGTCTACCCCCAAACAAAAAATAACTGCTGTCGCCCTTCCCGCTAAGGCACAGCATCACGCTAGTTTGGGTACATTATGTCCAAGTCGGCACTGGTGCCAGGATTGTTTCGCAGCCGATTTGACGCGCTCGGCGGGAAATATCGTTAAGACGTTTGAGCAAATAGAAAGCGGGCCATCGCCGTTGGCGTGGCCCGCTGCAGAATTTATCGCAATCTTGTGCTGGTTCAGTCCCAGTAATTCACGAAGGGCGCAACAACATGGGTTCGGCCATGGCGGTCGCTGTAGACGTGCGTGAACGGCGCATCGACAATCGTCCGACGTCCGCTTTCGACGCGGGTGAAGGGCGCATGCACAACGTTACGGCCCCGGTGGTAATGGCGGTGGTAGACCGGCTGACCGTCGCGGTCATAACGATCATGGACCTGTATCAAGTTGGACCGCGCGTCAGCCGCGCCGGGTTTGGCAGCCGGAAACGCGTTTGCGGCGGCAGAGACCGCCAGCATCGACGTCAGAGCCGCCGTGAATGTGATGAGGGGACGGGAAAATGCCGTCATGACAATACTCTTCTCGTTTCTGTTGCTACGCTTTCCAAACTGCTGAAGTGGCCTTTTGGTTCGCATTTTTCCATGCGGCAATTGTCCGAACGGCCGGTTCTTTTGCTCGCGGCGATCCAATCACTGACGCCTTAATGCGACGTACCCGGCAGAATTTTCTGCTCTGGGCTTCCTGCAGCCAGGGAGTCTGTTAGATTCTTAAGAAAAAGGGAGGACGTGATGGTCATTCACCGGGTGGGGCTCGCCATTATCTTAACGGCGCTTCTCGGGCATGGCCCGGCGTCAGCCGCTGACGAAGCGACCTGTCCGCGGGCGGGAACGCTCGGCGTTTCGCGCACCGTCGAGATCGATACGACCGGCGGACCGGGCTTCGGAATGGAGCACTACAAAGCCTACGACTTTCTGCAGGACAAGGAAGTCGTCCTGACGTTCGACGACGGTCCGCAGAAATATACGACCGAAGCCGTGCTCAAGGCGCTGAATGACGAATGCGTCAAGGCGACGTTCTTCTCGATCGGGAAAATGGCGCTGGGCTATCCTGAGATCATTCGCGAAGTGGCGAAGGCCGGGCATACGGTCGGAACGCACACGTGGAGCCATAAGGCGATCGCCAAGCTCAAAACCTTCGATGCAGGCAAGGACGAGATCGAACGGGGCGTCAGCGCGGTGCATCGCGCAGTCGGCGAACCCATAGCGCCCTTCTTCCGGTTTCCGACGCTCGTCGATACGCAGGAGGCCATCGCTTATCTCGGCAAGCGCAACATCGCGATCTTCTCGACCGATATCGACAGCGTCGACTACAGGCCGCAAACGGCGGACCATCTCGTCAAGTCGCTAATGCAGAAACTCGACAAGAGGGGCAAGGGCATCCTCTTGATGCACGACATCCATAAGACGACCGCCAAGGCCTTGCCGATGCTGCTCGCGCAGCTCAAGGCCAAGGGCTACAAGATCGTTCACATGACGGCGAAGTTTCCGGTGACGACGGTCGCTGAATACGACCAAGCCATCGAGAAGGAAGCGAAGGGCCTGCCGCAAGTCGGCGCCGAGAAGCCGCTTTCGAGCATCGTGAAAACGGTCGGGGGAACACCGCCGCCAAGCGAAGCGGCATCGTCGCCGGAGAACGGTGAGCCGGAGGGGCTGCCAGAGACGCCATCGCCTGAGGCGGCCTCGTCGGCTCCCGCTGCCGCGCCGCTTCCGGCATTTCCGACGACGCCGCCAGTGCCGCAATCCGTTCCCGAAGCATCGCACACTCCCGGAAAGCAATCTTCGGCGGAGCCTGCGCCGGAGGCTATCAAATCTCCGGTCGCAACGAAGTCGACGTCAGGGGATCAGGCGGCACCGGCAGTGAGCGTTGTTGCAGCCGCCGAAGCGAAGCCGGAGAAGACGGTTTCGGGCACAGAGCACGCCGACGCGATCAAGACGGTCGATACGCTAGAGCCCGCGCATCCTGGCGAGCCGCCAAAATCAATTTCCGAGAAGCTGAAAGCGACGTGGAACTTCTGGTTCGGCGAATAGCACCGACAAAAATGAAATGGGTGGCAGGGTCTGCCACCCATTTCATTTTGGACGCCCTGTAAGGCCCCCCCGGGCCCGCCGCAAACCAAGTTTTCTGCCCGAGCGCACAACAGCGCCACGGCAAGTTCTTGGGCGTTCACCACGGTCTGACGCTGATAATCAGAGACGTAGCGTTTCCGGCATCATGTGGGCTTGGTCCCCCAATCGACCCCCCGATCGACTGCCCACGAGAGGGACGCTATTGGACCTTGACGGGGGCTTCCACATAAAACGAATCAGTTTCGCTCGAATCCAAAATCGTGTGGCGTCTCGGATACAACGAAATGAATACTCGGTACTCAGACCATCGTCTTGTGGATAGTCGCTTTTTGCAGGTGCTCGCGCAAAGAGAAGGGCCGCTCGTGAGAGCGGCCCCGTGAGATCATCGTCTGAAAGCGGAAGTTGAATGTCTGCCGCTTAGGTGTCAGGCGCACTCCAGGAGAGTTCCGTGTGCAAGCCCGAGCGACCTCGACATCGACCGCCTCAAGATCCCACTCGACATCGGATCACCTCCTCTCTGTTGTTGAAAGATGAGATAAGCTGACATTGTTCGCGCGCTTTGAAAAGCCTTTGTTCTATGACGGTTTGTTAAGTTTGGCTCGCGTCATTTGCTGACGCAACTTGGATAGGGCGGCTTCTCGCCCGATTTGATCGGGCAGAGGCGAATTGGAGCGAGCTTGGCCAGCCGGTCTTTCCATTTGCTTTCGTCGATCGTCAGGTTCTCGGCATTTGCCGGAGTACGCTCGGCCCACTGCACAGTGTAGAGGATGCCGGCGGATTTGATCGCAACGATGAGGGCCGTTTCGCTGTCGTTGCCGCCGCTTGCATCGATCTTGCCGCAACTCGCGACAGCGACGAACGCGTCCTCGCTACTGATCTCGGTCCGCCCGAGCGGCTTCACTGCGAACGTCTTTGGGCAGGCCTTCTGAAATCCGGCCGCGATCTGGGCCGCGAAATATTGTGCCGAGAGGTCGGGATGCGTGGCGGCGGTTTTCGCGCCCGTGACTGTGATCATCTGCGACCACTTCTCGGTGGTCTCACCCTTCAGCACCGCTTCGCGGATGTAGCTGTCGGCGGTCGGCTGCTCAAAAACGGTCGTGAAATCTCCTGGCAGCGTGAACATCACGAGCTTGCCGAAGATCGGAGAAATGACGATCATGTCAGGCGGGTTGCCTGGAGCTTTGTTGCTGTCATCGGCAACAGCACAGTCCGACCAGACGCAGATAAGGGCGAGCAGATACATCAAACGTCGCATTCAACACATCCTCGATGGTTTCCGGCAACGGCTAGCGTGCAGATATGACCATAGTCAGACGGCGTCCGCTCAATTCCAGCGTGGCTGCGAAACAAAAACCGTGAGGACAAACAGGCCCGCGAGGATCGTCGGAATGCCGACGAGGGCGAGGACCACATTGGCTTTGGTGTTCTGGCCGCGCAAGCGCAATGCGGAACCCAGTCCGGTCACCGCAAACAGGCCGCCGAGGAGCACAAGCCAAAGCCCGATGTTGGATGCCGAGATACTGCCGTCGCCGATGCCCTCGAAGAAGAAGTAAACTGCGATCAGCAGGGCGATGACGTCAGCGGTGAGGAAAAGATAGAAGAGGCGCATGGGCGATCAATAAAGCGTCTGCTGTATAATTCAATTCCGCAGACGGCCTCTAATCCCGAATGGGTTCGTTGACGAAGCGGCAGGGGGCGGCAGTGGGCGACACCGAACAATTTCGGATAAGAGTGGAGCGCGAGCATGGCAACTCGCTAATTCCGATGCGCGCGCATTTCCATAACGCGGCCAAATCCGGCGAGCAGGGTGCCGATGGCAAATAACACCATGACGATGTACTGCAGATTATCCTCGACGCTTTCCTTGGCGATCATGAAATCGGAAATATTGGCGTCGGCGGTCTTGAAGCGGTTCAGGCTTTCTTCGCGCGCGCTCTCTGCCGCCGCGATTTTGTCGGCCGGCGCGTTCAAGGCTTGTAATAAGATGATGCGACTGTCGTAAATGGCTTTGATCTCAACTTGTGCCGATTGCTGGTTGCTGAACGCTGCGAGACGCCATTCGATCTCGCGCTTCAATGGATCGAGATAGAACATCTGCATGGCCGTAGAGCCAAGCAGCAGAATAATCCCGAACAACTCGCCGAGCTGATAGACCCTGAACCCCATAGCTTCCGCCCCCCGCGGTTGGTGTTGGGCGGGTGGTAATGAAAAGTCACCGCATCCGCCAACCGCGATCCTAGCAAAAGGGGAGCCGCTGCCTATGGCTTTTCGGCTTCGATGTAGATCTGGTTCCCCATCTCCTTGAACTTCGCGCTCATCTCGGACATGCCGACTTGCTGGTCGTTCAGGGTGGCGGCGTAGTCGCGGACGTCCTGCGTGATCTTCATCGAGCAGAATTTCGGACCGCACATCGAGCAGAAGTGCGCGACCTTGTGGGCGTCCTTCGGCAGTGTCTCGTCGTGGAACGACATCGCCGTGTCGGGATCGAGCGACAGGTTGAACTGATCCTGCCAGCGGAACTCGAAGCGAGCGCGGGAGAGGGCGTCGTCACGAAGCTGTGCGGCCGGGTGGCCTTTCGCGAGATCGGCGGCGTGAGCTGCGATCTTGTAGGTGATGACGCCGACCTTCACGTCGTCGCGGTTCGGGAGCCCCAAGTGCTCCTTCGGCGTGACGTAGCAGAGCATCGAGGTTCCGAACCAGCCGATCATCGCCGCACCGATGCCGGATGTGATGTGGTCGTAGCCCGGTGCGATGTCGGTCGTCAGCGGCCCGAGCGTATAGAACGGGGCTTCGCCGCAAGCTTTGAGCTGCTTGTCCATGTTGGCTTTGATCTTGTGCATCGGCACGTGGCCGGGGCCTTCGATCATCACCTGGCAGCCCTTGTCCCAGGCGATCTTGGTCAGTTCACCCAGTGTTTCAAGCGCGGCGAATTGCGCGCGATCATTTGCGTCGGCAATCGAGCCGGGGCGCAGTCCGTCACCCAATGAGAACGAGACGTCGTACTTGCGCATCAGATCGCAGATCTCGTCGAAGCGCTCGTAGAGGAAGCTTTCTTTGTGATGCGCGAGGCACCATTTGGCCATGATCGAGCCGCCACGCGAAACGATGCCGGTCACGCGATTGGCTGTCAGCGGCACGAATGGCAGGCGCACGCCGGCGTGGATCGTGAAATAATCAACGCCTTGCTCGCACTGCTCGATCAGCGTGTCGCGATAGAGTTCCCATGTGAGCTTCACCGGATCGCCGCCGCACTTTTCGAGCGCTTGGTAGATCGGCACGGTGCCGATCGGCACGGGCGAATTGCGGATGATCCATTCGCGCGTGGTGTGAATGTTTCGGCCTGTCGAAAGATCCATGACCGTGTCGGCGCCCCAGCGGATCGCCCACACCATTTTCTCGACTTCCTCTTCGACCGACGACGTGACGGCCGAGTTGCCGATGTTGGCGTTGATCTTCACGAGGAAGTTGCGGCCGATGATCATCGGCTCCAATTCGCCGTGGTTGATGTTGGATGGAATGATGGCGCGACCGCGTGCGATTTCGGAGCGTACGAATTCGGGCGTGATGTGCTCGGGGATGTCGGCGCCGAAGCTTTCGCCATCTGCAAGGGCTTCCTTGGCACGTGCGAGCGCACTCGCACGGCCGAGGTTCTCTCGGTGCGCGACGTAGATCATCTCTTTGGTGATGATGCCTGCGCGCGCGTATTCGAATTGGGTGAGAGGCGCGGAAGATGTGGCGCAGCGCGGCTGATAGACCGTTGGGAAGACGCGAGCGGCGTGGGCTCCGGTGACGTTGCCGTTGTCTTCCGGTTTGATCATCCGGCCGTCATAGGCTTCCGTACCGCCGCGCTCGGCAACCCAGGCGTCGCGAACGCGGGGAAGACCGGTTGCGACGTCGATCGTTACGGACGGATCGGTGTAAGGCCCCGAAGAGTCATAAACGCGGAACGATGGCTCGTTCACATCAGTAAGCGCGATCTCGCGGAAGGGCACATTGATGTCGTCATGGCCTTCGGGCGAGGAATAGACTTTCGTCGAGGCACTGATCGGGCCAACAGTGACTTTCGGCGCCTGAATATCGGCTGCGCGGGTTGGTTTGTTCATTCGTGATGTGCTCCTGCGTCACGCATACGCTTTATAGGAAAGAAACGCGCCGAGACCGGCGAGGATGAGGCCCGGCAAGATCAGATGTTCGCTTGATCCGGCGAAAGACGTGGCAATAGGTGCTGCCATTTGCGGAAACCACATCCGCACGAGACCGCTCAAAATCAGCAGCCAGCCAAGGATTGTTACGATCACAGTCCAATCCCGGGTCCACGTGTTGTGAACCCGCACGATCGCAATGCCTGCGGTCAAGGCCAGAACGCCGGAGAGAACGATCACGGCGTAATCGTTTGCGATTTGTGACGCCATGGCCGGAAAGAGCTGGCGGTTGAAAAGGAGAGTGATGCCGAGGGCGAGCATCAGCGGGCCGGCAAAGCCAGCGATCAGCTTCGAATGATACATGTCGCAGCCTCCTGCGCGCCAAAGCGACGCGAGTGAACATCGACCCAAGATCAATCCGAAGCACACAGCCAATCCCGTCCCTTCGCCGGCATGATCCGGATCAGGTTCTAAGGGTGCTCGCGCTTTGTTACGCGATCTCAGCCGGACAACCGGCGCCCCTCGGAAACAGTGTTATTGTCGCGCCGATGGGGGCCGTTGGCAAGTGTGGCCCGATGGGCCCCCGGATAAACGCCGAGTATCACGTCTTTCAGCGCAACCGAACGGCGCTAAGCCGCTGCCGCGAGTTTGGCGAACTCGACCCAGGATTTGATTTTTTCGATGTCGGGCGGGCGGCCTTCGCGCAGGACGCGTTTGCCAGCTGACGTCGTTGCGAACCTCAGAACGCTGGCGGACAGTGCGAGCGGATCGGCTTCGGCGACGGCTTGCGCCGTCTTGTAACCTGACCCGACAAGAAGTTGCGCGTGCGTGCCGCGCAGGCCCGGAACCGCCATGACGAGCTTTGCCTGATCCTGCCATTCGAGCAGCGTCTCGGCATCGATGTGCGGGTCGTTGAGCTTGTCGGCCAGTTGTTCGGGATCTTGTTTCAGGAAATCCCGCACGCTGTGAATCTCGATTGCCGCGAAGCGGTCTGCCGTTTTTGGTCCGATAGACGGTGCGGCTTCGAGATCGTCGCTCTCGTTAAGGTATACGCGGGCTTCTGTCTGGCGATCCGGTGACGGCCGGGGCGGCGCTGACGGTGTAGCGGCTGTGGCGACTGTTGGCGTGGGAGCCTGAGCCACTACGGGCGGCTCCGATCGGGGTGGAGCGGATGTCGGCGTCGGTGCTGGAACTGGCGCGCGTTGTGCGGACACGTGAAGCGGCTCCATGCGTGCGGCAATGCTCGGTGCGGCGCGCGGCATCGGCGGTGGTGTTCTCGACAGCGGGATCGTGGGCGGCGTTTCCGAAATGTCCATTTTCGTTGCGGCCGATTTCGCCACCGCAAGTTCGAGCGGCGTGTCGTCCGGCCCGTTGATGCGTGCGTTGCGCGCGGCGCTGCGCTCGGCAAGCTTGGGAGCGAGAACTTCCGCGTTGTGAAGATCGCGGATTACGCGATCATCTTCGGGCAGGGATTTGTCGACACGTCCCGTTGCTTTCAGTTCGTCGTAGATGGCGGCGACAAGTTTTCTGTCTTCTTCGTTCGTCAGCCGCTTTTCGATGAATTTCCTTGGGATCTGCGTCATGGCGAGGAACGTTTCCGCCGTCAGGGTCACTTCGGGTGCAGACATGCCGGATTCAGCGACCGCCCGGTCGAGCACTTTGCCAAAGCTCGTCGAGGCATAGATCAACAGTTCGGCGACGATCGTCTTGGCGATATCGTCGAGGCCTTCTTCCGGGCGCGTTGCACCCTTGTGAATGTCATAGTGGGCAATGAGTTTTTCGTAATAGCGGTGCGAGAATTCGGCATTGTCGCAGACGAATTTGGCCAGCCATTTCTGGCCGGAGGGGACAGCGATGCTCAAGCGTCCGAAGCGCTTTTCGCCAAGCGCGCGCAGCGTATTGTACGAGCGATTGATGCTCCATTCCGTGGCGCGATGGACGGCGTTCTCAGCTTCTGTCTGGCCGGTGTGAAACGGCATCACCGGATCGGTGAAGTAGTGGCTCAGAACGCCGGCGGCGTAGACGGCTTCCGGCCAGTTGCCGGCTTTGAGTTCGAAGACGGTGCGGTTGTACCACTCCTGCGTTTTCTCGGGTGCACCGCCCCAGTAGTTCTCGGACACGTGCAGGACGTGATTTTTGAAATCCTTGAAGGTAACGTCTGGCGCTTTCGAGCCTTCAAGATAGCGTTCGACGTGCTTCAGGAAGAGGCGGGTCCAGTCGGCGCTGTCCGGACGTGTCATCGCTTCCAGCGCGTCGAGCGCCAGCTTGTGATGAGTGCCGTTGGCATGCGTGGCATACACAATTCTATAGAGCGGCGACATTGGGGGCCCCGGAGCTCACGGTGAAAGCGTTCGCGATAACGTTTCGCGACGAAGGTGCACGATGTTTACGTGAGTCGGGGCGTCGGCTCGATCCGTGCGGCAGGGACGCCGCCGGTCATCAACGGTTTTCGCGCTTGGAGCGTGCCTGTTTTTCAGCCGCGAGGTCGATGATGTCGGCCCCCGCGTTGCGATCGCGGGCGATGCGGCGGGCGAGATCGGCCCGGCAGGCGATCTGTACAACATTCATCCCGTGCGGAGGGGCGCGCTCGGACAGCACACGGGCGATCATGTCGGGCGTCAGGCCACAGGCGGCACCAAGCGCCATCGCTTCCTCGCGGGCAACGGCGTGGGCGGCCTCGATATAGCCCATCAGTGCGGCAGCGGCGTGGGCGCTCCCCAGGGGACCTGTGCGCTCGACCGTACCGAACAGCGACACGATACTGGCTACCGTTTCGGTAGCGGTTTCGGCGCCGCCGAGCAGGACTTTGGCGTGGCCGTCCGCTGCAGCAGGCGCGCCGCCAATCAAGGCCGCGTCGGTCAGCGAGACGCCGCGCTGTTCGATGAGTTCAAGCAGCGCGTCGAGTTCGCGCGGCGTGCGGGCGCCGAGATCGACGATGACAGCGCCGGACAGCGGGGCAAAATTGAGATCGGAAGGGTCGCTGCCGGTCAGTAGGGCGCGGAACGCTTCGGTATCCTCGATGGCGATGAGGATGACCGGACAGTCCGCCATATCGTTCGAGGCCGGTGAGACCGGCTCCAGATGCTCGCCATAGATGGCGGGAGAGGCGCCAGGCAACGCTGCGTAAAGCGTCGGGATGCAGCAGGCGGCAAGGCGTTCGGCGATCGCCGTTCCAAATTCGTCGTTGCCTATGACGCCGATCGGCCGGTTGCTGGAAGCGCTGCCCATGGGGTTCTGTGCCCTCTTTTTATCGTCCCTCATGCCACCATGCCAAGGCGATGAGAGCAAGCAGCAGCGAAAGCGCCGCAAAGCCCGTAAACATCGGCGTCAGCTTGACGCCGCGCGTCAAAAATGCTTGCCGGTCCTTCAGACCAAGCCAGTCCGAGCCTGCCATCACCTTCGCCGCTGACATCATAGAAATACGCGGCACATCGATATCGGTTGCATTTGCGAGGAGACCTGACGGCTTCGTCCAGAATATGCCGCCGCCTGTCGCGTCGGCGATCGGCTTCATTTTCTGATCAGTTGCGGTCACTTCGCTCATTTCGCGCGGATCTTCGACGCCGGCATTGGCGACGGCGGTCAGCTGACCGTTGGGTCCGTCGGTTTCGACTTTGTAGAGGCCCGGCAATTTGACATCGATGGCGGAGCGCCAGACGCCCGGCTCGACAGGCACCGGTTGAAGTTGGACCGTGGACGTGTCGCCGCCCGGACCCAGTATTTTCACGGGCGGAATCTTGTCTTCCATCGAGCGGCGTTCGATCGTGAGTTTCAGACCTTTGGCCGAGGCGATGACGCGCTCTTCTTCAAGGTCCGGCTCTTTCATGAGCCAGTGCGACAGGCGGCGAAGCAGATCGGTGTGCGGGCCGCCGCCATCATAGCCGCGCGCCCAGAGCCAGGCGTGGTCGGACGTCAGCAGCGCAACGCGGCCTTTGCCCTTGCGGTCGAGGATCAGAAGCGGCTTGTCTTCAGCTCCGTTCATCAGCACGCGACCGCGCAGCGGCGTCACTTCGGCTTGGCGGAACCATTTGCCCCAGGAGGGCTGCGGAGAATTGTCGGCGACCTGCGCACCGTTCCAGCCGGGAAGATCGCGCGTGACGGGATGCTTCTGGCCTTCGGCCGTCACCTTGGCTTTGAACGGCATTTCGAGCACGCGGCCGGTCGGCGCGGCAGGAAGCACTGGCGCAAGCGGCGTATTATAGATGCTGTAGGGACTGGCGTAGTCGTCACCTGCCGCGACCAGCAGCGCGCCGCCGTGTTCGTTCACGTAGCGGGCGATGTTGTCGTAGTAGAGAAGCTGCAGAATTCCGCGGTGCTCGTACCTGTCGAAGATGATCAGGTCGAACTCGTTGATCTTCTCGGAGAAGAGTTCGCGCGTCGGGAAGGCAATCAGCGAGAGCTGATTGATCGGCGTCCCGTCCTGCTTCTCGGGCGGGCGCAAAATCGTGAAGTGCACGAGATCGACGGCGGCGTCGGATTTCAGCAAGTTGCGCCACGTGCGCTCGCCGGGATGGGGCTCACCGGAGACGAGAAGCACGCGCAGATTTTCGCGTACGCCTTCGGCTGCCACGACGGCGCGGTTGTTTGCGGTCGTCAATTCGCCGTCAACCGGCTGCAACTCGATCTCGACGATGTTTGTCCCGGTGTGCGGGATCGGCATGTCGATCTTGACGTTGCGATTGACTTCGGTGCGGATCGTTTCGTCGGGCTGGCCTTCGCGGCGAACCTTCAGCGTCGCGGCGCCGGAGTTCGCGGACGGTGAGGCACCCGTCTGGCGGACTGCAACTTCTATTTCGCGCGACTGGCCAACGAGACCATACCGAGGGGCTTCTATCACCTGGATGCGGCGGTCGAACTCGTCACGCTTGCCGGTCAGCAGCGCGTGAACGGGCGCGTCGAAGCCGAGCGATGCCGCAGACTTCGGCACGTCGTGAACTTCGCCGTCGGTAACGAAGATCACGCCGGCGATGCGATCAGGTGCGGTGTCGTTCAGCGCCGCGTTCAAGTCGGTGAAGAGGTTCGTTCCGGGCGGCGCTGAATCCGATGGGACGCCGCCTGTCACCCATTTGACTTCGAGGTTCGGGATCTTTGCGAACTTGGTTTCGAGATTGGCGCGGATCTCGTCCATCTGCTTGGTGCGGTCGGCGAGCTTCTGGCTCGGGCTTTCGTCGAGCACGACGATCGCGACGTTTGCGAGGCTTTCGCGCTGCTCTTCTTTCAGGATCGGATTGAACAGTGCCGCGATCAGCGCTGCCAGCGCGGCTGCGCGAAGGAAAGCGCCGCGCGAACGGCGAAACAGCAGTGCGAGGATCAGCACGGCCGCCAGAACCGACAGGCCGATCAGGATCGGCATCGGAATGAGGGGCGCGAAGGTAATCGACCAGTTCAAAACCTTATGCCTCTACTGACCGAGCCGCTCAAGCAGCGCGGGAACATGAACCTGATCGGCTTTGTAGTTGCCGGTCAGGGCGTGCATGACGATGTTGATGCCGCCGCGGAATGCCATCTCGCGCTGCATCTCACCGCCGGGCACGACGGGATAAAGGGGCCGGCCGCGATCATCGAGAGCCCACGCTGCGGCCAGGTCGTTCGACGTAATCATGATCGAGGTCACGCCGTCGGAAACGCGGGCCTTGTGGGATTCGTTGTCGTCTTTCGGCGTTGCTTCGACCCAAAGCTGGCCGCCGTCCCAGCGGCCGGGGAAGGAACGCAGCAGATAGAACGATTTGGTCACGACATGATTTTCGGGGACCGGTTCGAGTGGCGGCACATCGAGCTTGCTCAGCAGTCGCTGAATGGCGGTGCCGCCTTGGCCCCTCATCGGCATCATGTCGGCGCCGCCGTCGCCATAATCGCGCGTGTCGAAGACGATGAGACCACCTTCCTTCATGTAGGCGTCGATCTTGGCGATGATCGCATCCGGCAAAGCCTTGGCGGTTTTCAACACCGGCCAATAGAGTACCGGGTAAAACGCGATCTCATCTTTCGTGATGTCGACGGCGGCTGGCTCGCCCGGTTCGACGGCGGTGCGCGTCTGCAGTACGCGACCGAGACCACGCAGGCCCGCGCGGCTCGTTTCGTCGGTTTCGCGGTCGCCACTCAGGACGTAAGCCAGCGTGACTTTGCTTGTCGCGTCGATGGCTGCGTTGTCGGCCGGCGAAGCCGGGGGGCGCACGATCACGGGCCCTTGTTGCTGCGATGGGCTTACCGGGCTGAAGCCATCGAATTGCGGGATCGCGTCGCGGAATTCGGACGGAAACTCCTGCGCCTTGACATTGCTGCCGACGGCGACGATGCCCGCACCCAAAGCGAGAACGCCGAGCACGATTGTCGATGCGGTT
Organism: Pseudomonadota bacterium; assembly: GCA_018242255.1. Classification (GTDB taxonomy): domain Bacteria; phylum Pseudomonadota; class Alphaproteobacteria; order Rhizobiales; family Hyphomicrobiaceae; genus Hyphomicrobium_B. The sequence continues at coordinate 13,004 of JAFECH010000365.1, read as the reverse complement.
GCTGTTCTGCGCGGCGATCGCGGACGGCGCGAAAAGAGACCGGCGATGCCGCCCGCCTGTAGGATCATGACGGCGATGATGTCGAGGAAGAGCAAGCCGAGCGCCAGCGCCAGCAGCGCCGGTTTCAGCGAGGTGCTGGCGGCGTTGTCATAGGTCAGCCTGGCGACGCTTGCTGGCAGTTCCGGGAACGGCGCAAGCGTGCTCTTCACGGTCAGGACGTTGACGGCGCGGGGGGCGGCGGCCTGGCCGTAGTAGCCTGGCGGATGCTCGAAGTTCGGCCGGATCGCGCCGATCTCGCCGGCTTTTAAAGGTTCCGCGGTCGGAGGTGGCGAAACGAGCATGCCGGCGCCGCTCAGCGTCTTGAGCGGGGCAAGCACACTTGACGACACGGAATTGGCTTTCGTTGCGGTATCGGCTGCGTTCGCGTCGGTGTCCGACTGTTTTTCCGCCGATGCAGCGGCGCCGACCGTGCCCATGGTGGAAAGGCGGCGGAGCATTTCGACGAAGAGGCCGGACATCGGCAGGTTCGACCAGTCTGAGTTGGCTGTGACGTGGAACAGGACGAGGCGGCCATTGCCTCGCTTCGCGGCGGTGACGAGCGGCGTGCCGTCCTGCAGTCGCGCCCAGATCTCGACGTCGGGCGTCAGTTCTGCCGGGTCGGCAAGAACTTGGCGCGTAACGGTGACATCTTTCGGGACGCTCAGGCCGGCGAAAGGGCTGCTTTCGTCGAACGGGGCAAGAGCTTGGGGCGACGACCACGACAGCGCGCCGCCGAGAGAGCGGCCGCCGCTGCGCAACACAACCGGCAGCAGGTTGTCACCGGCTTTTTCGAGGCGCGGTCCCGCGAAGCGCACGAGCAAGCCGCCGTTCTTGACAAACTCGTCGACCTTTTCTTCGGCTTCGCCGCTGATCGTGCCGATATCGGCGAGGATCAGAACGGAGATGTTCTGCCTCAGAACGGAATCGAGCCCTTCCACGAGATTGGCATTCTTGGCGGCGACGACGTCAGCGTAGGGTTTGAGGGCTTTTTCGATGTAGTAGAGCGGCGCGAGCAGCGGCTGAGCTTCCTCACGGCTTTCGCCCGAGAGCAAGCCGACGCGGTGCCATTGCGTCATGGCGTCGATCAAACTGACGGCGCCTGCGGAGCGTTCGCTTGCGATCTCTATGCGGGCGACCTGATTACGCAGTTCAAGCGGCATTTCAAATTTGGCTTTCGCGGATGTTGCGCCAGGACCGAGCTTGAAAGGGGCTTCGCCGAGGCGTTCGCCGCGCGCCGAAAAGGCATTGACCATGCCTTCGCGCGCGGGCCCGCCTGTGGAAAGCACCGTTGCTTCGAGTTTCCCGCGCTCGGCGAGATCGGCGACGAGGCCTAACGCTTCGCGGCCTTTGGTTTCGTCGATGACGGACAGCGTACCGCCGCCAGCCAGATTTTGCAGTTTCGTTGCGACGTCGCTGACTTTGCCTTTGTGGTCGATGCCGTCTTCGATCCAGACAATGGAGGACTGTTTGATGCCGGCTTCCGACAGTGCGGTTTGCAAAGCAGCGGCTGCTGCTTCGCGGTCGGGTTCGAATGGCTGAGGTTCGATGGCGGCGGCGGTGCTGCGCGCTTCGCCCGGTGGCTCGATTTTGATCGTGGGCAGCTTCGTTGCGGCTGCTGTCGGCACCAGCATGACAGGGCGGCCGGCACCTTCAGCCTCGCTAATCAGACGCTGTATGATGTTGGCGCGTTCCGGCCAGCGCGATGCGGCAGCCCAGCCGTTGTCGACGAAAATGACGACGGGGCCGGTGCCCGTCAGACCTTTGTTCTTCGACGGATTGAGGATCGGATCCGCAAGCGCCAGAATGACGAGCGTCGCAGCAATGAGCCGCAGGAGCGTGAGCCACCACGGCGTTTTCTCGGCTGTCTTTTCGTCGTTCTCGATGCCGACAAGAATTCGCGTCGGGGGAAATTCGATTTGTGTCGGACGCGGCGGCACGGCGCGCAGCAGCCAATAGATCAGCGGCAGCGTGACGAGCGCGGCAAGCAGCCAGGGATTGAGAAAAGCGAGCGGGCCGAAGCTCATCGGGCACGCTCCTTATCTTCGGTGCTGACAGCATCGGAACTCGACGACATCCAGCGATAGCCCTGAGCCGAACCGTTGAGACGCATCAGCAGCGACAGCAGCGGCTCGGAGGCCGGGCGGTCGGTGTGGTGGGTCAGCAGAGACCAGCCGAAGCGCTTCGCCATCTCGGCGACTTCGGCGCGATGGGCCGCGAAGCGTTCCTGATATTTCGGGCGCAGGGACTCAACGCGATCGGCAACCCAACGCTGACTGCCTGACGGCGTCAGGAACTCGGTGCGGCCGTGATAGGGCAGCGTTTCCTCGGCCGGGTCGATGACTTGGACGAGATGACCGCCGACGCCGTTGCCCGCGTAGCCTTCGAGGCGTTCGCGAATGGCGTGCACGGGCGCGAGAAAATCGCTGAACAAGATCAGGCCGGAAAAACGGTTGAGACCGGCGTTCGGCGGCAGGCTCTTTTGCGTCGTCTCGGAATTGGCGTTGGCGGCGATCGTCTCGGCGATACGCGTTGCAGCGTTGCGGCTGGCGGTCGGCAGCATCTGCGCGAGCAACGCAACCCGCTCACCGCCGCGAACGAGAAGCTCAGCAGCGGCGAGTGCCAGCACCAGAGCGCGGTCACGTTTGGTGACGGGAGCGAGGTGGCTCTTGAAGTCCATCGACGGGGAGATGTCGGGCCAGAGATAGAGCGTGTGGGCCGCTTCCCATTCGCGCTCTCGCACGAACAGATGATCCGAGCTTGCAGAGCGCCGCCAATCGACGAGGCTCGCGTTTTCTCCGGACTGATATTGGCGGAATTGCCAGAACGTTTCGCCGGGGCCCGCGCGGCGGCGCCCGTGAATGCCCTGCGCGACTGTGGAGGCGATGCGCGCCGCTTCCATCAGCAGCTCCGGCATTCGGTCGACGAGCGTGATGGCCTCGCGCTCAAGCGTGAGGACGCGTCGCCTCTCAGAGCCCTGGCCTTCGGCTGCCGTTCTCCGCCCGAGTGGGCTCGCCATCCCGCACCTACTCCACGGCCGCCGCGAGACGCGCGATGATATGGTTCAAGTCTTCGCCTTCGGCGCGCGCGGCGAATGTCAGCGCCATGCGATGCTTCAGGATCGGTTCTGCGAGCGCGATGACGTCATCGACGGATGGCGCGAGGCGGCCGTCGATCAATGCCTTGGCGCGGACAGCGAGCATCAGCGCCTGGCTCGCACGCGGGCCAGGGCCCCAGGCGACGAACTTATCGGTATCGGCATTGACGCCGGTTCCCGGACGCGCAGAGCGCACGAGCTTCAGAATGGCTTCGACAACTTTGTCGGGCACCGGGATCTGACGCACGAGACGCTGCGTCGCCATCAGTTCCTGCGCCGAGATCACGGTTTCAAGTTTCGGCGTTTCCGTACCGGTCGTCGCGTAGAGCATTCGCCGCTCGGCGACGAGATCGGGATAGGTCACGTCGATCTGCAACAGGAAGCGGTCGAGCTGGGCTTCGGGCAGCGGATATGTGCCTTCCTGCTCGAGCGGGTTCTGCGTGGCGAGCACGTGGAACGGCGCGGGCGTATCGTGACGCTGACCGGCGACGGTGACGTGATGCTCCTGCATCGCCTGCAGCAGCGCCGACTGCGTCTTCGGCGAGGCGCGGTTGATTTCGTCGGCCATCAGCAGCTGCGTGAAGATCGGACCTTTGATGAAACGGAAGGAGCGCCCGCGGCCCGGCTCATCCTCGAGGACTTCGGAGCCGATGATGTCGGACGGCATCAAATCCGGCGTGAACTGAATGCGCTTGGCGTCGAGGCCCAGCACGCGGCCAAGCGTTTCGACGAGCAGCGTCTTGGCGAGACCCGGCACACCGATCAACAGGCCGTGGCCGCCGGACAGGATGGTGATCAGCGTCCGCTCAATCACCTGGTCCTGACCGAAGATGACGCTGGCTGCCGCCTTGTGGGCGCGCTGCACGCGCTCGGCGGCGGCTTCGAGCCGGGGCACGATATCGGTATGCGTTTCGACGACAGTGCTCATAAAGGGGGCCTCGCGCAGCTGCTTCTTGTCATTCTCAGGGGCGAATTCGCCTTACAAAACAATGGCCGAGCGGCTGCGTACTCGGCCTTAAGCATCAGCCTAGACGATCCTGCCCGGCCCTCATAGGGTCAAGTGAATGTTACGTTAGGATGAGGTGCATCTAAAGGCACCTTGAGGGCGCGCGCAGAAATGCCGAATGAAAAACTGCAAGTTGCGTCCGGGAATGGAAATTCTGACGCACGGCCAACCGGTTTGGAGTCGCTTCTGCGTGCCGCATCGGAAGGTGGCGCGACGAGCATAAGACCGGTGGAAAAGTGGAATACGCCCTACTGCGGCGACATCGGCATGGCGATCCGCCGCGACGGGACGTGGCTCTATCAGGGTAGTCCGGTCGGACGCATCGCGCTGGTCAAGCTGTTCGCATCGATCCTGAGAAAGGACGAAGACGGACGAACCTATCTCGTGACGCCTGCGGAGAAGGTCGACGTTCAAGTCGAGGACGCGCCGTTCCTCGCGGTCGAGATGGCGGTCGAGGGCGAGGGGAAAGCGCAGCGTCTGACATTCCGCACCAACCTTGATGACGTCGTGACGGTCGATGCGGAGCATCCGCTTCGATTCGAGACGAGCGGACCCGATGGCGGACTGAAACCGTATGTGCTGGTGCGCGGGAGGTTGGAAGCGCTGTGCACGCGCGCGGTTTATTCGGAGCTGGTGGAGTTGGCGGTCGCCGGTGATGATGATGGCGATGCGGTGGGCGTTTGGAGTGGGGGGACGTGGTGGCGGATGGGATAGCCGTCTAGTCCAATTACAAAACGGTATCGTAAAGGAATAGCCGATCGATGCCGCTGGGATCTGGCGCGGCCGTGTTACAGGTGTCCGCCGGCAGGTCAGGCTTGCATTGCCTTTGAAAGCGCGGTTATTCCCTGAAATGCGGTCGCCATGCATAGAACGGTATTAAGCCGAGGAATTCGATGTACAGGACGAAGTTTGGGAAGCGCTTGCCAGAGATTTCGGCTGGTCTTCTCATCGTTATCGTCGGATTTGCTTATCTGCTCGATTCCAAGCTGCGCGAACAAAATGAATGGGTGCGTCATACCGTTGAATTGCAGTCCGCACTCAACGACTACGAAGCTGCAATTTTTGCGGCAGAAAGCGGCCAACGCGGTTTCATATTATCGCATGACGAAAGCTATTTAGGTGCCTACAACGACGCGCTTTCGGATTTGCCCAAAATTCACGACAGATTGGCAAAGCTGTTAGCAGACAATCCCGCCCAACTGAATAATTTGAAGGTTTTGTCGGACGAGTCCCAGGCGCGTGTCGGCTATCTGGCGCAAACGATCGCGGCGCGAAAGTCCGGTGACGAAGAGGGCGTGAAAAAAGCGTTCGAGCGCAAACGCGGACAGAAGGTGATGGTCACGATCCGCGCGACGCTTCGACAAATGGCCGGGACGGAAAAGGCTCTTCTTATCGCTCGCCAGACCCATGCGGCACGACTAGCCGACGCTCTGCGAGCCGTCATCATTTTCGGCATCCTCACTCTCGTTACGGCGCTGACGTACTGGATCGTATCGGCGCGTCGCCAAGATTTGGCATTGCGCCGATTGATCGCGGAAAGCGAGGCATCCGCGGCTCAAGTCCGTCAGATGCAAAAAATGGAAGCGATCGGCCAGCTGACGGGCGGCATCGCGCACGATTTCAACAACATGCTGGCCGTGATCATGAGTGGGATTAATCTCGCTCTGCGTCGCATTGCGAAAGGCCAGGCCGGATCCGAGCAATATTTGCAAGGTGCACTCGACGGCGCTCAACGGGCCGCAACGCTCGTCAAGCGTCTACTGGCATTTTCCAAGCAGCATCCGCTGGCGCCGGGTGTCATCGACGTCAATAAATTCGTCTCCGGAATGTCGGAGTTGATCGCGCGCGCACTCGGAGAGGATATCAAGACCGAGACGACGCTCGGCGCGGGCCTTTGGAAGGTCAATACCGATCCGTCGCAGCTGGAAAGCGCAATTCTGAACTTGTGCGTAAATGCGCGCGACGCGATGCCTAACGGCGGCCGACTGACGGTCGAAACGGCGAACTGCTTTCTCGACGACCGCTATGCTCGCGAGCATCCCGACGTTCCGGCTGGGCAGTACGTTCTCGTTGCCGTCAGCGATACCGGCGCGGGCATGCCGAAAGACGTGATGGCAAAAGCCTTCGATCCGTTCTTCACCACTAAGGGCACGGGCAAGGGCACCGGCCTTGGGTTATCTCAGGTCTATGGCTTCGTGAAGCAATCCGGAGGCCATCTGAAGATCTATTCGGAGATCGGAGAAGGGACGACGGTCAAAATCTATCTGCCACGCTATTTCGGATCTAAGGAGGAAAGTGCGCGCACGCGTGAAGACGCACGTGAATATCCAGGAACCGGTTTGATCTTGCTGGTTGAAGATGAGGACGCCGTCAGATCCTTCACGTCAGCGAATCTAAGAGATCTGGGCTACGACGTGGTGGAAGCTCGAAACGCCAATGAGGCGTTGGAGGAACTTCGAAACGGCCGCGTTTTCGATTTGCTTCTGACCGATATCGTCATGCCCGACGTCAACGGGCGGAAGCTGGCGGACGAAGCCGTCGCTATGCGCAAAGATCAAAAAGTTCTGTTCATGACCGGTTTCACGAAAAACGCGATTGTCCATAACGGCGTCGTGGACCCCGGCGTCCACCTGCTCACGAAGCCTTTTACGCTGGAAGAACTTTCGCTTGCCGTTCAGAAAGCGATGAAAGCGTAAAGGCGTCTTGCTTTGGAACGTCGACGACGTCGTGACGGTCGATGCCGAGCATCCGCTTCGGTTCGCGCCGAGCGGACCCGACGGCGGGCTGAAGCCGTACGTGCTCGTGCGCGGAAGATGGAAGCGCTGTGCACGCGCGCGGTTTACGCGGAGTTGGTTGAGCTGGCGGTTGCGCGTGATGACGGCGGGGACGAGGTGGGCGTGTGGAGTGGCGGGACGTGGTGGGGGATGGGTTGAGCGTTAGACGCAAATACTTTTAAGTGCTGTCGTATGTCTTTCGTCCACATGAAACATTAGAGCCAAAAGAGCGTCGGTTGCTTGCCTAGTTTCCTCAAGAGTCATCGAGGAGAATGAAATCAAGTCGTCGAGATTATCGGAGTGAGATTCCACCTGCGCCAGTCTCTCAAGCGCACCTAATCGTTCCCGATCCAAATCGGGATAGTGGCGACAAATTTCTTCGATCTTGTCCGGCAAAGGCGATCCTCCTGGGCACTTAAATGCGAGGAAGATGTCGAGGATGCGTCGAAGAACATTTGGCATCATGTACCCATATTCGGAGACGCCGTGCCTAGCGTCTGCGAATTTCAGCGCATGGCTGAACAAGAAATGATACTCAGAGTCATATTCGCGCAGGAGTTTGGGCATGCTCACTAATGATGAAACTCGTCTTGTGGCGTCTTTAGGGATCGTCACGTCAATAAAAAGGAAAGTCGCCGTTGGTTCTTTGCCAATTGCAGGGCGTGCCTTTTTTTTCCAAGCTTTCCGAAATTCGTTCAAACACTGTTGATTATGAGTCAAAACAAATAGTTGGCAACAACTCGAAAGTCGATTTCGAATAAGTGAGCACGCGTAGTTTAACGCTCTGGTGTCAAGGCTGGATACCGGATCGTCAATTACGATGATTAAATTTTTGAGCTTTCGGTTATCCGAATCGATTTTGGAGAGGAAATAAGCAATCGAGATCGCAGTTTTTTCCCCTTCGCTCGGCATGCCTTGAATGGCTGTTCCGTGCCTGTGAAGTTCATAACCTTCCTCAATGGGATTGATGGTCAGTTCGCGGTGACCGAGATAGGACGCGATCAACTTATTGATGACCGTAGCTGCTGGCCCGTGTGTTTTGATTTTCTGGCGTAGTGCTTCTGAATCGGTTTTTGCTTGACTGACGGCGGCGCGCGCGTCTGCCTCTTCTTTCTTCGCAATATCAAACGTCTCAATGTGGTTGGTGAACTCTTCTAAACATTCAGCTAGGAAATGCTTTCGAATGGAAGTTGCAGCGCGATCGCGATGCAATGCGAAGTCGGAGACAATCAGGTTGTGCTGCTTCAGTACGCTGTTGAGAGCATCAAGTGCATTAGTTAGTAGAGTTGAGGCTTCTTCCACAGTCGTGTGGTGAGGAAGTTTTGACGTGTCGACAGGATTGGCTGGCTTCCGGCGTTTTTCGACAAGCGCAAGGGAGAGTTGGTTGAGGTGCATTTCTGGTGCTTCGATGGCGGTGAGCAACTCGGCTCTGCATTTTCTGAGCGCATGACGAAGTCCCGCTGAAATTGAGTCCGGCGAAGGCGTTATCCGTTTCAAATTGTCCAAAGCTTCGGTGACTGACTGGAGTCGCGCGGTTGTGCTGTCGAGTTTCGCTATAAATTGATCAATTTGGTCGTCTAGCGCCCTTTTCAATAGATTGAGGCGCTCCCCTCCCAACTCGTTGCCACAGAGAAGGCACCTCTCAAGTGCGTGATGATCGTGGAACTCTGCGCCATTCTTGATCCACAGAAGCATTTCCGGAAATTTCTGAATTTCCGGAAGTGCCACTGTGCTTAAGCTTTGTTCGCATATCTCTCGGGTGAACTGGAACGTTTGCTCGATGCGCTTGCTGCCGAACTCGATATGATTAAGCCTTGGCATGGGCTCAGCCCGTTTGAGTGTGTCTTCTGTGGTAGTAAGTTCGTCGTCGCTCAGGGGTAAAATCTTCTCCCCTGACCAGGACTCGTAATCTTTGGTGAGATGAGGAGCTTCGTACTTGCGGCCCGTTTGATGGAGGCGCTGACCAATAAACCTGGCTTTATCTCGTTTGAACGCGTTGAGACTTTTTTCTGCCCGCATCACGGCCGTTTCTGTTATTTTCAGTCGACTCTCCAACTCGGGTAATTTTTTCTCGATGGCGTCGAGTTTCGCCGCTGCTTCTGCTTGATCGGGACCGATGTAAAAGACGGGATTGGCTTTGCCCTGACTCCACTTGAGATTGCTTTCAATGAAATCACTATTGAAAACCAAAAGGCGTCTTTCCAATCCATCCATCTTATGGGGAAATCCGAAGTTGGTCTTATTGCCAAGTGTGAAATCGAAGGAACAATTGGCAGGCAATTTCGGATGGAGGTTGCCAGTTTCTAGGCTGCTGAATAAGCGGGAAAGTGTGCTTTTGCCGGACCCGTTAAACCCATAAATCAAATTGTATTGTCGGAAACTCAAGTCGTCGCAACCTGCTTTCCTTTCAGCGAAAATTCCGACGCCTTTCATCGCTAGTAGATTGGTTATTTTCGCAGCCATTTTTTTTTCCGAAAGCGCCTGCGCTAAGTGTTCGTCGCGGCGTCGAGGGATGAGTTTCGTGCAATTCAAAAGAGTTTGGTGTGCAAAAAAATTTCAAAAGCGAATCTCAAATTGATATCGTTTATTGGTGGCCCCGACAAATATTTCTCAAAACTTATCCCCGCCCCGAAAACCTCCCGCATACTCCTTCTCGTCCCGCCGCGACTTGCAAGGGCGCGAAACTCGAGCATGGGGTTTTGCGTGCGGATGGGAGCGTGCCGGGCCGCCAGCGATATCGGCGCGCCTGGGGATTACTGCCGGCCGCGAGAGGTCCTCCAACAAGGTGAGGTACCGCGGTTCAACTCCCGCTCCAACTCGAGATGCACGGGAGGATGGTGGGGTCACGGCTCGAAAGGAAGCTCGCTTCCTTTCAGGTTGCGAGTGCCCCGGAATGCCGGTTCGGCCGCCGCTGGGTGCATGAACAAGACTTGGCACTGTCCCGGGGCGGCGAAGGCTGCATCCGAACTACAACCTGACAAGAGAGCGAGGCCCCGCCGCCCTGGCCCTTGTTGCGTTTGCCATCGGCGACTCCGCTTCGCGGAGCCGGCCGCCGATGGCGTTGGCTGTGTTGTCTTTCTTCGGACGTCGGCCGCGCCTCCGACTCTGCTCTGCGGAGCCGGCCGTCGACGCATGATTGTTTCGGCCGGTCGCCGATCGGGCGGCGCCGCTATTGGCTGCGCTGCGAGCGCGAATTCGAAGAGGTTCGGTAATGCAACGACGGTTTGAAAAAATTCTACGTCACCGCTTCTTTTTAGCGGGCGGGGGATTGGCCGCTTCGCGGGCGAGACGCTCGGCGCGGAGCCGTTCCGTTTTGGCGCGCACGGCTTGGCGTTCCGCCTCGTGCTCTTTCATCGCCTGCGATGCTTCCTGAGCCTTACGCAGCTTGCCGGCGGCTGCACTCGACATGTTGTCTCTGGGTGGCATAGCCATGCAACAGTTCCTTGCTTTGACGGCCAAACAAAAACCCGCGGCTGGCAGAGCAGACGCGGGTTCCGTTGATCCAGTTTGTGGCCAGTTTACGATGGCCAATCTCGATCGTACTGCGAGATTAAGCGGCTCGCAGATTGTCGGCCGACGACTTGCCACTGCGGCGGTCAGCTACGACATCGAACGAAATCTTCTGGCCTTCGTTGAGGCTGCTCATGCCCGCGCGCTCAACGGCGCTGATGTGCACGAAAACGTCGTTGCCGCCGTCATCCGGCTGAATGAAGCCAAAGCCTTTTTGGCCGTTGAACCACTTCACGGTTCCAGTCTGCATAGGTAAATTCCCTTGGTTAGATACGCGTTTGTTCCCGATAAAACCGGGCTGACAGTCGAGATTGTTTTGGAAGGTCGTCGGTCAGGCGCGCACTTCGCGGGCAAGGCCAAGTCGTTTTCAGCGAAGCTCGATCTGGGGAAAGTATAGAAAAGATGCCGCGTCCTGGCAAGCGCAATTCGCTCGACGGATAAAAACGCGTTTTATCGGGCTGGGAAGCCGATTGCGACGACATTGTGCCTGGGTATGAGCTCCTGTGACAGATGACATATTCGCGATGGCCCTTAGCGTCACGCCCGAGCCTCGCTTACTCGCTAACGCGGCCCGCATATATTAAGCAGGCTCGCTCCATCCTCCGGCTTACATCCCGAAGAGCATATGAAAACCAATAATCCCACGCTTCCCGACGGCTATTCGGCCGTGCCGGCGGGAAAGCTCGTCAATGCCGTGATGTGCCTGGAAATGTTCGAACGGCCGTCGCCGAAGCGGGCTGCGAAAGAGCCGTCATCGCTCTCGGTATCGCGGTGGACGTCTCCCGATCTCGATGCGTATCGCGCTCTTTTCCGGGCGATCGGCGAAGATTGGTTGTGGTACTCGCGGTTGACGATGGACGACGAGAGCTTACGCGCCGTGCTCAACGACCCGCTGATCGAAGTTTATGTATTGAACGACGGCGAGGCGCGCGTCGGCCTGCTCGAACTCGATTTTCGCGAAGATCAGCAGTGCGAGCTCACGTGGTTCGGCGTCGTCAAAGAAGCGATCGGCAAACGCGCGGGCCGCTTCATGATGGATTTTGCGATCGACACCGCGTGGGCGCGTCCCATCCGCAGGTTCTGGGTGCACACCTGCCATTTCGACCATCCGAGCGCGCCGGCCTTTTATCAGCGGTCCGGTTTCCGGCTGTATGCCTTGTTCGCCGAGGTGATGGATGATCCGCGTTTGACCGGCGTGTTCCCACGAACGGCGGCGCTGCATATTCCGCTGTTGGAGCCGCGGAACTGATTGCAATTGCCGCGACATCACTGTCGAGCTTTACGCGGCGGCATGATGAAACGAACGCTCAGCCTGACGTTTTTGCGGGCGCAATGTGGAATTCGACGCGGCGATTCAGTCGGCGTCCCGCGGCTGTGGCGTTGGACGCGATCGGCTGGTCTTGTCCGTAGCCGATGGCTTTCAGTTTTTCGGCGGAGACTCCTGCTCCGATAAGGATGCCGACGACGGCGTCGGCCCGACGCTGCGAAAGCTCGCGATTGCCCAGGCGGCTGCCGAAATTGTCGGTGTGGCCGCCCACCTCGATCGCCACCCTTGCACAGCCGCGTGCGATCTCGGCAATTTTTCTGAGTTCGGCGACGCTTTCGTTGGAGATGATGGCGCTCGAGTTTGCGAAGGTGATCGTTGCACCATGGGTTTCGTTTTCGAGCGTTGCCACGCATGACTCGACGGCGGGCGCGGTTGCGACCGCTGGCCCGCCAGGAGGTGACGGCGCGGCGGCGAGCGACGGCTTTTCCTCAGTACCGTTGCTGGCGGATGGTGAGGCAGGGGGCGGTGGCGCATCAGCCGTTGCCGTCGTAGCGGTCGGAGGCGGTGCAGTTGCTGGAGGCTCCGCTACTTTTTTCTCGGGCTCGGAACCCGCGTTGGGCTCGGATTGCGCCGTCGGGGGTTTCGCTTCGTCGCTGACGGCGCCAGCATAGGCGGTCGCGGCCTGGGCGTTGGCTGGAGGGGAAGCGGCCACGCTGGGTGGCGGAGTAACGGGCGATTGCTCGATCGCGTTCCTTTGCGGTTCGACTGTAGGAAGCGGCTCTGGTGTCTGCTCGGATTGCTTCGTCGCGCTGGGAGCGTCGCGCTGATCGACAGTCGTCGGTTGTGTCGAGGGCGGAGGCGCGGCAGCGAGGCTTGGCGATGGTGCAGCCGGGAGAGGCTCCGCCGTGTTTTTCTCCGGCTCGGGCATCGGGCTCGGCGCAGGCATTGGAGCGGGCGCAATTGCGGCGAGGTCTCTGTCGTCCTTGTTTCCGGCTTTGGCTTCAGCCGTTATCGAAGGAGCCTCGGGTTGGCTGACCGGTGCTGAGGATGGAGCCGATGGTGTTGGCGGCTTGACTTCGCTCGGCTCCGGTTTGGCGGCAAGCTTTGGCGCAGAAGCCGGACCGGCCCCCTGCACGGATGGTGGTGCCGCCTCGCCTCGAATACCATCGTGTGCGTTCGGACCTACCGAAGCGCTTGCTGGTTTGTCGGAGCGATCAGCGATTTTGGTGTGCACGCATGAGTCGAAAAATTCGTGATTGCCACCGCCGCCCGAAAAGCCGCCGCTGTTGGCCGCTAAGTCGAAATAGAAAAAGC
>JAFECH010000364.1 GCA_018242255.1 Pseudomonadota bacterium | reverse complement strand
CACTGGCGGGGTTTCAGGCGGTTCGCACGACAAGCTTGCGATAGAGGTGCCAAGTCGCGTGGCCCAAGATCGGAAGCACGATGGCGAGTCCGAGCAGGAACGGCAGCGCGCCCAGAACGAGACCGAAGGCAACAACCAGACCCCAAAGTGCCACAGGAATGGGGTTTTCAAGCGTGGCGCGCACGGATGTCCTAAGAGCCGCGCCGAGACTGACATCGCGATCGACGAGCAGCGGAAACGACACGACGCTCATCGCCAGCACAAACAGGGCAACGAGAAATCCGACGAGATTGCCGGCGAACATCAGCTGCCGGCCCTTATCGGTCGTCATGACCTGGTTGACGAGATCTGACAAAGAGGCAGGCGGGCTGCCTACGATCTGCGTGTACATCATGTGCGCGACGTAGAGCCAGCCGATGAACAGCAGCGCTAGGAAAGCACCGAGCGTGAAGATCGAGTCGATGCCCGGCCGATGCCGGACGTCGAGCGCACGCGCAGGCGATATATCCAGACCCTGCTCGCGACGGCGGCTCAGTTCATAGAGGCCGATGGCAACGAATGGCCCCAGCAGCGCGAAGCCTGCCGCCATCGGATAGATCAGGTGCCACAGCGCGTACCCGAAGATCAGCCGCGCGAGGATAAGGCCGACAACGGGATAGATGATGCAGGCGAAGATGATGTGCGTCGGCATTGCGCGGAAGTCGTCGATGCCTTCGCGCAGCGACTGCCAGACATCGGCGGTCGTGATCGAGCGGACCGCCGGATCGCCATCACGCCACAAAACGGATGCGGGCCAGCGGAGTTCGACGCCCGGATGAGAATGGGATGGCGTGGGATGCGTGAGATTCGCCATGGTGCACCTCCTTGCGGGTGCCGCCGACCTCGTCGCCTCGGCACCGGATGACGTGTGCCCCGATTTGCATTGGAACCATCATGCGCTTCGGCGCGTGGCGCGACCAATCAGGTCTCCGTGACCGCGCTCGTGACTTTTTCAAAAATTTTCGAGTTTTCAGAAGCTTGTGGCGGGCTTCGACGCTCGGCCGCTTGGCGGGCCGGCGTCAGGCTGTGGATCATGGGTGACAATTCCAGTTCTCACCACGAAATATCCTTAATAATCCGTTGACGACCATCCATTCCCATGCGATCCCATATGTGCCCGTCCGCACCGGGCAGGAATCCGTGGCTGGGCGCCGGTTTGGTTAGAGGGCCCAAATCTGAGCGACCGCCACGGCCCCCTTTCTTAATCGTCCTGGCGACTCCCCTGCGGGGAGCCGGCCGCCAGGACGGCATTGATGAAGCGTATCGGTCAGTACCGAGTAGGAGGACGGAAATCGTAGCTGGGGGATGGACCGCTTTGTCTCAACATTCACAAACAAGATCGACTCAAAAGGGCGCGTTTCCGTTCCAGCCTCGTTTCGCGCCGTTCTCGAGCGCGACGGCTACGCCGGGGGCCTCTACTGCTACCCCTCGCTCGATGCTCAAGCTCTCGATGCAGGCGGCGAAAGACTTGCAAAGAAAATCGACGGGCTTCTCGCGGGCCTGCCGGACTATTCGGATGAGCGAGACGAGCTCTCTGTCGCACTCTACGGCGACGTCCAGGTTCTCTCGATTGATGGCGACGGGCGCATCGTCCTTCCTGAAAGCCTTCGTGAGCACGCCAACTTGGCAACCGCCGTCACGTTTGTTGGCCTTGGTGACAAGTTCCAGATGTGGGAACCCAAAGCCTTTGAAGAACGGCGCAGGGAAGCGCGCAGCAAAGTTCAAGTGACGCGCAAGCTTTTTGCAGCGGGTGGCCGTTCGTCGGATGACGACGGCAACGAGGGAGCACGGGAATGACGCGCGGTGGCGGGGCAGAGGGAGCCTCGCTGGGGCCAGCTGACAAGCATCCGCGCCACATTCCCGTGCTGATCTCGGAAGTTCTGGAGACGCTCGCCCCCAAGGCGGGGGAAGTCTATGTCGACGGCACGTTCGGTGCGGGCGGATACACGCGCGCCATTCTCGAAAAAGCCAATTGCTCCGTCCTCGCACTCGATCGCGATCCGAACGCCATTGCCGGCGCGGCGCCGCTTAGTGCGCAGTTTGGCGAGCGATTGAGGATCGTCGAGACGCCTTTCAGCCAAATGGAGGACGCTGTCGTCGCCGAGATGCCGGGGCAGCAGGTCGATGGCGTGGTGCTCGATATCGGTGTTTCATCGATGCAGCTTGACGACGCGGAGCGTGGGTTCTCATTCCAGTCGGACGGTCCGCTCGATATGCGTATGTCGTCGTCGGGCATGAGCGCCGCCGATTTCCTCAATACTGCGGATGAGGAAGAGATCGCGAATGTGATCTACGAGTTCGGCGAAGAACATCGTTCGCGCGCCATTGCGCGGGCGATCGTCAAAAGGCGCGTGGACGCGCCGTTCTCACGCACGCTCGAACTCGCAGAGGTGGTGTCGCGGGTATTTCACGGCCGGAAGGTCGATGGCCGGCATCCGGCGACGCGGACGTTTCAGGCGTTGCGAATTTTCGTCAACGACGAGCTTGGCGAGCTGACAATCGGATTGGCGGCGGCTGAGCGCATTTTGAAGCCCGGCGGACGGCTCGTCGTCGTCAGCTTTCACAGCCTGGAAGACCGGATCGTCAAAAAATTTCTAACCGAGCGCAGCGGCAAGACTGCTGGGGCATCGCGGCATCAGCCACCGGAATTGATAAAATCTGCACGCCCGAGTTTCCGACTTGTTAACTCGCGCCCGTTAACACCTTCTAAAGGTGAATTGGAAGTGAACCCCCGTTCCCGGTCTGCACGATTGCGGGCTGCCATCCGCTTAGACGCAGCGGCATGGCCTTTAAATACGGGCGCGACGGGCAGCTCTCAGCACCGGCGGTAATGCGCAGCTTGATTTCAAGCCGAACGGGAACTGTTTCAAAATGCGTCTCTTAAATGTTGCAGCTTTCTTTTTTGCAGTGTCGAGCGCACTGCTTCTTTACGCCTTGAACTACGATACACGCCGCCTCGAGGCCGAGGTTCAGCAAAAAGAACGTTACGCCGACGAGGCGCGCAGCGACATCGCCGTGCTCAAGGCCGAACGCGGCACGCTTTCCCGCCCCGACAGGATTGATGGGCTGGCGCGGCAACTCGGTCTCGGACCGCCGAGGCCCGAACAATTCGCGGGCGGAAGTGAAGTTTCCCAACTTAACGGGCGAGCCAACACGTCCAGTGGACGTTAGAGAGGGCGGTTGATCGTGGCTGGGCAGCGTTCAGAGCTCATTATGCGCGGTTCACGCCGCGGTTCGGAACGCGTCGTCTACGGCGTGCTGATCGCGGCTTTCGCGGGCGTGGCCGGCCAGCTTTTGGTGCTGGCGGCTTCTCGGCATACCGACATCACGCTCGCCATTTCCGAGCCCGTTGCGGCGACGAGTTTCAGCCGTCCGGACATCGTCGACCGCAATGGCCGGCTGCTCGCAACCGATCTTGAAGCGCCATCTATCTTTGCCGATCCGGGTCTCGTGATCGACCGCGACGAAGTCGTCGAGAAGCTGCGAACCGTGCTTCCCGATCTCGACGGCGATCAGCTGTTTCGCGATCTTTCCGACAAGTCGCGGCGCTTTCTTTGGGTGCGCCGGGGCGTCTCGCCAGGCATCGCGCAGAGGGTGCACGATCTCGGTCTGCCGGGAATCGCCTTTCGCTATGAGCTGAAACGCGCCTATCCCGGCGGCATGATGGCCGGACATGTGCTTGGCTATACCGACGTCGACAATCGCGGCGTCTCCGGCATCGAACGCTATATCGACCAGAAAGTCGGCGTCGATCCGGTGCATTCGGCGATACTGTCGAGTCGGCCGCCGGTGCGCCTGTCGCTCGATATCGGCGTCCAGCATGCTCTCGAAGACGAGCTCGACGACGGCGTCCGCGAATACAAGGCCGACGGCGCTGCCGGTGTCGTCCTCAACGTCAAGACCGGTGAAATTCTGGCGAGCGCCTCGCTGCCGCGTGTCGATCCGTCGTGGCCGATGGAGGCGCTCGATCAGAAGCACATCGACCGGACGGCGGCGGGCACGTATGAGCTTGGCTCGGTGTTCAAGACGCTGACGCTCGCTATGGCCTTCGATGAAGGTCTGGCGCGTCCTGATACGCTGCTCGACGTTCGCCAGCCGCTCGAAGCGGGGCGCTTCACCGTCAAGGACTTTCATCCGGCGACCCGCCCGCTGACGGTCACTGAGGTCTATACGCATTCCTCGAACGTCGGCGCCGGCATGCTGGCGCTCGAAGCGGGACCGGAAAAGCTCGAAGCGTTCTTCAAGAAGCTCGGTCTTTTGGATCAGATGGCGACGGAGGAGGGGCCGCTCGCTGCCCCGCAGCTGCCGGCGCACTGGAACCGGATTTCGACGATAACGACGTCGTTCGGTCATGGCATCGCTGTTTCCCCGCTGCAGTTCGTGGCAGCCGCTGCGACCATCCTGAACGACGGCAAAACCGTCCAACCGACATTTCTGCGTAAGTTCGACGCCGGAACTGCCGATGGCAAAGCCGTCGTCAGCCCGGCGACGTCGCGGCTGATGGCGCACCTGATGCGTCTCAACGTCGTCAATCGCGACGGCACCGGCGGTAAGGCCGATGTCCCGGGCTATCGGGTCGGCGGCAAGACGGGCACGGCCGACGTTGCGGCAAAAGGCGGGTACACGTCGAATTCGGTCATCTCGTCATTTTTGGCGACATTTCCGACAGATGATCCGCAGTTCCTGACCTATGTCGTACTGTTCGAGCCGAAAGGGCTTAAAGGGACGCATGGCTATCGCACCGGGGGATGGAATGCGGCGCCGATCACCGGCAAGCTGATCGCGCGTATCGCGGCGCAGCTGGGCGTTGCGCCGGAGACCAAGACGGCGAGTAACTGACCCGCAGTTACCCGAGATTTGACGGCTCGCGCGCGGCCTCCTATCAAGCTTTGGCCGGATAAAGGCTGGCGCAATCGAGGGGCAATAAGGCGGGGAATGATGCGGCTCAGCGAAGTGCTTCCCGCCGATATTAAGCCGCCACCGGGTGCCGACGAGATTTCTGTTTCTCGCATCACGGCGGCGAGCGCTGCCGTTGGCCCCGGCGCGATTTTCGCGGGGCTTCCCGGCGCGAAGGTCGACGGTGTCAATTTTGTTCCAGAAGCGATCGAGCGGGGCGCTGTTGCCGTCATCGTCGGCAGGAACAAGGGCGTTCACGTTCCTGCAGGCGTCGCGCTGATCGAGGTCGATAATCCGCGTTCGGCGTTGGCGAAGATCGCAGCGAAGCTCGCCGGGCGGCAGCCGGAAACCGCGGTGGCTGTTACAGGGACGAGCGGCAAGACGTCGGTCGCCGATTTTACGCGACAGATTTTCACGGCGATGGGCCATAAGGCGGCGTCAGTCGGGACGATCGGGATCGTCAAGCCGTCCGGCGCGGTTTACGGATCGCTGACGACTCCCGATCCGGTCACTCTGCACGCAGCACTTGCAGCGCTGGCGGACGAAGGCGTGACGCATCTCGCGTTCGAAGCATCGTCGCATGGGCTCGATCAGCACCGGCTTGATGGCGTGGAACTTTCGGCGGCGGCGTTCACGAACCTCGGCCGCGATCACATGGATTATCACCCGACTGTTGAAGATTATTTGCGCGCGAAGCTGCGGCTTTTCACCGAGCTTCTGCAACCTGGACAGTCTGCCGTTATCAATGCCGACGGCGCCTATTCCAACGAGGTTGCGGCGGCGGCGACGGCGCGAGGTTTGCGCGTGATGATGGTCGGTACGGGGGGCGACGCCTTGCAGCGCACGTCGCTATCACGCGACGGATTTCGCCAGATCATCGGCGTCAACGCGGGCGGCAAATCCTACGAAGTTCATCTGCCGCTGGTCGGCGCGTATCAGGTTGAGAATGCGCTGGTGGCCGCCGGTCTTGCGATGGCGGTGGGAGAAGAAACCGAAGCTGTGCTGCAGGCGCTTCGCGGCTTGAAAGGTGTGCCCGGGCGGCTCGAAATCATCGGCGAGCGCAACGGCGGCCTCGCCATCGTCGATTATGCGCATAAGCCTGAAGCATTGGCGGCAGCGCTGGATGCTTGCCGGCCGTTCGCAACTGGTCGGCTCATTTCGGTGTTCGGGTGCGGTGGCGACCGGGATAAGGGCAAGCGGCCGATCATGGGCCGTATTTCGGTTGAGCGCGCCGACATCACGATCGTCACGGATGACAATCCGCGTAGTGAACAACCTGCTGAAATTCGCAAGGAAATTCTGGCGGGTGCGGTCGGGGCCCGCGAAATCGGCGATCGGGCGGAAGCGATCGCGACGGCCGTTGCGATGATGACGCCGGGCGATGTCGTGCTTGTGGCCGGAAAGGGTCACGAAACCGGCCAGATCATCGGCGATCGGATCGTGCCGTTTTCCGACCATGACGAAATTCGGAAGGCGCTCGCAAGCTGATGAACGCCATGAAAGCTCTCTGGTCTTTCTCCGAACTTTCGTCTGCGTTGGGCGTCGCGTGCGACGGAGACTGCGTTGGCATCACGGGCGTTTCGATCGATACCCGGACGCTGCAGGCTGGCGATCTATTTGTGGCGCTGAAGGATCAGCGCGACGGACACGAGTTCGTTTCGGCTGCGTTCAAGGCCGGCGCTGCCGCAGCGCTTGTGAGCCGCGATTATGTTCGCCAAGCCGGCGACGGTGTTCTGTATCGCGTAGCCGATCCGCTCGATGGATTGGTGGCGTTGGGTCAGGCGGCGCGCAAGCGGCTTTCTTTAGATGCGCGCGTCATTGGGGTGACGGGTAGTGCAGGCAAGACCGGCACCAAGGAAATGCTGCGCGCGTGCCTGTCGCGGCTTGGGGCCACGCACGCGTCTGAAAAGTCTTACAACAACCACTGGGGCGTGCCGCTGACGCTCGCGCGGATGCCTGCCGATACGCGGTTCGCCGTGTTCGAGATCGGCATGAATCACGCGGACGAGATCCGGCCGCTGACCAAGATGGTTCGTCCGCACGCGGCGATCGTCACTACGGTCGAAGCAGTACATCTGGAGCACTTCCCGTCGGTCGCGGCCATCGCAGATGCCAAGGGCGAGATTTTCGAAGGTTTGCCGCCGGGTGGCGCGGCGATCATCAAATATGACAATCCGTTTGCGGGTCGCCTCAGGGGCATTGCCGAGGCGCTCGGCGCTAAGCCGGTGACGTTCGGTTTCGATGGCAATGCCGATGTCTGTGGGCTGGATTTCAGAACGTCCGACGACGGCAGCGACATGACGGTTTCCATCGCGGGCCAGCGCGTTCCGGTTCATCTGGCGATGCCGGGACAGCATATCGCGGAGAATGCGCTGGCCGCTGCGGCGGCGATTGCTGCCATCGGCGCGGACCTGCCTACAGCTCTTGCCGCGCTAGCGGCTCTTGCGCCGCCGAGCGGACGGGGGGCGCGGAGTGCGCTTTATCTTGAGGGCGGGGAAGCGCTGCTTATCGACGAGAGCTACAACGCCAATCCGGCTTCGATGAAGGCCGCTTTGGCGACGCTTGGCGCGGTTCCCCGACAAAAATATATGCGGCGGATCGCGGTGCTCGGCGACATGCTGGAATTGGGCTGCGAGGCTCCGGGGCTACACGTCGGCCTCAAAAGCGCCGTCGATGCGGCGGACATCGATTTGGTGTTTGCGTGTGGGCCGCATATGAAAGGCCTTTATGATGCCCTACCGGGGGCTAAAAAAGGCGGCTACTCTCTCTCATCGGCCCAGCTCGAAAACGTGCTTGCGGATCGTTTGAGGGCGGGCGATGTCGTGATGGTGAAGGCATCGAACGGGACGCGGCTCGGTGCTGTCGTGGCGGCGCTAAAATCGCGGTTTGGAAAAGACGGGCCCGCAGCCTAGCCGGCGGGGATCATTGAGGGGGAAGTTCGCGCGGCATGCTCTACGAGCTCGTCAATTTCAGCGACCAGATCAGCGCGCTGAACGTCTTTCGCTACATTACCTTCCGCACCGGCGGCGCGATCTTCACAGCGCTGCTGTTCGTCTTGATGTTCGGCCCCGCGATCATCGACCTCCTGCGCGTCAAGCAGGGCAAGGGCCAGCCGATCCGCGATGACGGCCCGGCAACACATCTTTTGAAGCGTGGCACGCCGACGATGGGCGGGCTGATGATCCTTGCGGGCGTCACGGTCTCGACGCTGCTTTGGGCGCAACTCGACAACGGATATATCTGGGTCGTGCTCGGCGTTGCGCTTTCGTACGGCGCAATCGGCTTTTACGACGACTTTCTGAAAGTAACGAAGCGGTCGACTGCGGGCTTTTCGGGCCGCATTCGTTTCCTGCTCGAACTTATCGTGGCGGCGATGGCGGGCTTCGCGCTGATGAAGCTTAGCCCGGCCGGGCTGGCAACCGATCTGACGTTTCCATTCTTCAAGGAACTGGTCATCGATCTTGGGCCGTTCTTCGTGTTGATGGCCGTTCTGGTCATCGCGGGCGCAGGCAATGCCGTCAATCTGACGGACGGCCTCGACGGCCTGGCAATCGTGCCAGTTATGATCGCGGCGGCGACGTTTGGCACGATCGCGTATCTGTCGGGCAACGCAAAGTTCGCGGGCTACCTGCAAATTCATCACGTGCCAGGTACGGGTGAGCTGTCCGTTATCTGTGGGGCGCTGATCGGCGCCGGCCTTGGCTTCCTGTGGTTCAATGCGCCGCCTGCGATGATCTTCATGGGCGATACCGGTTCGCTGGCTTTGGGCGGTACGCTTGGAGCGATCGCGGTGGCGATCAAGCACGAGATCGTGCTGGCGGTCGTCGGCGGCTTGTTCGTGCTCGAAACGCTGTCCGTCATCATCCAGGTGCTGTCGTTCAAATGGACGGGAAAGCGCGTCTTCAGGATGGCGCCTTTGCATCACCACTATGAGCAAAAGGGGTGGAAGGAGTCGACGGTCGTGATCCGGTTCTGGATCATTTCGGTGATCTTGGCGCTGATCGGCCTTTCGTCCCTGAAACTGCGCTAGGACGCCAAACGGCGCGACTTGCTGTAGATTGAACTCAATGATTCGCGCGACGTCTTTTAAAGGAAAATCCGTAGCGGTATTTGGACTTGGTGCGTCCGGCATCGCGGCCGCCGAGGCTCTGCTTGCCGGTGGCGCCATCGTGTCGGCGTGGGATGACGGCATAGCGGCGCGCGACGAGGCCATCTCCAGGGACATTCCGCTTTTCGATCTGTCCGTTGCCGACTGGTCGGGCTTCTCGACACTCGTTCTGGCACCGGGCGTGCCGCTGACCCACCCGGAGCCGCACTGGACGGTAAAGCGTGCGACCGAACACGGCGTTGCGATCATCGGCGATATCGAGATTTTCGCGCGTGAGCGGGCGCTGCATGCGCCGGGCGCGCCCTTCATTGCGATCACCGGCACCAACGGGAAATCGACAACAACGGCGCTGATCTCGCACATCCTGCGGCATACGGGGCTCGACGTGCAGATGGGCGGCAATATCGGCCGGCCGATCCTGACGCTCGATCCGCCTGAGCCTGGCCGGTTTCACGTTGTTGAATTGTCGTCCTTTCAGATCGATTTGACGCCGACACTCGGTCCGACGGTCGGCGTGATGCTGAACGTCACACCCGATCATCTCGACCGCCACGGCACGATCGAGCATTACGCCGAGATCAAGGAGCGGTTGGTTCTCGGCGCGGACGTTGCGGCCGTCGGCATCGACGATGACTTCGGCTTGGCGATGTTGCGCAGGCGGATCAATGTCGGTCCGGTCGTGGCCTTCAGCGCGGAAAAATCCATCGCGCCGGGTTACAGCCTGCTCGGCGATACGATCGTGTGCAGCAATCGCGAAGGCCTGGCGGTGAAGCTCGGCTCGCTCGAGGGTATTCCGACGCTGCGAGGCAAGCACAACGGACAGAATGCGTTGGCTGCCGTTGCGGCGGTTCGCGAGTGTCTGAGCGCGCTCGGGCGGACGACCGATCTCGATTGGCAGGGTGCACTGTCGTCGTTCCCCGGCCTGCCGCACCGGATGGAAGAAATCGGGCGGATCGGCAAGGTGCTGTTCGTCAACGACAGCAAGGCGACGAACGCAGACTCAACGGAGAAAGCGCTGCGGTCGTTTCCGCGCGATGTTTATTGGATCGCGGGCGGCAAACCAAAGGCTGGCGGCATCGAGAGCTTAGAGCCGCACTTCGGCGGCATAACAAAAGCATACTTGATCGGTGAGGCGACGGACGAATTCGCGGCGACGCTGGATGGCAAGGTGCCGTTCGAGCGCAGCGGCACGCTGAATGAGGCGCTCTGGGCCGCCTCGGCTGACGCTCAGTTGAGCGAGGGGGAGGAGCCCGTTGTGCTGCTTTCGCCAGCGTGCGCGAGCTACGATCAATTCCGTAATTTCGAGGTGCGCGGCGATTGTTTCCGGGGGCTTGTCGCAGGTCTTCCCGGTATCGAATTGCGGGCTGGCCCATGAAGCTTTCACGCGCCGATCGCAGTCTGCTCGCGGAATGGTCGTTCACGATCGACCGCGGGCTGCTGATCGCGCTGCTGTCGCTCATAGCGATCGGTGTTGTGCTCTCGGTTGCGGCGTCACCTGCGGTGGCGATTAAAAAAGGTCTGCCGACTTATTATTTCGTCGAACGGCATGTGTTCTTCGCGGTGCTCGGCACGATCCTGATGATCGTCATTTCGTTTTTCTCGCCGAGCGGCGTCAGGCGGCTGGCGGCGGGGCTGTTTCTTGCCGCGATAGGCGGCATGATCGTGGTGATTTTTTCCGGCACCGAGATCAACGGTGCGCAGCGGTGGCTGAGTTTCGGCGGCTATACCGTTCAGCCGTCCGAATTCGCCAAGCCGGCGTTTATCGTCATTCTGGCGTGGCTGTTCGGCGAGGCGGGAAAGCGCAGCGATATGCCCGCGCTTCCGTTCGGCTTGGCGCTGTGGGCTTTCTTCGGTGCGATCCTGGTGGCGCAGCCTGACGTTGGACAAACCGTGCTGATCAGCGCGACGGCAGGGCTCATGTATCTGCTCGCCGGGATGCCGGTGATCGGCGCGGGCATTCTGGTGCTTCTCGGCGGTTGCGGAATGGGGATGGCTTACGTCTACTTTCCCCACGTGCAATCGCGCTTCGATAAGTTCTTCGGCGCAGCGCCGATAGAAAACTCGCAGGCGGGCCGTGCCATTCAGTCGTTTACGGAAGGTGGGCTGTTCGGGCGCGGGCCGGGCGAGGGCGTGATCAAGTCGATCCTGCCGGATGCGCATACCGACTACATTTTCGCAGTGATCGGTGAGGAATATGGCGCAATCGCCTGTATCGCGCTGTTGAGCGTTTTCGCTTTCATCGTGGCACGGGCCATGCGACGCGCGGCGAACGAACCGAACGCTGCCGACCGGCTTGCGATTCAGGGGCTGGCGCTTGTCTTCGGTCTGCAATCGCTGATCAATATGGGCGTGAACATCGGCCTGTTGCCGCCGAAGGGCATGACGCTGCCGTTCATTTCCGCGGGCGGATCGTCGATGCTGGCGCTGGCGGTGACGGCTGGCATGCTGCTGGCGTTGACCCGTTGGCGGCCCGATCCACAGCGCCTCAAAAAGCCGCGATGGATTCCGGCTATCGACGAAGTACAACTCGGGGGACAAACTCCAACACGATGAGCGAGACTTAATGGCGGGCGCGCAATCCATCATGCTTGCCGCAGGGGGCACCGGCGGGCATCTGTTTCCGGCATTCGCGCTGGCCGAAGAGCTGAAGCGCCGCGGTGTTGTCGTCGACCTGATGACAGACATGCGCGGCGATCGTTACGGTGGCGGCTTTCCGGCGCGCGATATTTATCAGGTGCCGTCGGCAACGCTGGCGTCGCGGTCTCCGGCCGATCTCGCGAAGACGACGCTGATGCTCGCGCGCGGCACGAAAGCGGCATATTCGATCCTTGGCCGCGTAAAGCCTGCAGCTATCATCGGATTTGGCGGCTATCCCACGTATCCGCCGCTCGTCGCAGCACGTCTGCGCGGTATTCCGACGGCCATTCATGAGCAGAACGCGGTGCTGGGGCGCGCCAACAAAATGTTGGCGAAGCGCGTGACAGCGATCGCGACGTCATTCGAACGCACGAAGTTCCTTGAAGGCAATCTCGCTGAAAAAGCGGTGCTGACGGGCAATCCGGTGCGCCAAGCGGTGATGGATGCGGCAGCGCGCCCTTATGAAGCGCCAACCGGCGATAGCGTGATCCGCCTTCTGATTTTCGGCGGCAGCCAAGGGGCGCGGTTTTTCTCCGATACAGTGCCGCTCGCTCTTTTTGCGCTTCCCGATCACATCCGCGGGCGGTTGCGTGTGGTTCAGCAGGCGCGTGAAGAGGATATCGAGCGCGTCAACGATGCCTATTCGGAGGCGAACATCAGCGTCGAAATCGCGCCGTTTTTCGCCGATCTTCCTGCCCGCATGGCGGCGGCTCATCTCGTCATTGGGCGGGCTGGCGCCTCGACAGTCGCGGAACTGACAGTGATGGGGCGGCCCTCTATTCTGGTGCCGTTGCCGCACGCGCTCGACAACGATCAGCTCAACAACGCCCGACGCTTAGCTGAATCCGGGGGGGCGTGGTGCATCGAGCAGCGCAACCTGTCGCCGGAACGCCTCGCTGACGAATTGGAAAAGCTCCTGATTGCGCCTGACTCCCTTGCGGCAGCAGCTAAGGCGGCTAAAACCGCTGGACGCCCCGATGCCGTCCGGAATTTGGCCGATTTTACGCTGGCTTTAGCGGAAGGGCGTAAAACAGGGACGGGGCGTGACCATTGAGGGATCTGAATTTCGTTGACCCGCGCGAGATAGAGACAGCGAGGAAGCTTCCGGCCATGCAAATGCCGCGCGACATCGGGCCTTTCCACATCATCGGCATTGGCGGCATCGGCATGAGCGCGATTGCCGAAATTCTGGTGGCCAAAGGATACACCGTTCAAGGTTCCGATCAGAAAGAGAGCGCCAACGTCAAACGTCTGCGCTCAAAGGGCATTCGCGTTTTCGTCGGTCATGATCCGGTGAACCTGATCGGAGCGCGCTACGTCGTGATTTCGACGGCGGTGAAGGCGCTCAATCCCGAACTGGTCGCGGCTCGCCAGAAGGGTTTGACGATCATTCGCCGCGCCGAAATTCTTGCAGAGCTGATGCGGCTCTATTCGACCATCTCAGTGACCGGCACACACGGCAAAACGACGACGACTTCGCTGCTGTCGCACATCTTCACGGAAGCCGGCGAGGAGCCGACCGTCATCACGGGCGGTATCATCAATGCCTGGGGCTCGAACGCGCGGCTCGGGCAAGGCAAGTGGATGATCGTCGAAGCAGATGAGAGCGACGGTACGTTCACGCGGTTGCCGACAGAAATCGGCATCGTGACGAACATCGATCCGGAGCATCTCGATTACTTCGGCTCAGTCGAGGCGATGCACCGCGAATACGAGGCCTTTCTGCGCAACATTCCGTTCTTCGGGTTGGCCGTTGCCTGCATCGATCATCCGGTCGTGCGGGAGATGGTGCAGCAGTTGAATTTGCGTATCGATGGCCGCCGCCTGCTGACGTATGGCCAGAGCGAGGATGCCGATCTCAGGCTGACTGGCGTTCGCATCGTCGGCAACACGACGTATTTCGACGCGAGTCTGGCGGCGCGAGTCAAAGGCGGAGCACGCGTGCTTCAAGACTGGTCGGTGCCGGTTCCGGGTGCGCACAACGCGCTCAATGCGCTGGCAGCCATTGCCGTTTCGACGCATGCCGGGCTGTCCGACGCCAAGATCAAAGCGGCGATGGCGGGTTTCTCAGGCGTGAAGCGGCGGTTCCAGTTCACCGGCGAATGGAATGGCGTGACAATCTACGACGATTACGGCCACCATCCTGCGGAAATTGCGGCTGTGCTGGCAGCAGCGCGCGGCGGCACGAAGGGGCGTGTAATCGCCGTCGTTGAGCCGCATCGTTACACGCGCGTTCGCGACCTGATGGATGAGTTCGCGCAGTGCTTCAAAGATGCCGACAGCGTGATCGTGGCGCCGCTTTACACGGCGGGTGAAAGCCCCATCGAAGGCGTCGATAATCGTTCGCTGGCGGAGCGCATCCGAACTGTCGGCAAGCGGCCCGCGGAGGCGGTCGACGATCCGGCGCTTATCGCGCCAGCCGTCAAGAGATTGGCGGAACCCGGCGATCTCGTTATTTGCCTGGGTGCCGGCAATTCGACTGAGTGGGCGAATGCGCTTCCTGCATGGCTTGCGGAGGAACCGAAGCGGACAGGGAGCGCGGGGTGATGTTCGCCGACATCACCGCCGACCTTAAGTCTGCAATGCCCGAGCTCAAAGGCCGGTTGAGCGCGAATGCCTCGCTTGCGGATGTCACGTGGTTTCGGGTTGGCGGTCCGGCGCAGGTGCTGTTTATGCCTGCCGATGAAGGTGATCTTGCATATTTCCTGAAGCATCGGCCGAGCGATGTCCCCGTCTACGTCATCGGGCTTGGGTCGAACCTGCTGGTGCGAGACGGCGGTGTGCCGGGTGTCGTCATTCGGCTTGGACGCGGTTTTTCGGAAATCAAAGTCGAAGACGGGCATCGATTGCGCGTCGGCACAGCTGTGCCCGACGTGAAGGTTGCGCGGGCTGCGGCGGACGCCGGTATTCGCGGACTTGCGTTTTATCGCGGCATTCCGGGCTCCATTGGCGGTGCGCTGCGGATGAACGCGGGCGCACATGGGCGCGAGACGAAAGATTGTCTGATCGGTGCGCGGGCGGTCGATCCGAGCGGCACCATTCACGAGCTGTCGCTTGCCGACATGGGCTTCACCTATCGCCATTGCGGCATTCCGAAAGACTGGATCTTCACGGAAGCGACGTATGCGGGGGAGCCCGGCGATCCGGCTGAAATCCTGAAAGAGATGGACGAGGTCGCGGAGTATCGCGAGAAGAACCAGCCGATCAAGGAACGCACTGGTGGCTCGACGTTCAAAAATCCGCCTGGAAACAGCGCCTGGAAGCTTGTCGATCAGGCGGGTTGTCGTGGGCTTCGCGTCGGTGGTGCGAAGGTTTCCGAGATGCACTGCAATTTTCTGATCAACGACAATCAGGCGACCGGCGAAGAAGTCGAGACGCTCGGCGAGACGGTGCGTGCGCGCGTTCGCGAGACGGCCGGCATCGCGCTCGATTGGGAGATCATACGTCTGGGCATTCCAAAGCCCGGCCGCCCTGTCGGAGAAGCGTTAGCAACCGAGCGCGCTGAACAAAACTAATTCACAGCACATGATTTTCAATCTGCAAGCGAGCCAGACATGAACACACTCGGCCCGGTCCCGAAGCGTACGCGCAACCACGTCGCAGTTCTGAAAGGCGGTCTTTCGGCCGAGCGCGAGGTGAGCCTCAATTCCGGCGCGGCAGTTGGCGAGGCGCTGCTTCAGCAGGGCTATACGGTGACCGAAATCGATGTCGACCACGATCTTGCTAGCCGGTTGCAGGAGCTGAAGCCCGACGTGTGTTTCAATGCGCTGCACGGGAAGTTCGGCGAGGACGGCTGTGTGCAGGGCGTGCTGGAACTGCTCGGCATCTCCTATACGCACTCCGGCGTTTTAGCGTCGGCGCTCGCCATGCATAAGGAGCGCGCGAAAGACATCATGAAGCTCGCGGGCGTTCCCGTTGCCGATGCTACTCTGGTTACGCGTGGCGAGGCGCTGGAGGGCCACGTCATGGCGCCGCCCTATGTCGTGAAGCCGGTGACGGAGGGGTCGAGCGTCGGCGTCGTGGTCGTTCCCCCGGGCGCCGACAGGCCTCCGAACTCGATTGCTGGCGGAGGTCCGCTCGAACAGATCGTAATGGTCGAACGCTATGTGGCGGGGCGCGAGCTGACCTGCGCCGTTATTGGCAACTTCGTGACAGATATCATTGAAATTGTGCCGCTTCGTGGCCTCGCGTTCTACGATTATGAGGCCAAATACGCACCCGGCGGCTCGAAGCACGAACTACCCGCGAAACTTTTACCAGATGTTTACCAGACACTCCGTTCCTTAACGTTAAGGGCGCATCAGGCTTTGGGTTGTCGCGGGGTATCGCGGGCCGACTTTCGCTACGACGACACGGCCGGTGGAACGGGCGAACTGATCTGCCTCGAAGTCAATACTCAGCCGGGCATGACGGGGACATCCCTGGTGCCCGAGCTGGCGGGCTATGCCGGGTGGTCGTTCGGGGACCTGGTCCGGTGGATGGTCGAGGACGCGAGTTGCAACAGGTAGAGAGCAAGCATCGGTTCTGGTGGCGGGCTGCACAAGATGCGCCAACGCCGGAACCGGAGGCTGCTCAATCGGTGCCGCCCTCACGCGAGGCGACGCCGACGACGCGCGGGCGCAGCGCTGCGGTGACCGTTTCGAAGCGCGTGACCATGAAACTGCAGATACCCCGCGGCGAAAGACGGTCGCGACGGACGCGGCGCGGGCGGCGGTGGGTCATACCGTCAGCGATCGCGCTGCTGGCGGTCGTCGCGGGCGGGGCCGCCTACGTTCTGCCGCTGAGCAAGATCGCGGCTTTCGATTTCGCGGACAAGGCAGACAGTCTGATGGTCGCTGCAGGCTTCGGGATCGATCAGGTGAACCTTTCCGGCCAGCATTTTACATCAGACTCTGACGTGTACGACGCCTTGGACCTCAGCAACGTAAAAACATTCGCGGCTTTCGATTCCGACGCGGCGATGAAGCGGATCGAGCGCATTCCGTGGGTGGATACCGTGCAGCTTACGCGCATCTATCCGGGAACGCTCGATATCGTCATTCACGAGCGTGCGCCGGCCTTCGTGTGGACGCGCGGAGATACGAACTATCTTGTCGATGCGACCGGGCGCACCCTCGGACCTATTCCGACCGCCGGGACATGGAAATTGCCACGCGTTGCCGGAGATGGTGCCGACACCGAAGCGATGCTGATGCTGTCTGCGGTCCGCCTGGTTCCCAAGATCGAGCGGCAGTACGCTTACGGCGAGCGTGTCGCGGAGCGGCGTTGGCGGATCTTTCTGAAAAATGGCACGGCGCTCGATCTTGCGGCAGATCGCGAGATTGAAGGCTTGCGGGAAATCGCCAATACGCCGGCGGTGCAGGCTGCTCTGACCGGCGCACGCATGATCGTCGACGTGCGCACGCCAGGCCGCATCGCGATCCGGCCGGCGACGCCGGGTGATCGAACGGCATCTCTTAGAAGCTCCGGGACGACTGCGGTCGCCTCGGCGCAACAGTAGGGAGGCCAGCATGGCGGAGCGGCGCACCTACAAGACTTTCGGGCTTCTCGACATCGGCACCAGCAAGACTGTTGCTGCCGTGGTCGTCGCCGAATACGCGGCCGGAATGGCGCAGCCGTCGCTGCGGCTCGCAGGTCTCGGCATGCAGCGTTCGAAAGGTGTCAAAGCCGGGGTTCTGACGGATCTCGACGAAGCGGAAGGTGTCGTTCGCGGCGTCATCAGCCAGGCCGAGCGGGCGGCAGGGGCGTCGGTCGGCGGCTTTACGCTGTCGGTGTCGGCTGGACGGATTTCTTCGCTTCATTGCACAGCGCGCGCGGATATCGAAACCGGCACCGTGCGAGAAGAAGATCTGGCGCGGCTGATGTCGGCGGGCGAAAGCTATGCCGAGCGCAACGGCCGGACGCTGCTGCATCTCAACCATCTGGGTTACGAAGTTGACGGTGCGCAGGGCGTGCGCGATCCGCTCGGGCTTTCGGCGCGGCGGATTTCGGCTGGCCTGCACGCGGTGACGGCGGATGAAGCGCCGTTGCGCAATCTGATGGTTTTGATCGACCGGTGCTACGCGACCTGCGACGCGCTTGTCGCTTCGCCCTATGCAAGCGCTCTGGCTGCTACAACGCTGGAGGAGCGGCAATTCGGTGTGACATGCATCGATTTCGGGGCCGGTACGACGTCAATCACGTTGTTCGCCGACGGCAGGTTTACGGGCATCGACGTGATCCCGGTCGGCAGCCAACATATCACCTACGATATTGCGAAGGCGTTGCAGACGCCACTTGCGGAAGCCGAGCGAATCAAAACGCTTTATGGCACACTCCTCAACGCCCAGTCAGACGAGCATGAGTCGTTCTCCTATCCGATCACCGGGGAGGAGGATGATGGCAGCTACGAAACATCGAAAGCGCGGCTCACGGATATCATCCGCCCGCGCGTGCAGCAGATCTTGGGGCTTGTGCGTGAGCGCTTAGCGCTGAATGCCGCGAGCCGCTACGTGGGAGATAAGATCGTACTGACGGGCGGAGCCAGCCAACTCATCGGATTACCGGGGTTCGTCGCGGATGCGTTCGGACGTTCGGTACGGCTTGGTCGCCCGACGGATCTGCACGGTCTATCTGCAAGCTTGTCAGGGCCGCAACTCGCGACCCTGTCCGGTCTGGCGATCGTGGCGGCGCGTGGTGATGGCGAACTCAACATGGCGCGCGGCCGCAAGACCGTGACGCAAGGTTATCTCGGTCGCGTCGGAACGTGGCTTAAAGGCGGATTTTAAAGACGTGTCGAAGACAGAAATGAGATCGTCGAAGCTGGCGGCGCTGGAGGCCGAAACAGTCGTGCCGAACGCCCAACAATTTTTCTCGGGGACGCCATGAGCATCAAGCTGCAACTGCCGAAGCTGGTCGACGCCAAGCCTCGGATCACCGTTATCGGCGTCGGCGGCGCGGGCTGCAATGCCGTCAACAACATGATCGCCGCCGGGCTTCAGGGCGTGCAGTTCGTGGTTGCGAATACGGACGCGCAATCGCTCGAAGCTTCGAGTGCGGAACATCGCATTCAGCTCGGCATCAATCTCACCGAAGGGCTCGGCGCGGGCGCAAAGCCGGAGATCGGGGAAGCGGCTGCGGAAGAGGCGCTCGAAGAGCTTCGTACGCACATCGCAGGCGCGCACATGGTGTTTATTGCGGCCGGCATGGGCGGTGGCACCGGCACGGGCGCAGCGTCGGTCATCGCGCGGATCGCGCGGGAGCTTGGCGCGCTGACGGTTGGCGTCGTTTGCAAGCCGTTCCAGTTCGAGGGCGCGCGGCGCATGCGGATTGCTGATGCGGGTGTCGAAAATCTCCGGCATCTCGTCGATACGCTCATCGTTATTCCGAACCAGAATCTTTTCCGTATCGCCAATGAGCGGACGACGTTCGCGGAAGCCTTCGTTTTGGCGGACCAGGTGCTCTACTCGGGCGTCGCCTGCATCGTCGAGCTTGTTCTCAAGGAAGGCCTTATCAATCTCGATTTCGCCGACGTCCGCACAATCATGAGCGGCATGGGCACGGCAATGATGGGCACTGGCGAAGCAACGGGCGAGCAGCGCGCCATTCTCGCGGCGGAAGAAGCCATCGCCAATCCGCTGCTCGATGATGTGACGCTGCGTGGCGCCAGGGGATTGCTGCTCTCGATCTCGGGTGGCCGCGACATGACGCTCTATGAGGTCGATGAGGCAGCGAGCCGCATCCGCCAGGAGGTCGATCCCGAAGCCAATATCATCGTCGGTGCGACATTTGATGAGCAGCTCGGTGATCGCTTGCGCGTCTCTATCGTCGCATCGGGCATGGACCATCGGATGGTCGAACGCATGATGCCGCAGCAGGCCGGTTTCAACGCCGCGCAGCAGGCTCACGGCCAGGGTATGTATGCTCCCCAGGCCCCGCAGCAGCAGGCCTTGGCGATGCCGCAGCAGCACCAGCAGCCGCATGCTGAGCGCAATGGCATGCTTCCCGCGCCTCCGGGCGATCTGCAGCGGCGTCTTGCGGAAGCTTTGCAGGCGCCGACGGGGCCAGCGCCGCAGAATTTTTCCGAGCCCATCCACAGGGAACAGCCGCGCGGGGGCCGCGACAGCTGGGTTGCTCCAGGAAATGTTACGGTGGAAGACGGGCTGGAAAATTTTCCTCCCCTCTCCGGCAACGCATTGTTACGGACTCCGCCCCTCCCCGCGGACGCTCCAGCACCGAATTACGATCAACGATTCGAGCCGCAAGCACCGATGGAAATTCAGCGTGGTTCGCGCCGGGTTCCCGGCATCGAGGAATTTCCTCCGCAGGCGCAAAAGGAATGGAATGCGCGTCAGAACGGCGCTGCCCGGAGCCACGGCAGGGACGTAGAAGAGCAAAGAAAACCGGGCCTTTTGGGACGATTTGCCGGTTTAGGCAGAAGATAATCGACGGTATGCGGATTAGCGTTTCTCGCCGTGGCGTTTCCGCGTTCGAACGTGAGAAAAAAGTGGCGAGAGCGTGCGATTTTTCGGGTGAAAAACGCGGTCAAAATGCGGCTGCATCAGGACTCGGGAAACGTCAAGAATGGTTGCTAAAGCGTAACACAGTGTAAGAAAGCGTGATTTGTCGGTGTTTAGCGAAGCAGTTAGCTTTTGTGCATCGACCACTTGTGATGAGCCTTTGATCAGATTGGACGCGGCCAAAATAAGGCTGGAACGATCTGAAAGAATCAGAAGGACTTCAAGGTAGGTCAGGGGGTGGTTGGCCGCATAATGCTGGGGAGCAGCGGTCCGCCAAAGAATGAGGGACGGCGCTGTATGTCGAATCGATTCATCGGTGCGCGGCAAACCACGCTTGCCCGCGAGATCCAGTTGACAGGCACGGGGGTGCACAGCGGAGCTCCGGTATCACTCACACTGCATCCAGCAGAGGCTGATACTGGGCTCCGCTTTCTCGTTACGAAACGAGGAAGAGTCGTCTCGGAAATCGCGGCACACGTAGCGAAC
The DNA here is from genome assembly GCA_018242255.1 of Pseudomonadota bacterium. Classification (GTDB taxonomy): domain Bacteria; phylum Pseudomonadota; class Alphaproteobacteria; order Rhizobiales; family Hyphomicrobiaceae; genus Hyphomicrobium_B. Next base: position 14,228 of record JAFECH010000364.1, on the reverse strand, counting down.
GTCAAAAATCTTACACTTTGTACCGTTATCGGTGACAGTGCTGGCACGACGATCAGCACAGTCGAACATCTCCTCGCCGCCCTTCGCGGCCTCTCGATCGACAACCTCTATATCGAGATCGACAGCAAAGAAGTTCCGATCATGGACGGCAGCTCGGCGGAATTCGTCGATGCCATTGACCGGGTCGGTATTCGCGAGCTTTCAGAGCCGCGCAAATACATCAAAGTTCTCAAACCGGTGCGGGTAGAAGAAAACGGCTGCTGGGGCGAGCTTGAGCCACATGCTGGCTTCCGCATGGACGTTGAAATTGATTTCGCTACGCCGGTAATCGGTCGCCAGCGGCTGCAGTATGAAATGAGCCCCGGCGTTTTCCGCCACGAGATTTCCCGCGCTCGTACGTTCGGCTTCATGAGCGACGTCGAGAAGTTGTGGAAGGCGGGCCTTGCACTCGGCGCTGATCTCACCAACACTGTTGCGATCGGTGACGGAAAGGTCATGAACCGCGACGGTCTTCGTTATCCGCAGGAGTTCGTGCGTCACAAGATGCTCGATGCGGTTGGCGATCTGGCGCTGGCGGGGCTGCCGCTCCTCGGCGCATACCGCTCTTACAAAGGCGGACACAAGCTCAACTCGATGGTGCTTCAGGCTCTGTTCGCTGATGCGTCGAACTGGGAATACGCTCAGGCCCCGCGCACGCGCGCAAGCCGCTCGCCCGTTCAGATCGTTTCAGAGACGGTTGTCGCCGCAGAATAAGCTTCGGTTTGTTCTCCCAGGCTGGTCTGGGCCAATCATGGCCCGGAATGCACCATATTCTGCCGATAAGCTCGTTAGGCTAGGCTGTTAGCAGACAGCGCGTCGCCGACGATTCATCTTTCGGGACGTGTATAGGAGTGCTATCCGCAAGCGACCGGGGAGATGTGTGGAGTCGGCATGCATAGCTGGCGGCCACTTTGGGAAGCAGCACGGCGTATGATGACATCGGCACGATATCTTCTAAAAATCGTGAGCACTATGTCGGTGCTGCTGGCGCTTGCGCTTGGTGGATGCGGCGGCGGGCCCAAGCTTGATACAGCGGCACTCAATCCCGATCCGCCAGCGAAGATGTTCGCTGATGCCGACGCGATGATGACGAAGGGCAACTTCGAAGATGCGGCGACGAAGTTCGAAGCCGTCGATCGCGATCACCCGTATTCGCAGGAAGCACGTAAATCGATCGTGATGGCCGCGTATGCGTATTATCGCGCGGGCAAAGCGCCGGAAGCGATCGCTTCGGCCGAGCGTTACGTCGCGATGCATCCAGGCACGAAAGAAGCGCCGATGGCGCATCACATCATTGCGGAAGCCTATTTCGACCAGATGAACAAGGCGGATCGTGATCAGACGGCTGCGCGCAAGGCGCTTGAGCAGCTGAAGATCCTGAAGGCCCGTTATCCCGATAGCGAGTACGCAAAGGACGCCGATAACAAGATCCGCATCTGCATGGACAATCTCGCAGCCCAAGAGATGAATGTCGGCCGCTATTATCTCGATCGACACAACTATGTCGGCGCCATCAATCGCTTCAAGACGGTCGTCAGCGATTATCAGACGACGGCGCATGTCGAGGAAGCGCTGGCGCGCTTAGTTGAGTCTTACATGGCGCTCGGCATCACCAAGGAAGCGCAGAACGCGGCGGCGATCCTTGGGCACAACTACCCCGACAGCAAATGGTACAAGGATTCCTACGCGCTGCTGGAATCGGGCGGTCTGGCGCCACGCGAAGATAGCGACTCCTGGCTGAGCAAGACCTGGAACGCCGTTCCGAAGCTCTCGGTGCCCACGATCAAGATGCCGAGCATCAGCATGGGAAGCGGCTGAGCTTTCCTGCCGCTAGGCGGGTCGGCGGAGCCTGTCGCTGTCAGACCCTTCGCATTGTGCTAGATCTTGACGCGTAGCCCGACCGTCATTTCGGGCTCGTGCTTTGTTCGATGCTCTGAAAATTACCATGTCTAACGCCAAATCAAGCAAGAAGAGCAAAGCCGTCGCAGCGGCGTCAACGAAAAGCGAGACGCCTGCGGACGAGATCGCGCGTCTGTCAGGTGAAATCGCGCATCACGATGAACTTTATTACCGGCAGGACGCGCCGGAGATTTCCGACGCGGCCTACGATGCGATGCGCCAGCGCCTCGATGAACTTGAGAAAGCCCATCCCGAGTTCCGGCGTGCGGACAGCCCAACAGTAAAAGTCGGCGCGGCGCCGGTCGCAGCGTTCGGCAAGATTCGTCACGACGTGCCGATGCTGTCGCTTGGAAATGCCTTCGATGATCAGGACGTAATTGATTTCGTCGAGCGCGTGCGTCGCTTTCTGATGCTCGGCGAGGACGGCAAGCTGGAAGTCACCGCCGAGCCGAAGATCGACGGACTTTCGATTTCTATCCGCTTCGAGCACGGTGAACTCGTGCAGGCCGCGACACGCGGGGACGGTACGGAAGGCGAGAACGTCACGGCGAACATCAAGACGGTTCGCGAGATCCCGCATAAGCTCAAAGGCCGCAATGTGCCCGAGCTGATCGACATTCGCGGCGAAATCTATCTCGGCCACAAGGACTTCGAAGCGCTGAATGCGGCGCAGGCTGAAAGCGGCGACAAGATCTTCGCCAATCCGCGCAACGCTGCCGCTGGATCGCTTCGACAGCTCGACGCGTCGATCACGGCAAAGCGGCCGCTGCGGTTTTTTGCTTATGCGTGGGGTGCTTTTTCGAAGCTTCCTGCGGACACGCAAGCTGGTGTGGTTGAGGCGTTCGAGCATTGGGGATTGCCGGTCAATCCGCTCATGCGGATTGCAACGACGACGGACGAACTGCTGGCTTTCTATCACAATATCGAAGAAAAACGCGCGTCGCTCGGGTACGATATCGACGGTGTCGTCTACAAGGTGAACCGGCTCGATTATCAGGAGCGGCTGGGTTTCGTGTCTCGCTCGCCGCGATGGGCGATTGCGCACAAGTTTGCGGCCGAGCAGGCGACGACCGTTCTCGAAAAGATCGACATTCAGGTCGGGCGTACGGGCGCGCTGACGCCCGTTGCGAAGCTCAAACCCGTGACGGTCGGCGGCGTCGTCGTTTCAAATGCGACGCTGCACAACGAAGACGAGATTGCGCGGAAAGACATTCGCGAAGGCGATACGGTCGTCGTGCAGCGGGCGGGCGACGTCATCCCGCAGGTCGTCGAAGTGATGCTCGCCAAGCGGCCGAAGAATTCCAAAGAATACGAGTTTCCGCACGTTTGTCCGGTTTGCGGTAGCCATGCGGTGCGGGAAGCGGTCGAGGAGACGGGCAAGGCGGATGTCGTTCGCCGCTGCACCGGCGGGCTGATCTGTCCGGCGCAGGTGAAAGAACGTCTGAAGCATTTCGTATCGCGCAATGCCTTCGATATCGAAGGGCTCGGCACCGAGAAGATCGAGTTTTTCTTCGATACCGGCAGGATCAAATCGCCTGCGGATATTTTCACGCTGGAAGCGCGCGATAAGACGTCCGACGAGCCGCTGCTGAAGGTTCGCGGGTTCAAGGAAACGTCTCTTCGCAAGCTGTTTGCAGCCATCGATGCGCGCCGCGAGGTGCCGCTCGATCGGTTCCTGTTCGCGCTCGGCATTCGACATATCGGCGAGACGACAGCGAAGGATCTGGCCAAGGCTTACGGCACGCTGGATGCGCTCCGTTCGGCCGTCGATGCAGCCGTCGAAGGCGGAAAAGGCAGCGACGCATATCAGGACATCGACAACATAGAGGGTATCGGCGAGACGGTGGTCGATGCGCTCGTCGATTTCTTCGGCGAGGGCCACAATCAGGAACAAATCGCGGCGTTGCTGAAGGAAGTGACCGTTACGCCGTTTGTGCGCACGCAAACGAAAGAGTCACCGGTCACCGGCAAGACGGTCGTCTTCACCGGAACGCTGACGAAGCTGACTCGCAACGAAGCGAAGGCGCAGGCTGAACGCCTCGGCGCGAAGGTTTCAGGCTCAGTCTCGAAGAAGACAGATTACGTCGTTGCGGGAGCTGAAGCCGGTTCGAAGCTTGATAATGCGCGGGCGCTGGGCGTCACCGTGCTCGATGAAGACGGTTGGCTTGCCCTCATCGGGCAAGCCTAGTCGCGCCCTAATAGCCATCTGCCATCGCGATAAAGATCTCGCCATTACGCAGCTTCACTTCGACGTTCGTGTCGCTCTGGAAACCCTCTGCGAGAATCGCGAACAAGCTCTCAGGCCGTGTCGGTGGGATGCTGGATTTCAGGGCTTCGGGCAAGTGCGGCGCGGCTGTAACCTCGTGGATCTCGAACATCGGCATTCTCCTCAACCTCAATTTCGCAGAGGAGAATTATGCGACGACCCTGCTGATCGCTGTCTCCAGCGAAACAATAAAGCCTCTGGCTTAAAGGGGCTGCGTCGCCTGCTTCAGCCAATTGCGCGTCGACGGGTCGAGGTCTTGCGCGAGCGTATCGTAGACGCGCTTGTGATAGGCGTTGAGCCAATCGCGTTCGCTCTTTTCCAACATGTCGGGAAGGATGAGGCGGCGGTCGATCGGTGCGAGCGTCAGCGTCTCGAACTCCATCGTTTCGCGGTCGCCGCCTTCGACGGTTTCGGGCATCGTCACGAGCACGACGTTTTCGATGCGGATGCCGTATTCGCCGACTTTGTAATAACCCGGCTCGTTCGAAATCAGCATGCCAGGATGCAGCGGGGCCATGCCGGCGCGTGAGATCGACTGCGGACCTTCGTGCACCGACAGATAGCTGCCGATGCCGTGGCCCGTCCCATGGTCGAAGTCGGCGCCGATCTGCCAAAGCGCGCGGCGCGCAAAGGGGTCGAGGTCGATGCCGCGCGTACCTTTCGGAAAGCGCGCCGTCGCGACTGCGATATGACCTCTAAGAACCGCCGTGAAATGCCGCTGCATGTCGTGGCTTGGTTCGCCGACGGCGATCGTGCGCGTGATGTCGGTGGTGCCGTCTGGGTATTGGCCGCCGCTGTCGATCAAGAACAATTCGCCGGGGCTCACGCGGCGGTTCGTTTCTTCCGAGACGCGATAATGCACGATGGCGCCGTTCGGGCCGGAGCCTGAGATCGTCGGGAAGCTCACGTCACGCAGCATGTTCGTGTCGCGGCGGAATTCTTCGAGCTTCTGGACGGCGGTGATTTCATCGAGCGTGCCGTCGGACGCCCAGTCGTCGAGCCAAGCGAGGAAGCGAACCATCGCGTGCCCGTCGCGGACATGCGCGGCGCGGGCGCCGACGACTTCAGCGTCGGACTTGATGGCTTTGGGAATGATGCACGGATCTTGGCCGCGTGAGATCAGTTTAGCGCCGAGTTTTTGCTCGAACCAATAGGCGGCCGTTTCAGGATCGAGGCGAACGCGTTTGCCTTTTGCTTTCAGCTCTTTCACGCGGTCCGGCAGCATTGCGGGCGCGAGAAGTTTTGCGACTGGTGCGACTTCCGCGCGTGCTTCCCTGTCGAGGCGGTCCGGCGCAATGAAGAGTTCGGCTTTGCCGCTTGCGGGAACGATGGCGAATGCGAGAACGACGGGGTTATGTGCAACGTCGCTGCCGCGAATGTTGAACAGCCAGCAGATCGAATCCGGCAGCGTCAGGATGACGGCGCTTTGTCCGTCTTGCTTCAAACGTGCCTGCAATTCGGAGATCTTGTCGGCCGCTGTTCTGCCTGCAAAGGCGATCGGCTGAGCGATTACTGGATTTTGTGGTGGCTTCGGACGGTCCTTGCTCCAAAGAACGTCGATCGGATTTTTTGGCAGCGCTTTAAGCTTGATACCTTTCGGCGCGAGCGCGGCCGTCAGCCGATTGATCTCTCCGACGGTGTGGTTCCAAGGGTCAAAGCCAACTGTGCCGCCCTTGGCGACGTTCGCAATCAGCCAGTCCGCCAGCTTCGGACGCAGCAACAGTGAAACTTCAAAAATTTTTGTGTCGGTTTCGGCGGCGGCCTGGACCGTATAACGGCCATCGATTGCGAGTACGGCGGCTTTCTTGCCGACGACCGCGATTCCGGCGGAGCCCGAAAACCCTGTCAGCCATTTCAGGCGCTCGGCGCATCCTGGAACATATTCGCCCTGATGCTTGTCGGATCGGGGAACAAGAACGGCGTCGATTTTCGCCTTCGCCATATAAGCGCGGAGCGCCTTTACGCGTTCGGCGACGCGTTCGGGCTCGGACAGGGAATGGAATGTCTGCAGCATGGCTGATTTTCTAAGCACCGGTGAGTGAGATTTCAACGCCGCCGGAAGGTCAGGGTCGACCACCCGGTGATGCGGTCGTGGCGCCGAAGGGTAAAGCCGTGGGTGAGGTACGTCGCGATCACCTGGGGCGCTTGCGGCAAGAGGATGCCCGAAAGCACCAGCGTTCCGCCCGGAACGACAGCGCGGGAAATCGACGACGACAGATAGATCAACGGACCGGCCAGGATATTTGCGACGAGGAAGTCAAACGGCGCGCGCTCGCGGACTCTCGGGTGTCCAAGGCCATTGCCGACGAACAGTGCGATGCGCTTGCCCGCCCCGTTTAGGCGCACGTTTTCGCCAGCGACTTTGACGGACTGCGCGTCCATGTCTGCGGCAACGATACGGGTGTGCGGCATGGCCTTCGCGGCAGCGATGGCGAGGACGCCGGAGCCGCAGCCAAGGTCCAGCATGTTCTTGTAGGCGTGTACCCGCGTTAGGCGGTCGATGGCGAGAAGGCAGCCCAGTGTCGTTGCGTGATGCGCGGTACCAAAGGCCTCGCTCGCGTCGATCAGGATGGCGTTCGGGCCATGAGCGACGCGGCCTTTATCGTGGCTGCCATGGATCGTGAAACGACCGGCGGGGACGGGGGGAAGAGCGGCTTGCGAAATCGCGACCCAGTTCAACTCCGGCACTGTCTCGGCTTCGAACGGAGGCAGCGGCCAATCGACGAGCGGCGTCAGTTCGGCGGCGAGATCGCGTGCGTTGGCTTCCGCGTCGAAGTAGGCTTCGACGCGCCAACGGTCCGGGCCGTCTTCGAAGACGGTTAGCGCGTCGGGTGCGGGCTCAAGCAGGTCTTGCATGGCATTGCCGGTTGCGTACGCGAGCGCGCGATCGGCGAAGAGGGCTGTGACTTTTCTGACTGACATCGGATGCTAAGGGTTGGGGACGGACTTGCCCTCGTATTCATAGCCCTCCGCACTCATTGGATCGGGCAGGTGGTCGAGGAACAGGTCCCATTTGGCGTCGATGTGCTTCGCCGCCTCGGCCGGCGGCAAGGTGACAAAAGTGCCGTCGGACTTTTCCGTAACAATGCCGTCGCGGATCAAACGGTCGAGGGCGTCGTCGATCTCGAAATCGATCTTCACGCCGAACGTGCGTGTCAGGTAATTTTCGATTGCGAGGTCGATGGAGGGCAGGTCGGCGCGGGTCGCGGGTTCCTTGGCGAGGACACTGTAGAGCAGCATTTCCTCTTTGACGTCTTCCTCGGCGCCACGTGCCGCGATTTTCAATATAACGCCGCGGTTGTCGGCCATGGTGTGGAAATAGAGGTTCTGCGCCATCACGACCATGTAACGCTGTTTCTGATTGAGGAAGCCCATCGCCTGGCGGACGGCGATGCCGCCGAGGCCTGCTAATGCACCGATGGCTGCGATCGGGTTGCTCAATACCAGCGCGAGTTTGCCTGCCGCTCCGACGGCACCCATTCCGAGTCCGCTGCCGGCCGTTACACCCAGACGCAGCTTGTCCATGGCACGAAAGCGGACTTCCGTGTTCGGGAAGATCATCTCGACATCGGTGCGCGGAATATTCTTGAAGAGCTTCAGGTAGATGTTCTTGTCGTTGATGCTGGCCGGCAGGTGCTGTCGACGCCGTTCGACCCAGGCCAAAGCCGCTTCGCGCGACATCTTCTTTTCGCGCATGACTTCTTCAGCTCGTGCTTCCACGGTTTTTAGTTTGAACATCAGGAATAAGCGCTGGAAAATCGGCACGTCGAATTCTTCCCTGCGCAAAAATTTGCGCAGTGAGCGTTTTTCGAATTTGCGGTTCGAAGCGCCGCGATAGTAGATCGCGATCCGCTCGAAGGCCTTCATGTCGACGAAGAGATCGAGGCCATAGTGGCTTTCGCGGGTCAGGATGACTTCGACGTCGTTGGGATCGATGCGCTCATAGTTGGCGCGCACGAGGAGGCTTTCGACGCCCTCGAAGACCCGATGCTGCAGGGCCTCGCGATCATCGTCGGAGAACTTGCGGGTCATCAGCAGGTCGCTATCGGGCGAGAATGCCTCGTAGGTCTGCTCCAGTTCTAGAAGCATCGAGAAGTATTGCTGCTGCCGCCAGTAGTCGAGATAACGGAAGAAGCGGCGCGCCTCTGCGGCCCGGCCCGGCGCCCACAGATGCGTCTGCGTCAGGCGATCGAGCAGGGCGAAGCGCGTCACCGGGATGAAACGTTCGCGTTTGCGCTTTTCGTCAGGTGCGAGGATATCGATGGGTTCGCGCGGGGCGTCTTCGGATACCTCGGCAGGCTTGGCATCCAAGTCGGCCAAGTCCGAGAGCCTGTCGTAGAGGCTTTGCTTCCGGCGCATTCGACCCGATGCGAAGTCCGCCGTCGCCATTGTGCTCTCCCCCGAACTTGCTTTTCGATCCAGTTTCTTGCCCCCGGGACCTCATATCGAGTCACCGAAGCTTTTTCGAGCGTGTCAGCACTTCTTCGCCGAAAAATGACGTGTGCCGTGGCCCGAGTATCAACGGCATTGCTTGCCACCACTCGGTTGATGATACATCATTAAATGCACGCCTGCCTTGTATAATTTGCGTTTATAACTTGCTGTTTCGCCACAGTGTTGCCGCTGTTTCGCTAGGATGATGAACGCGCGGCACGAGATACGATTTTGCGAGGGCGCGAAATGGGGGCTTTGCGTTTTTTGGCCTTGGGCTTTGCTGTGTGCATGGCCCTTGCGAGTAGCGTCGCGGCGGCTGACGAACTCGTTCTACCGTATTCCTGCATAATGGACAGGGGTAGCCCGCGTCTCACACCATCGGAAATGACCACTTACGCGATCATTGGGCACCGAGAAGATCAGCCGTTCACGTCGTGCTCGTCTTCGGCCGCGTGGACCTGCGAGACGATGATGGTCCATAAGTTCACCGTCGAATGCGGCGGAGAACGCGTAGCCTGGGCCAAGGTCGCTGCTTCAGCCAAAGCTCTCGGCGTTGCGATGCCAGAGAAGCTGCCGCCCGGATATGCGCCGGTGAGCCGCCTTAAGGGCCGTTTCGTTCTGCCCGGCTTCGGCCAAAAGACGATGCTTCCCGCCGTTTCGTCGGAGAAGCTCTCACGCGATGCGGTTATCGAGCCGCCGGCTCAAAAAGCGGAACCTCAGGCCGCGGCGTGGGTGACGGTCGTCGATCCCGTGGAAGCGCCTCCGGCGGCGACTGGTAACGCCTTGAAAGTGGTAGGCGTGATTTCGACGCTTCTTGCGTCGCTGATGATCGCCTGCCTCGTTCTGGTGCGGCGGCGTCAGTTGACGGCGTTCGACTTTTCTTTCGGAGCGGGCGGCGAAACTTCCGGCGCGCGCTTCTGGGATTTCGTGGCCGCGCCATTCTCTGTTTTTCAGCGCCGGTTTGAGACGTGGCAGTCGGAGGCATTTTCCGATGACTACGGTGACGACGCGTCCACGGCGTTGGCACCTGTCCGGACACGGCTGCACGAAACCGAGTTTCTCGTTTCGATGATTCCGGCCGATCTTCTGCTGCGCGCCGTGCTGACGTCGGAACTCGACGGCTTGCATGATCGCATCGCGGATCTCGCGCGTCGGGAAGCGCAATTGAGTACCGATCGCGTCAATACGGCGATCCGAACGATTATGCGGGATCTTGATCGCGTCAGCCGGATTGCCCAGGGGGCGATGCCGGCTTCGGCCGATATGCGGGCGTCGGCGGCTCCGGAGCTGGACGCGCCGTCAACGGTTTTCGAGGCTTACCGCATCCTGGGTCTCAACCCCGATGCGCCGGATGCGGCGGTGAAGAAAATCGTCGATGCGCTGCGGATGTCATGGCATCCTGATCATGCCCGGGATGAAGCTGACCGCCGGTACCGCGAGCAGCGGATCAAGCAGGTCAATGCCGCGTGGGATCTGTTGAAAGCGAAGTTGGCCGCTGCGGCTTGATCAAAGTGAATAGCGGAAATAAACGGCACCGCGATTAGCGATGCCGTCAATTGAGTCCTAGTCTGCTGTTCTTGCCTAACATCACGACGAAGAACGGTGTGCGACCGGAAGATTACGTACTTCCTCCTCGGTCAGCGGCCTTTGCATATCGACTAACTCGTAATTGCGCCGGTTCGCCCGGCTCAGATCGCGCTGGGCACCAATGCGTCGCGTCAGGGTTTCCCCGTCCCGCCCGTGCACGACGCCTATCTTACCCCTTAGAGGAAAGCGGTAAGTGCTCATGGATAGCTCCTTTCAAGGACTCTATCCTCCCCAACCAGGAAACCGCTCCTGGGTTTCACGTCCCCGCAACTTTTTTTTCATTTTATTTCAGGAACTTAGGTCTCAACGCATGCGTCGTCGGCCGGTAAATAACCGGCGGTGCAAAAGTTCTGCATCAGCTGATGAACCCCCACAGCTCAACGAGCAGAGAGGGTTATGCCCTAGAATTACGGCAATATGAAGAATCTGGCGGCGAGACTTGGGCGCCGATCGAGCATTAACTATAGCGGTTTCGTCATGCAACGTCAACGAAGCTGGCGACGACGCGCTTGGTCGACCCGTCGTCGAATTCAATGGTGAGTTTGTTGCCGTCGACGTGGACCACGGTTCCGAGGCCGAATTTTTCGTGACGCACCCGCGTGCCGGTCTTGAACGAGGGCGCGGCGGCGGTGGATGCCGCAACGAGTTCACCTTCGAGCGTCAGCGGGCCACGAGACCGTTTCTTTTGCTTTTGATCGCTGCGGCTCCAGGATTGCTGAGCCCGCTGCCAGCCGGGGGTGTTGTAGCTGGATTTGAATGGCTCGGCTCCGCCTGCGCGGTCGAAGCGGCTGGGGCCGAAAGACCCGCCGAAGCCGAAGGGATTTTGCCGGCCGCCGTAGGGCATTTCGCTTTCGACAACGGCGACGGTCGCTTCGGGCAGCTCATCGACGAACCGCGAGGGTAGCGCCGACTGATAAAGGCCATGCGTACGTCGGTTCTGCGCGAAAGAAATCTTGGCGCGGCGCTTGGCGCGCGTCAGGCCGACATAGGCGAGGCGGCGTTCCTCCTCAAGGCCGGCCTTGCCGCTTTCGTCCAGCGAGCGTTGATGCGGAAAGAGGCCTTCCTCCCAACCGGGCAGAAAGACGATGCCGAACTCAAGGCCTTTGGCGGCATGCAGTGTCATCAAGGAAACGCGGTCACCGTCGCTGCCCTGGTCAGCGTCCATCACGAGCGAAACGTGTTCCAGGAAGCCCTGCAGCGTGTCAAAATCGTGCATAAAGCGCACGAGTTCTTTCAAGTTTTCGAGGCGTGTCTGCGATTGCGGGCTCTTGTCCGCCTGCCACATGGCCGTGTAGCCGGATTCATCGAGGATGAGTTCGGCGAGGTCGGTATGGCGCATGTGTTCCAGATTAGCGCGCCAACGCTCGAACGACTGCGTAACGTCAAACAGCGATTTTCTGGCTTTGGGCGTCAGCTCGTCGGTTTCGATGATCTCGCGTGCGGCTTGATAAAGCGGAATGGACCGGGCGCGGGCCAGTTCGTGAATGCGCTTGATCGTAGTGTCCCCGAGGCCGCGTTTCGGCACGTTGACGATGCGCTCGAATTTCAAGTCATTCGAGGGGTTTGCGACCACGTCCAGATAGGCGATCGCGTCCTTTATTTCCTGGCGCTCGTAGAAACGTGGGCCGCCGATTACGCGGTAAGGCAAGCCGAGCGTGATGAAGCGGTCTTCGATGGCGCGCATCTGCGAGGAGGCACGGACGAGCACGGCCATGTCGTTCAAGGGTTCTTGGGCGCGTTGCAAGTTTTCGATGTCGTCGCCGATGGCGCGGGCTTCGGCTTCGTCGTCCCAGAAGTTCGCGACGTTGATCTTGGCGCCGGCAGCGCCGTCGGTGAAAAGCGTCTTGCCGAGGCGATCTTTGTTTTTGGCGATCAGGCCGGATGCAGCGGCGAGAATGTTGGCTGTCGAGCGGTAGTTGCGCTCCAGTCGGATCACTTTGGCGCCGGGGAAGTCTTTTTCGAAGCGCAGGATGTTGTCCACCTCGGCGCCGCGCCAGCCATAAATCGACTGGTCGTCGTCGCCGACACAGCAGATGTTCGGTGAGCCTTGTGCCAGAAGCCTGAGCCAGAGGTACTGCGCGACGTTGGTGTCCTGATACTCATCAACGAGGATGTAACGGAAGCGGCGATGATAATCGGCGAGCACGTCGGGATGCTGGCGGAACAGGCGGATGCATTCGAGCAGCAGATCGCCGAAGTCGCAGGCGTTCAGATCTTTGAGGCGTGCCTGGTAAGCTGCGTAGAGTTGCGCGCCCTTTCCCGCGGCGAATGAGAAAGCCTCCCCGCCCGGAACTTTGTCCGGGGTCAGACCTCGGTTTTTCCAGCCGTCGATCAGACCTGCGAGCTGACGCGCCGGCCAGCGGTCTTTGTCGATGCCTGCGGCTTCGATCACCTGTTTCAGGAGGCGAACCTGATCGTCGTCGTCGAGAATTGTGAAGCCTGGCTTCAGATCGACGAGTTCAACGTGACGGCGAAGGATCTTGACGCCGATCGAGTGGAACGTGCCCAGCCATTGCATGCCTTCGAGTGTGCCGCCGATCAGCGAACCGATCCGTTCTCGCATTTCGCGCGCGGCCTTGTTCGTGAACGTTACGGCAAGGATCTGAGAAGGATAGGCGCGGCCGGTTGCCAAAATGTGAGCGATGCGGGTTGTCAGAACGCGGGTTTTGCCGGTTCCGGCCCCGGCTAGAACCAGAAGTGGGCCTTCCGTTGTTTCGACGGCTTCGCGCTGCTCAGGATTTAGGCCGTCCAGATATGTCGGCTGGCCGCGAGATGCCGCGACCGCGCGCGCCGAAATCGACATACCACTCTTCGCGCTCTCGTGCGGTTTCGCAGCGGGAGCTTCAGGCAGATCGAATGGCGGATCGTCGTCGTCGTGCGGCAAATCTGCGCCACCGGCAGCGTCCGGCTTTTGAATCGAAGTCATGGAACTCAGGTAACCCACCAAAGCTGATCGTACAACTGGCGCGGCGCGCGGCCGCGCCTTGAGCAAGGGTTCAAGCAACAGCAAACCGAAAACCGGCCTTAAAATCGTCAAACGCCTGGAAATGAGCCAAATTTCAAGTTCAGAGTATTGTGCTCACGTGCCATACAGGTAGGCGCGGCAAGGGCGTTGCTTCGATCACGTCTGCCGGTGTGCATTGCGTGTCGAGCACGGTTGCAAGAGACGCTCATGAACAACGGGCTATTATTTCTCGGCGGACTCCTCGTTGCTATTTTCGCAGCGTTGTTCGCCGTGCCGAATTTCATCGACTGGAACAGCTATCGCGGGGTTTTCGAGGAGGAAGCCTCGAAGTTGCTTAGCCGCGACGTGCGGGTCGGCGGGAACGTCAACCTGAAGATCCTGCCGGTGCCATACGTCCGATTCGAGAAAGTCCGTATTGCGAGCGTTTCCGGGCAAACAGGACAGCCGTTCATCCGAGCCGACAGCTTCACGATGTGGCTGTCGGTTCCGGCCATGCTTCGGGGTGTGCTGGAAGCCAGCCAGATCGAACTCGAAAAGCCCGTGCTCAGCCTTTCCGTCGATGATCAGGGCGTCGGCAACTGGTCGAAGATCGAATTGCGTGCGGGCGATTTGCCGTTCGTGCCGCGTGACGTCGCGCTGAAGTCGGTTCAGATCACGGATGGCGCCGTATCGATCTACAACGCGGCGTCCGCTCAAATCGCTGCCGTTGACGGCATCAATGGCGTTTTTTCCGCGGACGGTATTCGAGGGCCGTTCCGGTTCAATGGTTTGGCGTCGTGGGCTGAGGCCGTTCATGATGTCAAATTTGCAACCGATGTCCCTGCGAGCGATGGCGCGTTCGCGCTCAAGCTGGCGGCTCGGACGGACCGTTCGCCGAACGTCCTGACGCTCGATGGGCGCGTCTTCAATGTCAACGAAAAGGCGACGTTCAAGGGGCGTTGGACAGGCAAATTCCAGGTGCCGGGAAGTCCAACGGTCGAACCCAAAGGAAAAGCGCCGCCGCCTCTCATCGATCTTCGGTCCGATGTTACGGCAGAT
>JAFECH010000363.1 GCA_018242255.1 Pseudomonadota bacterium | reverse complement strand
ATTCCATTCGCTTGTCTTAAGCTTCACGAAAGCATCGGCGAATTCATTGCCAAGCATTTCCTTGAGTTCCGTATCTTTGTCGAAATTCCTGAGCGCGTCTAAAAGATTGAGCGGCAGCTTCGGCGCATCCGTGACCGTATGACCGAGCTGATACATATCGATATCTAGCCGCTTGCCCGGATCCGCCTTGCGGTTGATGCCGTTGATGCCGGCCGCGATGATCACAGCCTGCAGCAGGTAGGGGTTTGCCGCACCGTCCGGAAGGCGTAGCTCGAAACGGCCTTTACCAGGCACACGAACCATATGCGTCCGGTTATTTCCCGTCCACGTCACGGTGTTAGGAGCCCACGTCGCGCCGGACACCGTGCGCGGAGCATTAATGCGCTTATACGAGTTTACGGTCGGGTTGGTGATGGCCGAAAGAGACTCGGCGTGGCGCATGATGCCACCGAGGAAGTTATAGCCTTCGTCCGACAGTCCGATCTCATCGTTCGGATTGTAGAACTTGTTGACCTTGCCCGTCTGATCCCACACCGAAATGTGCGCGTGGCATCCGTTGCCCGTCAGTCCGAGGAACGGTTTCGGCATAAAGGTTGCGCGGTACCCGTGCTTTTCCGCGATCGAGCGCGCCATGAACTTAAAGAAGGCGTGCCGGTCGGCCGTGACTAGGCTGTCGTCGAAGTTCCAGTTCATTTCGAACTGGCCATTCGCGTCTTCGTGGTCGTTCTGATACGGCCCCCATCCGAGTTCCAGCATGTGATCGCAGATTTCAGAGATCACATCGTACCGGCGCATCAGCGCCTGCTGATCGTAACAAGACTTCGTCGCTCGGTCCGCATCGTCCGAAACCAGGGTTCCGCACGGTTTGGTCAGGAAGAACTCACACTCAACGCCGGTCTTGACGTACAGCCCCTTTTCCGCAGCTTGCTTCATGACGTTTTTGAGGACCACGCGCGGCGCCTGAGCGACAGGCTTGTCATCCATAACGAGATCGGCGGCAACCCAGCCAACCTCGCGATTCCATGGCAATTGAATAAAGGACGCTGGATCCGGCACCGCGAAGAGATCCGGATGGGCCGGCGTCAAATCCAACCAGGTCGCGAAGCCGGCGAAACCTGCACCGTCCTTCTGCATGTCCGCGATCGCCGCCGCGGGAACGAGCTTTGCCCGTTGATAGCCGAAGAGGTCGGTGTAGGAGATCATGAAGTAGCGGATGCCGTTTTGTTTGGCGAGAGCCGATAAATCCGTCATCTGCGCATGCGGAGTCATATCTTGTGCCATTTTGGGTGTTTCCTCACGTGCCTTATTTTTGTTGTTGGCTATTAAAAACCTGAGGCGCCCGGTTTTCCGGGATACCAGTCAGTTCCGGCAAGCGGCACCCGCGCCATGGCGGCCGCTTCCAACGTCAAGGCGCAAAGGTCCTCAGGTTCAAGATTGTGAATGTGATTATGGCCAGCAGCGCGCGCCACTGTCTGAATTTCGAGCGTCATCACCTTAAGGTAATTGGCGAGACGACGGCCGGCACGCACGGGATCGAGACGTTGAGATAGAGCGGGATCTTGCGTGGTAATTCCCGCCGGATCACGGCCTTCGTGCCAATCATCGTAGCATCCCGCACGCGTTCCGAGCTTCCGGTATTCATCGTCCAAGGCCGGATCATTATCTCCAAGCGCCGCCAGGGCGGCGATGCCGATCGAAACGGCGTCGGCACCCAGCGCCAGCGCCTTAGCGGCGTCGGCACCAGTCCTTATCCCGCCCGAAACGATAAGCTGCACTTTGCGGTGCATGCCCAAATCCTGCAGCGCCTGAACTGCAGGTCGTATGCACGCCAAGGTCGGCAATCCGACGTTTTCGATGAAGACTTCCTGCGTCGCAGCGGTGCCACCCTGCATACCGTCAAGCACCACAACATCGGCACCCGCTTTGATCGCAAGAGCCGTGTCGTAATAGGGACGTGTGCCGCCGACCTTTACATAGATCGGCTTTTCCCATTCTGTGATCTCGCGAAGCTCGAGGATCTTGATTTCCAGATCGTCTGGCCCCGTCCAGTCGGGATGTCGACAGGCGGAGCGCTGGTCGATGCCCTTCGGCAGGTTGCGCATCTCTGCGACGCGATCTGAGATTTTCTGTCCGAGCAGCATGCCGCCACCGCCCGGTTTTGCTCCCTGCCCCACGACGACCTCGATTGCATCAGCCTTCCGCAAATCGTCAGGGTTCATTCCGTAGCGCGACGGCAGATACTGGTACACCAGCGTTTTTGACTGACCTCGCTCTTCAGGCGTCATTCCGCCGTCACCCGTCGTCGTCGAGGTACCAGCGATTGAAGCGCCTCGACCCAGGGCTTCCTTAGCGTTTGCCGAAAGAGCGCCAAAGCTCATACCTGCGATTGTAATCGGGATTTTCAGCTCAATCGGTTTCTTCGCAAAGCGCGTCCCGAGCGTAACGCTCGTCGTGCATTTTTCACGATATCCTTCGAGGGGATAACGCGAGATGGACGCACCCAGGAAGAGAAGATCGTCAAAATGCGGCACACGCCGCTTTGAG
The DNA here is from genome assembly GCA_018242255.1 of Pseudomonadota bacterium. Classification (GTDB taxonomy): domain Bacteria; phylum Pseudomonadota; class Alphaproteobacteria; order Rhizobiales; family Hyphomicrobiaceae; genus Hyphomicrobium_B. The sequence continues at coordinate 37,893 of JAFECH010000363.1, read as the reverse complement.
CCTCCGCCTCGGATATCGTAGATGCCCGTCGCCGCCGCGCGGCGAATTTCGGAAAGGGCATAATCATCGAATGTTGCCGACTGGCGCGGCACCGTCTGGGGATTATGATAAGTCATCAGTAGGCATCCGCGTTGTCGATGTTGAAGTTGTAGAGTTTCCGAGCCGAGCCGTAGCGCTTGAACTCGTCCGGCTTGATGTCAGTGATGCCGGCATCCTTGAGCAGTTTGGTCAGCGCGGCATGATGTTCGGGACGCATGTCCTTTTCTACGCAATCGGCTCCAAGGCTCTTCACGCTTCCGCGCACGAACAATTTGGCCTCGTAAAGAGAGTCACCAAGCGCGTCGCCAGCGTCGCCGCAAACGACGAGATGTCCTGATTGTGCCATGAAGGCCGACATGTGTCCGATATTGCCTTTGACGACGATATCGATGCCCTTCATCGATATGCCGCAACGCGAAGAGGCATTGCCCTCGATGACGAGCAACCCCCCACGGCCGGTCGCGCCAGCATACTGGCTGGCATCGCCTTTGATCACTACTTTACCGGACATCATGTTTTCAGCGACGCCAGGGCCGGCCGAGCCGTGAACTGTAACCTGGGCCTGCTTATTCATGCCTCCACAGTAGTAACCGACGCTTCCCTTCACGCTGATCGAGATAGGCGCATCGACGCCAACCGCGACGGCGTGAGCACCGCGTGGATTGAGTACCTCCCAAGAATCTTCGTTGGCGCCCCCTCCTTGTCGATGGAGCTCTTCGTTGAGTTCCCGAATGTTGCTTTTCGTTAAATCGATTGTTCGCATGAAACGAGACCTCTATATTTCTCAGCGTTCCCAAAAATAGACTGTTGCCGGCTCCGGCTCCCATACGCGCGCCTTGTTGATGTCGGGCAGATTGACGAGCGCACGATATTCCGAGCCGAAAGCGACATAGTCATCCGTTTCGGCCATCACCGCTGGCTTGCACGCGATCGGGTCGCGCACGACCCCGAAGCCGTCCTTAGTGCCCACGACGAAGTTGAAGAAGCCGTCGAGATCATCGATTGTGCTGTTAAGCGCCTCGCCGAGGTTGAGACCCTGCTTCATTCGCCAGGTCAGATAAGCGGCAGCTACTTCGGTGTCGTTTTCCGTTTCGAAGCGCATCCCATCCTTGATGAGCTGCCGACGGATGCCATTGTGGTTCGACAACGAGCCGTTATGAACAAGGCACTGATCCGATCCAGTGGAGAATGGATGGGCGCCCAACGTCGTCACCGCTGACTCGGTGGCCATACGCGTATGTCCGATCGCGTGCGAACCCTTCATTGATTTGAGATCGAAACGCTTTGCAACTTCCGTCGGATAACCGACTTCTTTGTAGATCTCAATTGAGTCGCCGACACCCATCACACGAAGTGAAGGCCGATGCTCATTGAGCCATGTCCGGACGGCATCGACCTTGTCAGAAGAAACCGTGAGAACCGCGTGCGTCGACTTTTCCTTCAATTCGGCTTTAATTCCGATTTCCTTGTCGACCGCCTGTTTGAGACCGGCAAAATCCTTTTCAGGATCTCCGGATTGCAGCGTTATTTTTGTTCTCCCTTTTTCAGGAGTTCCATAAACCGCGAATCCTGCTGAGTCGGGACCACGATCACACATAGTACCGAGCATAACGCTGAGCATTTCCCCAAGCTTCGGCTCCAGCGTATTATTCTTGAGAAACAGTCCGACAATTCCGCACATCTGCAGAAACCTTTTTTGAAATTGGAATTCCCTATTTGACGTATTGCAACGCCTTGAGTTCGTCAACCGCTAAGAACATTTTATTCTTTAAAGGAATGATCACTTATCTCGCAATGCAATGACAGCGAGCATGCCGGAATTGACTCAGCGGCATTTTCTGTCGCTAACGCCGCGTCTTATTATGTTTTCATCGATATTGCGTCGCAGCCACGAATGCGGCGTGCCATTAGGTACAGGCGGGGGAAGCGATCCCCCGCCTCCAACACTAAATCATTCTAGGTCAATACCCAGCCGGCCTCGGCCATTGCATTGTGAATTGATCGCCGCGCCGAACGTATTTGTAGCGATGAAAATGAAACCACAAAGATGCAACCGCAAAGAAGATCATCATAGCTATTAATTGGGTTCCATATCCCAGAAAGACCGCAAAATAAGTCACGGAACAAAGGAAGAGCAATACCAAAGCGGGCAATGGATGGAAGGGATGGATATATCCACGCCGAATGGTATTTAGCGGCCACTTTCTCCGAAATATCATGACATTGAGGGACATGTACGTGTATCCCAATAGCCCCGACAGAATTGAGAAAGTGATGACCTGGTCCAACGGCGCGAAGTAAGCAAAAATAACGGCGACCGGAACCAAGAACACGATGGAACGATAAGGCGTACGGTTCTTCGGATGAACTGCTCCAAACCAAGTGGGCAGATATCTGTCTCGTCCCATCGAGAACCAGGCGCGCGATGCATCGTTGATGCAGCCGTTCGCCGAAGCAAGAGTGGAGAAGACGGTTCCTACGAACAGAAGAACCATCAACGGCGCGGATCCTGTCAAGCGCGCAGCATCAAAGAGCGGGGTTGTGGCCTGCCCGAGATATTCCCAAGGCATCAGCCCCGAGCACACATACCACGTCATAGTCGCTGCGATCAGCAGAGTGATCATTCCAGTCATCGTTCCGAGCGGCAACGATCGCGCTGGAGATCGAACCTCCTCTGCCGCCTGACATGTGCCTTCGATGCCGAGGTAGTACCAAAGCCCGAAATGTAGTGACGCAATCACGCCAACCCAACCGTAAGGCAGGCCATTGAGGAAGGCTTGATGGTTGAGCATGTCGTGCGTCCAGGGCTTGGTGGCCGCGAAAAGAATCACCACTGCACTGAATGCGATTGCGGTAAGCACAAGGTTGAGCGTCAGCGTCGCATAGACACCACGGTAGTTCAACCAAGCGAGAAACATGATCGTCAGCACTATGAAAGGCTTATCGTGCACGTCGGCAAAGCCCGCCATTGTACCGACCGTTTGCACGAGATAGCCGAGCGTTATGGCATTCGCCGCTTCGAGCATGGTGTACGCGAAAACGAGATAAAGCCCGACGTTGAACGCCATGAGCGGGCCGACGATATGTTTTGCCTGCGCGTATTGTCCACCTGCTGCCGCGACCGTGGAAGTGACTTCGGAGTCAATCATCGCGACGCAAGTATAGAGCAATCCCGCCACCCAGCACGCGATGAGCGCGGCAACGGCACCGCCTTTTCCTACGGCGAAATTCCATCCCATGAATTCACCAACGAGCACGATGCCGACGCCGAGCGCCCACACATGGGCCGGCCCGAGAACGCGCAGCAGTGAGATCTTCTCTCCATGAATTGCTGTCGTCTGGGTCATTTGTGTCCCCCCTGGTGCGGCGGATCGATGACTAGCGCGTCGTCGATTTGACCTTCCTTCGACGACGTTAGAAGGTCTTCGTCGTAGGTTCTGTTTGTCTTGATCATGTCCAACAGCATCCACAAGCCAAGAACGGCCGAGAGCGCCCAAGCTGCATATTCCAGCATCTGAAATTGGTTCATTGCTCCGACCTCCTGCCAAAGCGCTCGTCGATCACTTCGCGGTACTCACTTCGCGAAAAAGCGAAAAGCAGCGCAAAATAGCCAACTATGACGAGAATCGTGACAGCAAGTTCGACGGGGTTGAAGGAGTAATCGAAGCGCGACGTAATGATTGAGCTGGCGCTTTCCGGCGTAAAGCCAAGCTTCACCCATTGAGCGGCCTGTTGAGCGGTTTGACCCAAACCCTCCCATGTCGACTTGTCTTGTACAGGGATATCGATCTTTCCACCGCCGGCGAGCTTGAGGAAAAGCGGTGCGAACAGTGCGACAAGAACAAGCCCCAGCAAAAATAGGCTGTCAAATAATTGACCGAATGCGGACTGCTTCGGCGGCACATAAATTTCTTTTGCCATTGTGCTCTGCCTCACTGTTTTCGAGCGTCGAGATAGTGAATATCGAGGCCATATATCTCTTCTCGCTCCTCATTGAGGTGGTAGATCATCGCCAGAATAGACGCGCTGTTGAACAGCAGAACCAGCGCGCCAAAAACGCCTAGAACAACTGTCGCAGCCTGAGAGCCGGTGAGATCTTTCACTTCGTAGAACACGAAGCCGTAGAGCGTCCAAAGGACGGCCACGGCGACAAAGGCCCAGTTTCTGTCGCCGTGGAACATTTTTCGGATACGCGGATCTTCGACGCGCTTTTGCATTGGCGTTCCCTATGATTTTTCTATATTTTTCCGCTGCGGCGTTATGCACGCGCGCGCCGCCTCGTCCCCGCTTCAAGGGTGCGACAACAAAACCGGCCAGCATCTAGTAGTCAACTTTTATTCGCTGCACGAAACATAAATTCGTAGCTGCGGTGCACAATCAAGCCAGCCGCTACCGCGAAGCGACTGCATCGGGATAGCTACGGAAAACGCTCGGAAGTGACCAGTCGTGCTGGACAAGCGCGCGGCGATTTCGACTTAAATAATTTGTGGCATTAATTCCCATCCGGGAATTCGAATAACACTCTGACGTTTCCTAAAATGCGAAAAACTATCGAAATAAGAATTTCCCATTTCAATTGCACCGCATCTTCGACAAGAGAAAGGATCGAGGCGAAATATGGGCAATTGCATCGCCTGACAACCAAGGGCCGTGCGGGGTTTAAAAAGCCCGAGGCAACCGCATTCAATGGGCTATTAGTCGAGGGGCATCTCTAGTGCGTAGCCGTTGTCGTCTTCGTGCTGTTAATCCGCTCCTGGAGCGCAAGTTTCCCTTTCGGCATTCGCTCGACTGCAAATGTCATCGTCAACATAGTTCGCAGGCCGCACGCGTGCCAAGAAATCTGTAATCAGCTCACATCAACACCTTTGGGATATGGCGACAAGCTAGTACCCATGTCACCATTCAGAAAGGAGGAATCCTCAGTTTAACAATATGTTCGAATACGCATGGGATCGTAAAATGGCATCGATACGACGGTTCCACGATAGGTCTTTCCGTCGATAATCTCTACCTGCGTCCCGACATCTGTTTGCTCCGTCGGGTTTTGTGCCATAGCTAAAGATTTCATCAGCTGCCGGCTGTAGGTTGAACTAGCTGCGACGCCCACGTCCTTGCCGTTAACACGCACGCGCGCTCCCGGTTCGACTGCAACAGCCGATGCGACTTCGATACCAGTGATCAGGCTCCGCTCTTTGCCCCTGCTTGCTTGGAGCGCATCTTTGTCAATGAAGTTCGGCCCCAGTTTCCACTTTGCGAGCAAGCTTTTCGGCAAGGTTCGATGACTGTTAGAAGCACATTAAATGGCGGCCGTTGCGAGCGTCGCGATTTCCGGCCCCAAGCGAGGTGTTTGGCACAGCAGTACCCCTCACAGCCGCAGCTAGCGAATTGCGCCGACTTCAGTCCCTATTCCTCAACATCATCGCAACGCGCGTGAAATTCGTCATTAGCTGCTGCTTAACATCGGCATCAATTCCGGTCCGATCAATCGCCATCGACATACATTTGAGCCATGCGTCTCGCGCTTCGGAATCAATTTCAACGTGCTCATGCATTTGACGCACGTCCGAGTGACCGTACCTTTCGACGTAAAGCCGTGGGCCGCCGAGGAATCCTGAAAGGAAATGAAATTGCTCAATGCGCGCATGCGGAATACCGTGACCACGCAAATGTAGGATGTGCAGTACGCGTCCTGCCGGCTCTTTTTCCACAATATCGTAGAATTCTTCTACGAGCCGGCGAATCCCGTCTTCTCCGCCAACGAGCTCATAAGCGAGCCTCTTGCTCTTCGCCGCTCGTTGTGCCTCGGACGCTGCGTTCTCTTCCTCGCTTAGCATGCAACACACCATCTCTCTGGTTGCCATTATAAGATGCATACAATATGCATCTTATGGCAATTACACAAGCTAAAGCTTCAATCTTGGAGGCTCCCATGCGATTGACTCTAATGTCGGACTATGCGCTCCGAGTGCTTATGTATTTGGGTTCGCAGACCGATCGCTTGTCTACAATTGCTGAAATCTCTCAGTCTTACGGCATTTCCGAAAATCATCTGATGAAAGTAGTGAATCGGCTTAGCCAGTTGGGGTTTGTAGAAGCCATTCGCGGTCGTGGCGGAGGTCTTCGCCTCGGAAAACCACCCGCCGAAATAGGATTAGGCGAAGTGCTACGCCTAACCGAAGAGGACTTCGACATCGTCGAATGCTTTGGTTCCGAAAAAGCCTGTCGCATCACCGGCGCCTGTCGTTTGAAACACGTTCTGCGCCGCGCTTTGACAGCCTATTTCGCCGAGCTGGATTCGTGGACGCTGGCGGACCTCGTGAGCAACCGTAAGGCCTTGCGAGCGATTTTTGATGGCGCGCCGAATTGAGCTCACGAAATGGAGCTGGACATGCTGAGAACGCGATTGACGGAGCGGCTCGGGTTGCGTCATCCGATCATTGGAGCACCGATGGCGTTCGCCGCTGGAGGGCGGCTTGCGGCAGCGATATCTGACGCAGGTGCACTTGGACTGATTGGTGGCGGGTATGGCGACGCCGACTGGCTCACGCGCGAATTCGATGTCGCAGGAAATCGGCCGGTTGGCTGCGGCTTCATAACGTGGTCCTTGCGCAGACAGCCGGCAATTCTAGACGTCGCTCTGGCCCGTAACCCCAAAGCGATATTCTTATCGTTCGACGATCCCGCACCCTTTGCCGCGCGCATCAAAAGTCGCGGGGTTCTGCTTATATGCCAAATTCAGACACGAAAAGATGCACTCCGCGCGCTCAATTGTGGCGCGGACATTATCGTGGCACAGGGCTCCGAAGCAGGGGGGCACGGAGAAATGCGCGGCACGTTCGCCCTCATTCCAGAAGTCGCCGACGTCATCGCTAACCACTCTCCGGACGTGCTTCTATGTGCGGCGGGAGGGGTGGCCGATGGCCGGGGTATTGCGGCTGCTCTTATGTTGGGCGCCGACGGTGTTGTCATGGGATCGCGATTTTGGGCGTCCCAGGAAGCAAACGTAAGCGCACGCATGCATGCAGTGGCGGTTGGGGCGACTGGAGACGATACTGTTCGATCCCAGGTTATGGATCTGGCGCGCAAGCTTGACTGGCCGTCGCGTTATACCGCGCGAGTACTCAAAAACCGATTCATCGAGCGCTGGCAGGGCCGCGAGGAGGAACTGAGGGCCGCTGCCGACGAGGTGGCGCCCAAATATCAACGAGCTTGGACAGAGGGTGACCCAGACGAGAGCAACACGTTTGTTGGAGAAGTTGTGGGTTTGATCGATCAAATCGAACCCGTCGGAAAAATCGTCGATCGAATGGTCGGCGACGCAGCCCGCATAATTGATTGCGCCAGCCAGCATCTCGATGGCATCCGTACCACATAGAGAGAGCGCAAGTGTGTCTGCCGTTTGCTAAGGCGCTAACGCGGAAGAGTCTCAACGCGTATGTCGTTTCTAATCTTCGATCACAAAGGGATTAGGAACGATAAAATTACCGATCGCGTCGCTAAAACAGCGTTCCGAATTTAGGGCAAAGGCTACCGACGTAACAACCGTGCGGCGCCCGCTGGTGCATTTGTTCCTGCCTACTATCTGCCATTTAGAAGAAGCGACGAAGGGCTGCGCGAAGGCTTCGCCGCTCTGGGAGAATGCACTGCATATGCAGAGTATGAAAATTCCGGCGCGTTCCTGACGAGCACCGTTTTCTGATCAAGAGCAAATTATAGAGCGACGCTGAGACAGCTCAACGTAGCGCTCCTCTTGACTTTTCTGGAAGGACATCATCGGCGTCCAGGCTGGCCGATTTAATGAAGGACCACGGACGGCGTTTTTCAGAATGCGAAGACACGGCGCTGACGACCATAACAGCGTGTGCGGACCTACGCGGACCGGGTTTTCCTCACTGATCCACCCGATCCGGAGGTGATCCATCCGACACACGAACCTTCTCCGGAAGGTGACTTAGTCGGCGAGTAATAGGTGGACACCGACTACGGCAAATCGCGATCGAGTGATCGGCCTCGATGCCTAAGCATAGGCCGGATGTAAAGATCCTACTTTCGCAAACCAAGTCTATAACCCATTGGGAAAAAGTGGTTCGCTGATCATAACATTTCTGTTTTAGCGGCCGCTGTAATTCGCCTCACACCTGCAGGCTGTAACCGATCCCCCTGACGGTGCGGATGAGCGACGCCTCCTGAACGCGATCAATCTGAGCACGCAACCGGGAAATGTTGGCTTGGACCACACTCATCCCCATTTCGAATGTCGCATCCGAAAAACGTTCCAAGATTACGCGTTGAGACACAACGCGTCCTTCGCCTTTCATGAGAAGCTCAAGCAGCTGAAATTGCCGCGGCGGGAGATGTATCCGGCGCCGCCCGCGGATAACCTCATGGGAAATTAGGTTCATCTCCAGGTCGCCGAACTTCAGGACGGTTGGCTGTGATTGCCTCCGTGGACGCCGCGCGAGCATGAGAAGGCGCGCATAAAGCTCAGAAACCAGGAACGGCTTCACCAGAAAATCATCCGCGTCCCTCGTGACGGCGTCCAAATCATTGTCGACATCCGCGCGATTCAACAACAGCAGGCATGGCATCGTCGATTCCAGGTTCCGCAGCGTGGAAACCCAACTCTCGCCATCGATCGTAAATCCGGTATCGACGATAACGGCATCGAAGTATCCGGCGGCTGCAAGTTTGAGCCCGTGCGAAGCGACGGTTGTAATCTCAAACGAAATGTTCTTGGTTTCGAAGGCGCTTCTGATTTGATCCGCGGCAACAGGATCATTCGTAAGAACGAGAATACATGAGCTTCGATCTTGAAGCGATTCCTCATCCATTGAAGATTGCCTGCACGGCGGCGTCGAGACGCTTCGACTGTCCCGCCGGGTAAGGTCGATTCGCGTTTCTGCAGAAACGATAGGACGAGTGCAACGCATGTCCCTTCCCCCGAAGAGCGTTGGTGGTTTTGAAGAATTCAGTTCGTGGTCGGGCGACCGCTCGTTAGAAGATGCATAGCGTTACCCGGTTCGGTTATGCTGTTGTCGCGTCGCGTAATCCCAAGGTCTGTCCCGAGCAGAAGGTCCTGCATGTTGTCAGTCAACGTAGTCGCAGTCTTTTGACAAGGCCGGATGAAGGCTGTGTCCATACTTCGCGAAGGCACGGGACGGCTGAACCCTTGACGCCCTCGCCATCTTCGATGATGCCGGAGCTGAGTGATGGATTTTTTAGTTCGCGTAGGAACGCCTTTTCCACAACCTGCGAGAGCCCAACTTTGAACTCTCGCTTCAATCGGGTCCGGCGACGATGACTGGGATTGCATTGTTCGAGAGGCGCGCCAGACATGGGAAGTGGAAGTATATAGAAGCGACCTCCCGCCTTTCGGCACAACAGTGTTCCCCAGAATGAAGTGTAATCGAAGGTTTTATGCCTGCTCACTTGGTCGCCATTCCCCACGCCGACCGCAAAGCCGATGCGCAGGTCATTCGCTATGCCTTCCGCCGCGGCCATGAGAAGGTACGGCGGCGAAACATCACGGCATATTTTGATTGCCCGCTTGATCTCGTCGAATCGACCCTTTCGACCCTGAACGCGCGCAATGAACATCGCGCTTGACGCAGGAATTCCAACGACCGACCCGGGTATGATCGTGAATGAAAGTTCGTAAATCTGCTTACCGTCGATCTCTAGAATGAGCGAGAGATCACCCTCGCGCCCGAATTCTGGAACGCGCAGTGAAATCGTGACGAGTTCCTGGTCTTCGGCGCTTCGCCATAATTCGATGTTTCCCGCCATGAGCCGCGTATAGAATCGCGCGTTAACGGCCTTCCCCATAAATTCATAGTGGAATTTCAGAATCGCCTTTCGCTGGCTTCTGCTGAAACTCCTCGCTAGATAATGACTCTGATATTTGTAGATTAGGCCCGGGTGACGTCTGGCTAGTGCAATGCTATTCGGCTCATGCAGGATCCCGACCAACTCCCACAGCGATTTCAGATTGAAGAGCAATTTGGCCGATGACCGCAGGCTTCGTCGAATTCCTTTAGTCCGTACACGGTCGGTAGTAGCCGCATAGACCGCCCTTGCTACGTTCAAGGTCGACGATCTCGGCGGCGTGAAGTGCTCATGATTGCGGGCAGGCTCTCGCAAGGGCCGAAACTCCTTAAACGTCTCAATCCGGCCGTATCGCTGCTTGGATCGAGCGGCATATCTAAGAACTGCCCTCGAGATGTAAGAATCCGCCGCCGGGCGGGACCAAAAGTCCGAGAGCCAGTGCGTGCGTTTTCGCATCGGACCGGCAATAGCTAATCGAGGTTGTGTCGAGAGTTCATGGAGCGGGCGAAGTTACGCTGCCGCCTCACGCTGCGGGCCGAGCCTCGATAAACATCGGAATGTCGGACTATCTAAATGAGCTGACCCCGATCCCATCGGTGGCGAGCACTTCTATCGAGGCTGGCGCGGAATTGAGATTTCGAAAATGGTGCCCTTTTCAATGCCGGGCATACATCTGGCCGCTCCGCCGTGAGCCTGCGCAATCGCTTGGACGACGGGTAATCCGAGTCCGGTCCCGCCATGAGCACGAGAGCGGGATTCTTCCGCGCGGGAGAAGGCATCGAATGCTCTCGGGACGAAAGCAGGCGGCAAGCCCGGCCCAAGGTCGACCACGCGCATAACGACATCGGCCGCATTCATCTCGGTCTCGACGCGAATCCAGCGCCCCTCCGATGCGTATCGTACCGCGTTGCTGATGAGAGCGAGCAGCGCCTGTCGAACTCTTGCGCTATCGGCACGGGTCGTCGCGGAACGCAAGTCGGTTTCGACCGTGAAGCCCGCGGCCGCGAGATCGGGCGCAACCATAGCGAGTACCGCTTGCGCTTCGCTCGCCAAGTCGACCGTGCCCAGCAAAAGATCGAGGCGGCCTGCTGCCGCCAAGCTGACGGTACGAAGATCCTCAACGATGCGAGTTAGACCATCCACCTGTTGAATGAGGTTACAAATCATCGCCTTGTCGAGATCGAATACGCCGTCATGCACGCCTTGGAGACGTCCACGGAGAATTGTGAGTGGCGTCCGAAGCTCGTGAGCAATAGCCGAGTTCCAAGTCTTCATTTCTGATTCATACGTGGCGAGTTGAGCCGCCATTTGATTAAAGTCGCTGATCAGCTGCGCTGTCTCGCCGAAACCAGGGGCGGAGCACCTCGCGCGGGCCGCGAGATTGCCCTGGGCGACTTCGCGGGCGGCGTTCGCGACTGCACTCACGGGAAGCACAATTCGGCGCGCTAAGAAGACGCTCGCGAATGTCGCGACTAGGAAGCCAAGGGCACCGGAGCCGACAATTCCAAGCCAATCGGTTAAACCTAAATGCCACCAGGATTCGTTGGGATCGAACTGAATAAATTCCGGTGCGACCCGAGACATAATCGAATAGGCGGCGGCCCAGCCGAGAACAAGGATGACCAAAGTGAGCGCGGAGACGGCGATCATCCAGGTTGTAATCTGGGCGCTCAGTCCCCTTGGCTGTCTCATGTAACGGGGACCAAGCGATAGCCGATGCCGCGAACGCCTTCGAGATACCCCTTGGCTGCCGCAGACTCGAGCTTGCGCCGGACATTGCTGATGTGGCTATCCACGGTGCGTTCCATCGCTTCTCCTTCGGGAAGACACGCGTCAAGGAGTTCAGAACGCGTAAACGCGCGATTGGATGCGCGAGCCATGTGCGCGAGGAGGCGAAATTCGGTAAGAGTGAGATCTAATTTCTGTCGCCGTCCGTCATCGGATATCACGATCGCAGCATGAGACGTCAAATCGATCTCTATCTTGCCGACGCGAATGATCGTTGCTTCGGATTGCGACTTGCTGCGCCGAAGAATTGCGCGTGCGCGAGCCACCACCTCGAGTGGATTAAACGGCTTCACAACGTAATCGTCAGCCCCAATTCGCAGCGCCTGGAGTTTATCGAGATCGTCAGTCAGCGCCGTGGCCATCAGGACTGGAGTATCGTCTCGCCGGCGAATTGCGGCCAGCACTTCGTAGCCGTTAAGCTTCGGCAGCTTCACGTCCAGAACGACGAGGTCTGGCTTCAATTGCAGGTGTAGATCGAGGGCTACCTGACCATTTTGCGCCTGGACGGTCCGAAAGCCCTCGCGCGCGAAATAGGCTTCGAGGATGGCGGCGATCTCGGCCTCATCTTCAACAATTAGAATAAGTGCATTCATTGGTTGTAATGTCCGGGAATGATCTTGTTGCCGAGTATGCAGAAAATGAGCCCGGGTCGTGGTGCATTTCTCTGATCGAAGTTGCTCCGCCGACTTGCAGCAGCCGGAGCTACTGGTGGCTGAACGGACTTTGCCCAAAGACGACGGCTCCAGCGCAGGGGGCCTCAATCCTTGATTGCATTTTGTCGAGATATTGTCGAGATTCGGTCGAGGAGGCGCATAGACGCCGCCCATTCCCGCGCACCGACAGCGCCGGATAACCGGATCACCAATACATCCATGGTTCGTCGACAGAACCTGGATAAATGAATGTGATCATCCCTCGTAGGCCAGACTTGCGTCGGACAATTGCGCTACGCGCAAGGACGCAAAAAACAATCGCGGGGAAATCTCAAGTGAGGAATTTCATCGTGAGGAATCCCTGCGTCGCCGCCGAGCGATGGAATGGAGAATCCAATATTTTCGAGCAACTCCATGAAAATTTCGGAGACCTGATTTCACGGCCTGACGGCTTGCGCATTGTTGTTGCCACGCCCGATGGAGAACATGTCGCGATGATCGGCGATTGGGTCGTTCAGGATGCAAGCGGGACGGTATTCGTGATGCAGGATGATATCTTCAATCGCAAATTCAAACCACTGGCTTAGCGCCATTCCGAGGAACAATCCGGATGGCAGTTCTGCCGTACTCTCCGAAGTTGGCACCGACGCTTGGTGCAGTCCTGCTCCTTGCTGGACTATCGGGATCTATTTGCGCAAGCGAAGCCAAAATGGCGCCGCCCGCAGTCTCAGTGCTGAAGCTCGCGGCGCGTTCCATCGCCGTCGTCAACGAACTGCCTGGGCGCATCGCTGCGACCCGTGTTGCCGAAGTTCGCGCACAGGTCACGGGAATCCTGAAGGAACGCGTGTTCAAACAGGGCACCCGCGTCAAGGCAGGTGATCTCCTCTACCGTATCGATCCAAGCTTGTTTCAGGCGCGCGTCGCAAGCGCTGCGGCTATGCTTCAGAAGGCGGAAGCGGTACAGGCCAATGCGCAGCAGCACTATGCGCGTCAAAAGGAATTGCGCGCTCGAGATGTCGCGAGCGGCGCCAGCTTCGATGCCGCCGCGGCGACGCTTGCCCAATCGGAAGCCGAAGTTGCCCTTGCCAAGGCGGCTCTCGACGAAGCCAAGATCAACCTTGGTTACACCGAGGTGCGGGCTCCGATCGACGGAATTATCGGCGGCGCGCTTGTAACAGAGGGCGCACTGGTGTCGGCGACCGAAGCCAATCAGAATTTGGCGCGCATAGAGCAAATTGATCCGGTTTACGCGGACTTCACGCAATCCTCCGCCGAACTCCGCGCGCTCAGACATGCCGTTGAAGAGGGCCGGCTCGGAAGTCTGGCAGCAGGACAAGCTCGTGTGGAACTCGTCTTCGATGATGGAAGTGTATATCCGCACACCGGAAAGTTGCTCTTCTCCAGCGCCAATGTCGATTCGACGACGGGGCAGGTTACGCTTCGGGCCGAATTCTCCAATCCCAAAGGCGACCTCTTGCCTGGGCTTTACGTGCGAGTACGCATCGAACAGGCGGTTCGGGATAAAGGAATTACCGTGCCACAACGCGCGGTTCTTCGCACTCAGGATGGGCAGCCCCAGGTCTACGTTGTGACAGCTGCTGGTGTCGTCGAAACTCGCGACGTCCTGCTCGGCCCATCCTTGGGTTCCAATTGGGTGGTCGATGCTGGACTGAAGGATGGCGAGCAAGTCATCGTTGAGGGTGTCCAGAAGGCGCATGCTGGCCAAAAGGTTTTGGTCGAACCCTGGATCCCTCCTGATAATGCGTCGCTCGCGCTTGGCGACAAAGCCGCGGCGCAGTTCGTGCAATAGATGGCGTTATGGCTCAGTTCTTCATCGCACGGCCCGTGCTGGCGTGGGTGTTCGCCGCTTTCATCTCGATCGCGGGCTTGATCTCCCTGCCGTTCCTACCGATCTCGCAATATCCAAAGGTCGCACCTCCACAGGTCACGATCTCCACCATGTTCCCCGGTGCGTCTCCACTCGAGACGTACCAGAGCGTCACCCGCCTCATCGAGGAGGAACTCAATGGTGTCGATAGGCTAGTCTACTTTGAATCGACATCGGATACCTCCGGCGCGATCAGCATCACAGCCACCTTCAAAGCTGGCACCGATATCGATCAGGCATCCGTCGACGTTCAAAATGCGATTCGGCGCGTAGAGCCGCGCCTTCCCCGGGTGGTAACAACTCAGGGTCTGACCGTAACAGAAGCCAGTACCGGCTTTTTGCTTTTTATTTCTCTCACATCGACGGATGGCAAGACGGATGAGATCGCGCTTGGAGATTATCTAAGCCGTAACGTTCTCGGCGAGCTTCGCCGCGTCGAAGGCGTCGGGCGGGCTGAGCTCTTTTCGGCGCAGCGGGCCATGCGCGTCTGGCTCGATCCGAACAAGATGATGGGGTACAACATCTCAACGTCGGACGTGAATGACGCCATCTTGGCGCAAAACGCGCAGGTTGCAGCTGGGCAAATTGGCGCCGCTCCAAACCCCGCGACCCAGGATCTGACCGCAACGGTTCTCGTCAAGGGGCAACTGACGAATTCCAAGGAATTCGGCGAAATCGTTTTACGCGCCAATCCGGATGGATCGTCAGTCCGTCTGCGCGACGTAGCGCGTATCGAACTTGGTGCGGAGACATATAGCTTCTCGAGCCGCCAAGACGGCCAGCCGAGCGCGGCTGTCGGCATACAGCTTTCAACGACGGGCAACGCCGTCGCTACGGCGCGGGCCGTAAGAGAAAAGATGGATGAATTGTCCCGCTTTTTTCCCCCGGGCGTTCAGTATTCGATCCCCTATGACACGAGTCCCTTCGTCTCGGCATCGATCGAAAAGGTCCTGCACACGCTCATCGAAGCGGTGGTTCTCGTTTTCATAGTTATGTTCATATTTTTGCAGAGCTTCCGCTACACTCTCATTCCTACGCTCGTAGTGCCGGTGGCTCTACTCGGCACTCTCGCGGTTATGAACGTCGCTGGATTCTCCATCAACGTCCTGACAATGTTCGCGATGGTTCTCGCCATCGGCATTCTTGTCGACGACGCGATCGTCGTCGTTGAAAGCGTAGAGCGGATCATGGTCGAGGATCGGCTGGCGCCTCTAGAGGCCACTCGGAAGGCGATGAGCCAGATCACGGGCGCCGTCGTCGGGATTACCCTCGTACTAGCTTCCGTCTTCGTCCCGATGGCGTTTTTTCCTGGCTCGACGGGGATAATCTACCGTCAATTCAGCGTGACCATGGTGGTCTCCATCATCCTCTCTGCCTTCCTGGCGCTGTCACTAACGCCCGCGCTCTGCGCGACCATCCTGAAGCCGATACCGGAAGGACATCATGAAAAGAAGGGGCTCGGCGGCTGGTTCAACCGCGCCTTTGAGTGGATGACGCTCGGCTACGTGCGTCGAGTCTCAAGCTTCACCAGAAGAGCCGGACGGATGATGCTCATCTACGCCGCGCTCGTTGGTGGCCTTGGATACATATTCCTTAAACTGCCAAGTTCCTTCGTGCCGGATGAGGATCAGGGATATCTTATGGTCGATGTTCAGGGACCGCCTGAAGCAAGCACCAATCGAACGATCGCTTCACTTGGTAAAATCGAGGCGATCTTAAAGGCGGAGCCCGCGGTCGATAATGTTTTTGCAGTTCAGGGGTACAGCTTCTCCGGCAACGGATCAAACGCCGCCATGCTGTTTCCGACTTTGAAGGACTGGGCATCACGCGGTGATGGCAATTCCGCGCAAGAGGTGGCGGATCGTCTCAATGCGCAACTTTCAAAGCTGAAGGACGCAACAAGCTTTGCGCTCTCGCCGCCTCCCATCGAAGGCTTCGGCACGACAAGCGGTTTTGCTCTTCGTTTGCAAGACCGCGCCGGGCTCGGACAGGCGGCGCTCAATGACGCTGCCACTGAACTAATCGGCAAGGCGTCCAAAAGCAGCCTCCTCACCGACGTGAGGTTGGATGGCATGCCCGATGCCGCTCAGATATCGTTGGTCATCGATCGTAAGAAGGCGAATACGTTCGGCGTCAATTTTGCGGACATCAACAATACTATCAGCGCCAACCTCGGTTCTTCTTACGTCAACGATTACCCGAGCGCCGGCCGCATGCAGCGCGTTGTGGTGCAGGCGCAGGACCGAAGCCGCCTTCAGGCTGAGGATCTCCTGAAACTCAACGTGCGAAATTCCGCAGGCGCAATGGTTCCGCTATCCTCATTCGCCACTGTGGAATGGCAGAAGGGCCCTGCGCAGATCGTTGGATACAACGGCTATCCTTCGGTGCGGATCTCCGGCGTCCCTGCGCCAGGATTTTCCTCCGGCGCGGCCATCGCTGAAATGGAGCAGCTAGCAGCTTCCGAGCTACCAAAAGGACTCGGCTTTGAGTGGACCGGGCAGTCGATCGAGGAAATCCAGTCCGGAGCACAGGCGCCAATCCTCCTGGCGTTGAGCATCCTGTTCGTTTTCCTGTTGCTCGCTGGCCTATATGAGAGCTGGTCCATCCCCCTGGCGGTGATCCTCGTCGTTCCGCTCGGTGTCATTGGCTCCGTCACGGCTGTCATGTTGAGGGGAATGCCCAATGACCTCTATTTCAAGGTGGGCCTCATCGCGATCATCGGACTATCGGCGAAGAATGCCATTCTGATCGTAGCCTTTGCGAAAGACCACTATACCGCGGGAAACTCGCTACTCGACGCTGCTGTCGAGGCTGCGCGCGTCCGGCTGCGTCCGATCATCATGACGTCCTTGGCCTTTACTCTTGGCGTCGCACCTCTTGCCGTCGCCACGGGTCCGAGCTCCGCGAGTCAGAACGCTATCGGAACGGGCGTACTGGGAGGCATGTTATCGGCCACAATACTCGGGATTATCTTCATGCCTTCATTGTTCGTATTCACTCTCGGCGTCCTGAAGACGCCCGCTGACAAATCGGCAGAAAGCGCCTACGAGGCTTAACAAAATACATCATAGCACGCCGTGGCGATGAACACTCGCCGGTAGGCGCTATGCTTCTCTCTGCGCGCGCTGTGATTGGCCTCAGAAGTAAAGCCAATTCGCAAACATCCAAAGCAGATCCGGGCACGCGGAGCCGAGGAGCACGGTATGCGCGAAGGGCGAAAGGCATGGCTACAAAGAAAAACCGAAGCCATTGAAAGTAAGGCTTCGGTCGGAGTGTGGGGGCAGTCTCAACCTTCAAGTCACGGAAGGTTGGGCCTGCCGCCTACCGGTCCAGCCGATCCGGTTCAAGCGACGGTTATCAACCTTGAGCTCTGAAGGCCCGATCGATCTCGACGTAATAATATGCCTTGCGCTTGGCGATACCGAGTTGCTTCGCCAGTTCGCCGTCGACTGCCAGCACATCCAGAAAGTAATCTTGATATTTTTCAGTAACTTGATGCCTTGTTTTGCTTCCAACGGATGCCGGAGGCGCATTAGTTCTCATCGACGACGATCGGGCGCGGCGCAAAACCTGGACTTTCGAGCTGGCGGAGGCCCATCCCAGCTTGGCCGATTGAAATTCTCTCCGGAAAATATCAGGAATTCTCATTCAATTTTTTCAATCTCCATCGTGAACCAAGTCGGTTTGACTGTCGTAGAGAATGGACGTCGCCTCAGATGGGGTTGCCATGTCGAAGCCGATACGACTGTCGTTTATCGCTTTTGTTTTGTATTCTCCGTTCGCATTCGCTGAGCCGCTCCCTAAAAGCGCGAAAGAAGCCGGAGCGCGCTACGCTCAGGCCCTGGGCGCAGCGGAAACCTGCGACGGCCTGCGCGTCGGTAAGATGGCCGAGGCCCTGAAAAACGAGTTTAGCGGCAATGACCTGAAGGCGTTTAACGCGCAAGCTGCGGACGTTTACGCGTCTTGGCAAAAAGTCAAAAATTGTTCACGGCCCTTGGATCCCAATCCATGCCGGATCATGATCCAGTTAAGTTGCCAATCGGCTGTCTCGGAAATTGGCCCAGAAGGTTCGGCCATTCCACATCTGCTGGAAATCGGCGGTCACTGATCGCGTTCGTCTCTACCCGCGTTCTGACCGATCACTGAAGAAATGCCGCCATGGCCAAGTTCGTCCGTTTCTGAAGTGAGATGGGCAGCCAAGAGCTTGCTAGCCGGGACCACTTCGGTTGCGGTTCATTTCTTCTGCAGCCACGATCCTGTTCACCAGCCTTTCCACTGAAAGACCCTGCACCAAGATCGAGAACACTACGACGGCGTATGTCGCTGTAACCAACGTCGCCTTCTCTTGCGAGTCAGGTAACGACAGAGCTAAGGCGACGGATATCCCGCCGCGTAAACCACCCCATGTCAGAATGGGAATGGCCTTCAGGCTCGCGCGTCCGAAGCGGCTGAACAATGCAATCGGCAAACTCACGCTGATCAGGCGGGCAAGCAGGGCAATTGGAATTGCCGCGATCGCGAACCACGCATGCGCCAGGAAATCATTAATAACCAGAATTTCGAGTCCAATGAGTAGAAAAAGGACTGAATTCAGGATCTCGTCGACCAACTCCCAGAACGGAAAGAGCCTTTCGCGAGTGCGGTCGCTCATTGCCAACGTCGCGCCTTGATTGCCGATGAGGAGCCCGGCGATGACCACAGCGATCGGTCCGGACACGCCAAGATGATGCGCGATCGAATAGGTTCCGGTTACGAGTGACAAAGTGACGATGGCTTCGATGACGTACGCGTCGAGCTTTTTCAACATCCAGAACGCAATTGCTCCGGTAGTCAGACCGAGCAACGCGCCGCCGACCGCCTCGCGTAAGAACAGGGCGCCGGCCTGGACGAACATATGAGATATGGTCTGCGGCTCCGCGCCGCTTGCAACAAGACCGAGTAGCAACGTGAACAGCACGACCCCGACGCCATCGTTCAATAAGCTTTCGCCCGTCATTTCCACTCGCAGGACTTCGGGCACATTCGATGAGTTGATAATCGCAATGACGGCGATTGGATCTGTCGGTGAAATGATCGCACCAAACAACGCAGCCCAAAGGAACGGCAGCTGGACGCCAAGGTAAGGGGCAAGCATCCATATCGTCAGAGCTATGAAGAGCGCCGATGTCAGCGTGCCGAGCGTCGCCATAGTGATAATGACGTAACGCTTTTGCGCAGCTTGGCTCAAGTTGACCTGGAGGGCTCCGGCGAAAAGCAAAGCGGAGAGAATGCCGTCGAGAAGAAACTCTTTGAAAGGCAGTGCTCTCAGAGCACTTTTGGCTTGATTGGCAACGTCGAAGGCCGGAAACACCAATTGAATAGTGATGATCGACAGCGAAGCCACAAGCGCGATCAAAACGAGGCCGATCGCCTGAGGCAGCTTCAGGAAGACTTCGTTAAGAAATCCGAACAATGCGCAAAAGAACAGCAGCATTGCCAGAACATCAAATATCGTCATGGCTCGCGCAATAACATGTAAGCGGTTGACCTTTCGCCAAGGCATTTGATCGAACGGTTTGCGGCATTCGCCGGTGTCGGGCCGTTACGTGGTTTCGGCGGCCGCTCGTTCGAGCACAGCATTCAATTCCGCGCCGGCTAGCACAGTCACTGTTGAAAGCCACATCCACACCATCAAGCCCATGACTGCGCCGAGCGAGCCATATATCGCGTTATAATTTGCAAAATTCGCGAGATACCAAGACAGCATAAACGAAGCGGCCATCCATCCGACGAGTGCGAAGATCGCGCCAATGCTCAGCCATTGCCAGCCCGAGAACGAACGATCGACACCAAATCTGTAGAAGGCAAGCAAGCCGGATATTGCGAGTAGGATCAGCATGGGCCATCGCAACAGAGCGGCGAACGTCTCCGAGTACCGACCGAGGTCGCTGAACGCGAACAGAATGGGCAATACGACCACGATGCCAACGGCAATCATTAGGATCGACATTGCCCCAAGTGTCAGCGCGAGGGAAAGCGCGTTGAGGCGCAGAAAGCTTCGCGTCTCGTGCCGATCATAGACGACATTCAAGGCATCCATTGCCGCTTTCGTTCCTGCGTTCGCACTCCACAAAGTCACCGCCAACGAAAAGAGGGAGGTCACGCCAAGCTGCGTGCGGCTCCCCTCTATGATGCGTTCAACCTGACTCTGGATAACCTCATAACCGCTTGCAGGCACGAGCGGCTGCAACAGCGACAGGTGCTCATTCACGATGCGAGGATCGGTGAAGAGCCCGTAGAGAGCGACGAACGCCGAAATCGCAGGGAATAGGGACAAAATCCCGTAGAAGACAACGCCGCCGGCCACGGACATCAACCGGTCATCGTTGAATTCCCGATAAACCGCGGGGCAAACATCTCGCCACCGGTCGATCAGAAGTTGCCATGGATTGCGCTCTTTGCCTGGACGAGAGGATGCCGGCACGATGCGCTGCTTCGATGTATCTGGACATTCCGATTTTGCGGACTTCGGCGTCGATTTAAAGGCGTGCCTAACGTCGATTAGCGAAGCAATCAGCGCTGCTCCAGCTAACCAAGGCAGGAGCGCCAACAGCGAATGTTTATCGCGTGTGTTTCCGCGTTGCACTGTATTCAATCAATAAAAGTTGTTGCGGCACGCACTAATCCGCGTCGCTGAATTTGCGCATTACATTGCACAACGAAAATGAACCCTGACGAGTTGCGTTGGTGCTCTTTTGCAGCCTGGCTGCCACGAGAACCACCTCGCAGCGGTGGAACTTATCAGCCGCCGTACCGTTGCGCGAATAACACTAAAACGAGGACGCCAAGTTGAGCCGTGGGAATTATCGCAAAATTGAACGCGTCGTTCGACGCGACCAAGCAATTCTCTGAAGCTTTTGCTGTATTCGGTGTCTGCCTGGCGATTGCTGGCATCTGCGCGCTCGTTGGGATGGTGATCTGGCTAGCCGATTATATTGGTGCTGCGCCAGCATGCTTTGCATTTTCCGGACTTTTTCTCTTGGCCAGCGGCATCTCAAAGTTCGTTATTGATGCGAAGGGCCGCGAGGCTCAAGACAAGTTGAAATCGGCTAAAAACGAAGCCGTCGACGACGTTTCTGCTATTACGCAACCGCTCAAAATCGCAGACAAGGTTGCATCCGGGGACGTTAGCCCGGTGCTGTCGATCGTGCTGTTCGCCTCGATGATGTGCGTCGCATATTTCATGAGAGATCGAACAATTGAATAAGGTGGGCTCGTTCTCTTCTCATAATCGCAAATCACGTCGTTAGAGGCCTGCAAATTGATAGCAACTGAAACGCGCAAACTCGCGCACAAGACATTTGTCGTGGCGGGTGTCACGTTGGGAATGGCTTGCGCGATATTTCTAGTTTGGAAAGCAGCGCAGGCTGTTCTGATCGTTCTTGTCGGCGTTATTGCTGGCGTTGTTTTCGATGGTGGCGCACGCGGCGTCAAACATGTCCTGCCCGTCAATCGCTCAACCGCCATCACGCTCGTGCTGCTCTTCACGGCAACATGCTTGGTATCGGCGTTCTGGTGGAGCGGAAGTAGCCTCATTGAACAGCTCAAGGGCCTTTCAACCGCCATTTCCGGGCCGGTTACGACGATCGACAAATACTTTGCGCAATCAGTAGGTAATATTCTACCCGATGGCACGGCCGCAGAGTTCACCAAAAACCTTCCGACACTGTTGGGTGGCGCGGCGGACGTGGTGACCACCAGCTTCGGCATTTCGGTCAGTGCCGTGGCTATTTTATTTCTCGGCGGCTTCTTCGCGTGGGACCCTGGCTCATACACCAGGTTATTCATATCGCTCGTACCTGATGAACACAGAAAGTGCGCCCATCGCGCGTTGGAAAAGTCTGCGCGTGCTCTTCGCCACTGGCTTCTCGCGCAAGCCGTCAGCATGGTCGTCATCTTCGTCTTTACGCTCGCAGCGTTGATGGTGATCGGAATGCCGTATGGCTTCGCTCTCGCCTTCCTGGCAGGACTTCTAACGTTTATCCCCACTGCTGGGCCGTTTATCGCGGGAGTCGTCATTGTGCTGACAGGACTGTCAGCAAGTTTGCAAATGGCTGCTTATGGCCTGCTTGTCTACGTCGCTATCCAGTTTCTGGAATCGAATTTTATTACCCCTATGGTGCAACAAGAAGCCATGGCGATCCCGCCCGGCCTTGCGATCGCGTTGCAGCTTATCATGGGGGCGCTCTTCGGAATCATCGGCGTCGCCTTCGCTATACCTCTGGCGGCGTCCGGCTTCGTTTTTTTGAAGGAATTTTACGAAGATGCGACCGATTAAGTTTTCTGCGCGTGAGGTGAGGTCGGCCGATTCCTGAACGTTTGCGGTTTATCCTTTCGAATACTGGCGTTGGGCCGCACATTTGTGAGTTTACAGTTCTCACCTATGCCCAATCGCGGCTAGTAGCTTTGTCCGCATTCGCGCCAAACACATCTGGAGGAAGAGTTGCGCGCACGCATCTGGAAAATAATCAGCGATCTTTCTGATATGTTCTGGCTACTTCCGGCTGCTTTGGTGCTGGCGGGCATAATCTTCGCTGTCGCAGCCGTTGCCATCGATCGCAGCGGTATCTTGCCGAAATGGCTGCTTGAGGCTTGGCTCTACAATGGCGGCGGGACTGGAGCGAGAACGCTTCTCGGTGCAATCGCATCCTCAACAATAGGCGTCGCGGGCACCGTGTTCTCCATCATGGTCGCCGCATTGTCACTCGCTGCGGGGCAGATGGGGCCACGACTGCTACGAAATTTTACCCGTGACCGAGGCAATCAAATTGCTCTTGGTATTTTCCTCGGCACGTTCGCCTATGCGCTGATTGTACTGAGAACGGTCCGGACAACCGGCGAGGGCGAGTTCGTCCCTCATCTTTCTCTCACCGTCGCAATTGGCTTGGCGCTGGTGTGTGTCGGAACACTCGTCTACTTCATTCACCATATGTCCGGCCGGATCAACGTTTCTACTGTTATCGACCTAGTCAGTGAGGACGTCAGAGCGGCAATCGGACGGTTCGCAGATAGGGACGAGCCGATCGAACCTCCTCCGAATGAGCTTTGGCGAAACGCCCACGAAATAAGAGATCGCCGCTACGGCTACCTGCAGCATGTCGACGACGTTGGCCTTGCCGACTACGCCCATGAGGAGAATATCTGCATACGTCTACTTGTCAGACCGGGCCATTACGTTTTTCCCGGCGCGCCTCTGGCGGTATCGACGCGTTGCGTTGACGGGATTGACGAAGCGATAAAGAACGCCACGGCTCTCGGCACTACGCAACTCAGCGATAGTGAGCTGGAATTTTCCATCCGACAGCTTGTCGAAGTCGCCGTAAGAGCGCTCTCACCCGGAATAAACGATCCCTACACCGCGATCGCGGCCATTGACCGATTGGGATCTGGGCTTTGCGAGATTGCAGGGCGTCACTTACCTACGAATGTATTTTGTCGCGAAGGCCGCGTTGTGCTTGTTATCCCTGCAGTCGATTATGAGGGACTTGTGGCCGCATCGTTTGACATGATCCGCCAGAATGCAGGCGGCCAGCCAGCCATCTTTATGCATCTGATCGACGTGTTGACGAAAATCGCGGATTGCGAGGCGCATCCTGCGCGCAAAGCGGCCCTCAAAAGATATGGGAAGCTCATCCTGCTCGACGCCGATCGGACAATTGCAAATCCCTCAGACCTCGATCGGTTTCACGAGCGCTACAGCTTGTTTCAAGGCGTTCTTGACGGCGCTGCTCAAAGCTGAAACGTGCTTTGAACCCTTAGACGGCCGCTTGACGACGGGGCAAGGACGCTACGTGTTCGTAATTACGATCAAGCAACAGACTCGATGAAAGTCTTGAAACTTCTCGGCAGACGCACCCCGGAACCTTGCTGACAATATGCCACTTGTTATTGGAGCCTAAGGCGGAAGATAAGGTAGCGTCACGGTCGACTATTTGCTTGCTCGAAATATCTCGCGCAACTCTCGGAGGGGACCAAACATGATTCACTGGAAACCGATCGAAGAATATGTCGAGCCCAACTGGTTGAAGCTGGGGACGGAATTGCCGCCCACACTGTTCTGGCGGCCCAAGCATGGAGCCACGCTTGGATATATTCGCGACGGGGAACTCTTTGACGCGAAGTGGCTCTATGTCTGTGACTCAAACAAGGTGTCGGATTTTTCGACGGTCAATACACCGGGCGATAACGTAATAAGCCTGGATGAGCATCGTCCGGAAGCCTAGGCGCAGAGCGACGGCTCAATGCCGCCACTAGTATCACACGTCGAGGCTGCATACTAATCGATCGTCGGCGAGAGCGAATTTGTAGCTGCGTCTTCTATGTGAATTACGTGTGACAATCAACTGCAGCCTGCAGAGCAGAACGGCACACCTGCGCAGGTGCTTATTGACGTCGACGTCGGGCTGATCGCGCAAAAATACTGATACGGACCCGGTCTTTCTGGGGAACATAAGAGTTCCGTCGAGGCTTGAACTAAATATGCAAGCCGAAGGACCCATCATGGATATCAACACTCTACTTATAATCGTTATTCTGGTGTTACTCTTGGGTGGAGGCTTTTATGGCAGAGGTCGCTGGTGGTGAGGCATGCGTTCGCCCCGCCACTCGAAGCTGCCAGGATAGGCGACGTCGAAGCAACGTCCTGATCTGAACCCAATTCCGACTATAAACTACCCACGCGCGCCGAACTCCAGAGGAGAGCTGCTGCATGGCCGACATCGTCATCGTCAATCCACGTTTCAACACGTCATTCTGGGGCATGGAGGGATGCATGGACATGCTTGGCAAGCGCGCCAATCTTCCAGTCGCCTGCTTGCCGCTGCTGGCGGCGTTGGTTCCGAAACACCATCAAGTCACTATCGTCGACGAGAACGTCGAGGACATCGATTTTGATCGGCTCGGTCGAGCGGACATGGTCTGCGTCACCGGGATGAGCGTGCAAGGCGATCGATTGTGCGAAATTCTTCGCGAGATACGCGACCGTGGCGTCCTTGCCGTCGTGGGCGGTGCGATGGCGACTGTGGAACCAGAGGAGCTTGAGGGACTTGCCGATGTTATTTTCATCGGCGAAGCGGATGTTACGTTTCCTCAATTTATCGATGACTGGGAACGTGGTTGTCACAGCGCCCGTTACGTGCAGGCCGACAAAACCAATATGGCGTCTCTGCCGCTTCCCCGTCTCGACCTTCTGAAGTCAGATCGCTACATGTTCGGGAGCATGCAGATCTCGCGCGGTTGCCCATTCACTTGCGAGTTTTGCGACATCATCGTTACCTTCGGGCGAAAGCCGCGCCTGAAGTCGGTCGATCAAGTTCTCGGAGAACTTGATGCCTACCATCAAGCCGGAGTTAGGATCGTATTCGTTGTTGACGATAATCTCATCGGCAATAAGAAGGCGATCAAGCCGATCCTCCTCGAAATTGAAAAGTGGCAGAAGGCCCACGCCTACGCCCTCACGCTGTTCACCGAGGCCTCGCTCGATCTCGCTGAAGACGATGAGCTGATGGAGCTGCTCGGTCGAGCCGGATTTCAAAGCGTGTTTATCGGCATTGAAAGCCCCAATGAAGAGTCGCTCAAAGAAACGAAGAAACTTCAGAATGTGCGGGAACGAGCGGGCTCTCTGCTCGACCGCATAAAGCGTATCCAAGATCGCGGGTTGGATGTCTGGTGCGGGATGATCGTCGGCTTCGACAACGACACCCCGGACGCTTTCCGTGTTTTGCCGCCTTTCCTCGATAGCGCCCGTATCGCCAATGCACTCATCGGTCTGTTGCACGCGATTCCGACGACGCCGCTTTATGACCGTCTCAAGAAAGAGCAACGCTTGAACGATGCCGCGGACAGCGCACGCTACGGGACGAACGTGGTTCCTCTCGGCATGTCGCGGAACGAGTTACGCGCGGGCCTTGTTGACGTCACGCGCGAAGCCTACGCGCCGGACGCTTATTTTCGGAGACTGGACGCGCTGTTTCTACAAAGCGGGTTCCAGTTCGCAGTTCATCGCCTTCCCTATTGGCGACAGCATCGAGGGGCATGGGCCCTGAGCTGCATTGAGAACTACATTATGTTCGCTGTTCTTGCGGGCCGGTTGATCCGCAATGTGAAATCTCCGCAATTGCGTGCGAAATATCGTTCGCAGTTGTCGGCCGCGTTTCGTGCTCGACCCTGGGAACCGCAACTTCTCTTCACCTATGCGGTCAAAACCGCGATGCATTATCACTACACTTCCATTACCGACGCGCTCGTTTCGACGGGAGATGGCCCGTTGCCCGCGGCGGTTCGTTCATTCTCTCGCACCAAGAGTAACGCCGCCATGAGCCTCGGCAATAAGGCCGCAACAAGCTGATCCAGTCGCAGTGGCACTCGCCAAACCGAAATCTCAAAGGCGGCACTCAAACGGTGCCGCCTTCTTATATGCGACGGATAACTGAACAACCAAACTTCCTAAAAGGTGACGGTGACGCCTGCGTCGAACGATCGCCCTTGTCCGGGTACAGGCGATATTAGGCCAGTCTCTCCCTCTGCAGCATAATCGGCCCAATCAACGCCACCCAGCGGAGGGTAATAGAGCTTGTCGAAGAGATTTGAGATCCCGAAATCAAAGCGGACGTTTTCCCACTGATAACTGGAACGCAAATCGACAAGTGCGTAGCCCGGCGTAGTTGGCTCGTGTCGAAGCTCGTTAACGTCATCCTTCGCGTTGACCATCGTCAGCAGTACGGCGTTCGACCAGTTGCCAAGTCGATGGCTCAACGTCAACTGAGCATTGAGTGGCATCATATGATAAAGCGTGTCACCGGTGTCGAGGTTCTCGCCATTAACGTAGCCAATGATGCCGGAAAGTCCGAATTGGCCGTAGACCGGGCTATTCCCCAAATCGAGGCTGCCAGATACGTTGACACCATAGAGTTGTGCGGCGTGGTTGGCGAACTGCAATGTCACGAACTCGCTGGACGACATCCCCATGCCGCCCATGCTCATTCCTCCCATACCGCTTTGCGATTTTAGAAAATTGGCGTCGATGTAGTCCTGAACGTAGGTGTAGTAAGGCGTAACTTTGATGTCCCAGGCACTTCGCGTGCGATCGTGCCATCCTGCCGTGAAGCTGACGGTGTTTCCGGTCTCGGGCTTCAGGTCGAGATTGCCAACATAGCCGTTTGCGTCGCCATACCAGCCGATCATATCGGCGGCCATGTTGCCTGTGCTCCAAGCGTAGCGCTCATAGAGATTTGGTGAGCGTGTCTTGCGGGCATAGCCTATTTCGTAGGTTTCATTCGCAGTTGGTTCATAGCGAGTCAGCACCGTTACGTCAAAGTTGGCGTCAGTGCGAGCATGATCTTGCGCGTTGAAGGACGCTGCGTCGGCGGCATACATGCCGCTGTAGCCGTGAACATCGCCGGTATTCATCCAGACCATATCGTTGCGAAGCCCAATCAAAGAGCTCCATGCGCCATCCCAACGATGCTCCCATTCGGCGAATGTACCGAGCCGCTGACGTGTTCCGTGATTGATGTCGATGAAGTTATTCGGTCCCATCATCGGCGCCATGCCGGCAACGGCAGGCCACCAGTCATTCAGCGTTTGGCGGTGAAACTCGTTGCCAACCCGCAGGATGTCGACGGTTGTCAGCGGGATTTCAGCTTTGACCGAGTAGCCGGCATCAGCGCCATCGACGTTCATCGGCATGACACCAGACTTGTCCGCCAACATATCCATCCGATGCTGGGTCTGGTGGTAGTAGGCGCGAAAATCCAGCGTGCCCCAATCATGGTGCGTGAGAGAGCGCAGGTTGAAGAGCCAAGCGTCGTTGTCGACCATGTCCATACGCTGGTTCACGAAGCCTTGGTAAGGTACCGAGGCGTAGATCCCCTGGAATGTGAACAGGTCGGCACCGTTCCTTATGCCGAGTGTTAGAGCATGATTGTAAGCTTGATACAGCGTCGAGCGGACGATGGGCCCATCGTCGCCGCGAGCGTAATCATCGGCTTTCGTCCAGGTGCCGGAGTAACCGAGGTTGACGTTTTGCGTTGCTGCTTCAGCGTGAACTGCGGTCGAAACACCGTCGCCGTTGCTGCGGTAGAACCCGGAAATACTTCCCGACGTGCGCACACCCTGATCCGCCTCTGCAAATTCGGGCGGGCGGGATTCGACGATCACAGTTCCGCCAAGGCTGTCACCGCCCTTGCTGACTGGCGTCACGCCTGCGAGTACCTCCGCCGACGCAACTTGCGAGGGATCTATATAAGAAAGCGGCGGGTTCATCTGATTGGTGCACGCTGGTGAAATCACCATGCCGTTGACCAACACCTTCACCCGGTCACCGTTGAGACCGTTGATCACGGGCAGGCTTGAAATGCCGCCGGACGTGTAGACGCTGACGCCGGGGACCTTCGTCAAAAGCTGAGCCGTATCGCTCGTGCTCGGAAGCTGCGACTGAATCTGCTTACGTGAAAGACGTGCGGCGTTAAGGGGTTCGGCCAGACTTTTCGTGTTGTTCACATCGCTTGCCATGTCGATCGGCATAGCGACCGGAACCGATTGCTGAGGCGACGATTGTCCCTTGTTGCTTTCACTACTCCGTTCCATAGCCGCCTGCGCTTTCGCCGATGCGCGCTTCTTCTCAAAGTTTTTCTGCTGCACCACGACAGGCGGCATCGATTTTTCTTCCCTTGGAGCTTCCTGCGCGAGGCTCTCATCAGTCTGCGATCCCAACAAAAGGACGGTCGTTGCAGCTGCGCCGAGCAGCTGCATTCGCTGAATACGGAACATAAAGGCTCTCCCCGTCGACCACGGATCGTCGCGCGAAGACTGCGCAGATGCGGGTCAACCCTGTAACTGGTATGAATGGGTGGTTTCGGATCGCTGCTTAAATAAGCGATCCTGTCGCTATCAGACGAACGACGGAGGGCCTCGGCTGCGGGCGTTTATGAGGAAAACGATCGCAAGCAGAACGTCTTCGCTCGCGGCAATCCTTTGGCTTTTCTGAGCCGGCGGGCGGACGATCATCGGAGCGGCCGTCACGGCAAGCTGGAATGCGGCTAGGCCTTTACAAAATGGGCAGGTCGACGTCTTTCCGCCGGGTTGCTCTGAGCGTGTTTTTCCGCTCTCGCAAATGAAATCGGCGAAGCTGCCGTAATCGGCCACAAATAGGAAATGCCGGAGCTCGGAAACAAGATGATTGGGTAGAAGAGCAGAAAAATGGAAGACGCTCAGCAGCGCAAATGCTGCCGATGCTAGCCCAAAGCGCCGGCGACGGAAGTGCAATGCTCGATCATGACTTCTGC
The DNA here is from genome assembly GCA_018242255.1 of Pseudomonadota bacterium. Taxonomy (GTDB): domain Bacteria; phylum Pseudomonadota; class Alphaproteobacteria; order Rhizobiales; family Hyphomicrobiaceae; genus Hyphomicrobium_B. The sequence continues at coordinate 8,377 of JAFECH010000363.1, read as the reverse complement.
AGATACGCATTTCGCTATTCTAATAGAAGCTTAATCAGACGCTTTCTTAGAAACGATGCGCCCGATTCGCTATTCGTATTAGTTCCCCCTCGTCCCGGCGTTTTTTCCCTACTTCAACTACGCCACGATAACTGAGCACAAAAGCGCAATCAACGGCATATGGAACGCCTGCGTTAGCTGATATTTTCCGGAAAGCGCGTGAGACCGCAAAAGGAATTCATTCGCCCAGTACGAGTGACCGCTCGATATCAACCAACGATCCAATGCCGATCGAGAAAGTAAGTGGTCGGGATTTCTTTTTCGAAGCCATCAACTCAATCGGGATTTGCACGAGCCTGTCAGACACGTTGCTTATTCAGTGCAAGCCTCGGTTTTATTTTCGTTCCGAGTCGGCTGACTAAAGGTTAGCGCTAATCCGCTTCAGCCCAAGTTGATCGAGCGGATTAGCTTTCGGTCCTCGAACGACTTTGCGCGTTAAACAGCAAGTTCGCGCGCAGTAATCACGTACTTGAACGTGTCTGCGTTCAAGCAATCAATCCGCTCACCCGCGACCTCAGCTTGGGGATACATCAGAAAGCCAACTTTCGGTCCGATAGCGCCCGGAAGAACGACGTCATGAGCGGCGTTGTAGGCGAGCCAATTCCCCTCCCACGCGCCGAATAACGTCTTACGCGCTTCAACGACTTTTTCATTCGTCAGCGATAGGTTGCCCGGTGGCTCTTCAAGCATCACTTTGCGTACGTCGGCTGGATCCATCGGCACCCAACCGAACTCAGTCAGAAAGACTTCGGCGCGACAGTGCTGGGCCTTCGTCACGACTTCATTCTTCGCGCCGAGGCTCTTATAGCCGAAGGCGGACGGCGCAACGCGCAATCCATAGAGATCTCTGGCGGGCAGCCCTGCAGCGCGTGCAAGGCCGACGAACAATGCGTTTATGTCGGCGCATTTGCCGCCCAGATTGCCGGATTTGAGAAGGCTTGCGATATCGCCGATCCCGCACCCACGTGTTTTGGCGTCGCGATGGCAGTTCTCCACGACCCATTCATAAATGGCGCGTGCCTTATCCGTATCGCTCGTTGCGCCGACGGTAATTTTATCTGCTGTCTCTTTCACAATCCCATCGGTCGGGATGAGGTCCGTCGGCGCGAGATAGAGCTTATGATCCGAATCCGAGAGCTTTTGCATGCCGCGCTGCTTCGTCAGGTCAACTGCGCGGTCCTGTGCTGAGACCTTACTGATCAACTCAATTGCGGGCGCACTTTCACCTTTCTTCCACACGACATGCAGAAATTCAGCGCCATATTTCGGATCCTTCACGATGGTGGCGCTTCGGGCATTCGTTCGCCAGCTGCTGCCCTCGGGTTTGATCCAGGTTGGTTCGGAGAACGCCGGGAGCGGAATCCATGCCTGCGTGAGCCCCGACGCATTCTCGATATTCAGGCGCGTCGATAATTCAAATTTGCGCCACTTTCCGGCCTGCGGCGCGAACTCTGCCCGCACCGGCAAAATGGGAATTGCCGCAACCACAGAAGCTGCCGCACCAGCTTTCAGGACGTCACGTCGTGACAAACTCATTGGGGATGCTCCTTTGTGCATTCGGCGCTTCTAGAAATAGAGTCGGCTTTGAGGGCGTTATCGATATCGATTGCATTGTCGGCGTTGGCCCAGTCGAGTTCGCCGGTCGCGGCGAGCACTGGCCTCAGTTTCGTGTCGAGCAAGATTGAGGTCGGCAAGGTTTCGATTGACCATGCTTTGGTGACGGCCCGATCGGCATCGAGCAACACCGGAAAGGTTGCAGGCGTTTGCTTGAAGAAGTCTTGAACTCGTGCTCGCACCTCGCCAACACTGACCGCGAGCACCTCCAGCTTGCCTTTGTGCGCTCGGTAAAATTTTTCAAGCCCTCCGATTTCCGCTTTGCATGGCTCACACCACGTCGCAAAGAAGTGAATAACGACCGGGCGATCCTCATCCAACGGGAGGCCACGTTCTCCGCCGCCAAGCGCGGGCAGCGTGAACATCTTCGGACAGAACCCCCAGGGCGCGTGAACGAACCCATGCTGCACCTCGGCGGCGAGCAAATGGTCGGCACTTTGGCGCCCGACAAAGACAGAAAGGCACAGCAGCAAAATGCCCGCGCCCGTCTTCAAGAAGGGAAAGACAAGATACCTACAAATTTTGCCCCGAAACTCGGGAGCTGAGATGCGCTTCATGCAATTTCCGACATAAGCTCAGGCGTTCAGCAAAATCAATTGCGACCACCCTCGATCGGCGGATCGGCCTCACCTCACCCGATGATGCGCTCGCAAAAACCTGCCGCATGCTTCGATTTCTCGGCATGGGGCACGCGCAGTTGGGCACCCTCAGCTTGGCGGCGCGGTGCATCATCACAAATGCGCGAGTTCATTCCCCCTGCAATAAACTTTGATCTGGTATGGGGAACATACGGCCGACGGGAGTCTTCCTCGATAGTAGGCGTAAGCCCACCAAGCAAAACAATAGCCTCGAGGAGAAAAGAGCATGAATTTGAGAGTTCCAGCAGTTTTGGCCGGTGCGATTGCGTTTACCGCGTTGGCAGGTCCGGCATTCGCCGAGCAACCGTCGAGCGATATGAAATCGGACCTGAAAATGAACAACGGATCAGCCAGCGGTGTGTCTACGGGTGAGCAAGGCAAGACCTCCGACCGTACCCCCGGAGATGCGTCACCCGATCGTCTACCGGGATCGACGACCGCAGGCGCTCCAGGAGCGAGCGGGGCGCAGACGCCTGAGGGCACTTCGGACCGCACTCCGAGCAACAACGAGAATAACAACAGTAAATAATAGAAGGGAAAGGGCGCCCAAGGCGCCCTTTTTCTTTGCTGACCACGCCCCCGTTACCGCGAGAAGCGTACCGCCAAAAGGCGATTGGGCCCGCCGTATGGCGAGCCCAATGTGAAACGGTTTTAGAGCCGAGACGCTTGTAGTCTCGTCGCGGCGAAGAGCTATTTCTGTCCGACTGTTGCCGGTTCGGTATAGCCAGCGAGGTAGGCCGCGATGGGCTTCAACTGATCTTCGCTCAGCGATTTCATCAACGCTTCCATCGGCGCGAAATTCGCGCGGTCACCGGTATGGAAGTCCGTCATCGTCTTCAGCAGGTACTCGTCCTGCTGGCCGGCAAGCCGCGGCCTGACATAGTCGCCCTGGAAGTGCTCCTGGTGGCAACCCTTGCAGTTCAACTGGACGATTGTATCAATCGCCTGATCTTTGACGGTACCGGAAGCGGCAGGCTGACCGAGGTTCGGCCATTTCTTTTCCGAGAAATACGTGGCGAGAGCTTCCATGTCGGACTTGGTCAGCGATTCAACGATTGCCGCCATCGTGTCGTTCTTGCGGTGGCCGTCCTTGAAGTCCGAAAGCTGCTTCAAGATGTATTCGCGGCGCTGGCCCCAGATGTTCGGGATCGTCTTATCCATCGGAACGCCGGCTTCGCCGTGGCAGCCCGAACAGACCGCGGCGGTATCCTCTAGCGAATCAGCCAAGGCCGCGCGCGGTCCCCAGACGAATGGGAGCGCCAACATCGACGACACCAGGGCAAATTTAAACAGACGTGAGCGTGTTGAACGATTGCGATATGTAGCAAGCACTTCGGGTGTTTCCTGACCACGGTTAGATGGGTTCATATCTCTTGTGTGACCGCTCATTTCGCTCGGTCATCCTCTTTTTGCCAACTTTGGGTGAGCCCTTATAAAGTGACTTTATCACGTTGTCGCGCCATGTTGAAAGTTGCCGGGGCTTCAGCGCAACAGCAATTATGCACCGTAATTTCTGTGCATCACCTACCCCGAAAACGCGCCGGCTTTCCCCAATAGTAGCTGCAAATATTCGCCCATAAGTTGTATGTGGCGAGATATTTCTCCTCGGCTGATCAGACGTAACTTCCCCATCCGCTGTCCCGTGCCATCGGTGATGCCCCCCCCCTCCGCGCTGGCGAATCGCGACTGCAACGTTTCTGAGCCGCGCAGGGGCACGCGCCAAACGGGTATGCCGATGCCGACAGCACAGTCCCGCATCCGGCAACGGCGCGCATTCGAATGCCGGCCTTGCCGTGGGCGCCGGTCGGCGCGGATGCCGTCGGTTTGTCGCGGGTAACGTTTCGCAGCGTCGTTGCGAATTGAATTTCGGAAACAGCGAGAGCGCTGCTCTCACGATCCTAAAATCTTCTTAGCAACCCCACCGGAGACAATCATCATGAAGACCATCGCACTCGCAATTGTCGTTGCAGTTTCGGCAATCAGCACCGCCGCTGTAGCTTCTCCCGTCGACAACACCTCTCTCTCCGTCCACGGTGTTTTCGGCGGCAACACGTATGGTGGCAACTAACGCCGTCCGCTTTCTCATTGCCCATAGCTTTGCTAAGTCAAATACCGGCAGGCGCCAAACGCTCCGCCGGTATTTTTATGCGATGATCGAAAGGCATCGCTGATTTTTCATTAGCCGTCGCCGCCTAATCGATAAAGCTCAACCGCAAAGCCTTGCGTGCGATTTGCAATCTGTTTGCCGCTTCCGATCAAAAGCGCTGCCCAGAATGGGTATATAAGCGACTCCCTCTTTCGCTAGCATGGGAGTTTTCGATGACTTTCGATTTATGGATCGGTGCCGGGGTGCTGCTTGCGACAGCCGCAACAGACGCCGCCTACGTGATGTTCACGTCGTCCGTCGTTGCGCATCGCCCGCTTTCCGCGGCCAACTGGAGCGGCATCTGGTATATGCTGTCGTCGTTCGCGGTCATTAGCTACACGAACAATTGGGTGTATGTTGCGTTCGCTGTCGTCGGCTCGTGGATCGGCGCCTATGTCACGCTCAAATACTTTCACAAAGAACCGAGCCACCCTCCGGCGCCGTTGCGGCCCGAAGCATAGCTTGCCCGTGGTGAGGCAGGTTCATTCGGCCGCTGGCGATGTCTCGGTGAGGCGAGCGATCGCCTCGTCGGCGTACGTTTCAAGCTCCGGCAAAAGCACGACGCTTTCCTGCTCGTTCGGATCGGTCCGAGCGATTACGGCCGATATGGGCTTGTTGCTGAGATTGATCGGCAGATGGGGAACGCCCGCAGGAATGTAGAACAGATCGCCGGCTTTCGTGACTTCATGATACTGAAGCTTGTCGCCATAGAGGGCTATGGCTTCACCCTCCAGAACGTAGATAGCCGTTTCATGATTGGCATGCATATGCGCCTTGGCTCGACCGCCCGGCGGAATGGTCAGCAGGTGCATGCAAATGCCCTTCGATCCCACGGTCTCGGCGGCAATGCCGCAGAAGTAGGTCAAACCTTGCTTACCATCGTAGGTGTCGTCGGGGCGGACGAGATGGCAAACCTGTTTCGTAACGTCGCTCATCCCAGTCGCCTCATTGTCGAGATAGGCCCGCCGGCTACCTTAAATTTATGGCTTCCGCGGCGATTTTGCCAGCCCTCGACCCCGCTTTGTTTCCTTCGATGGCGGCATTGAAACTATCCGTCGTCCGCAAAAATATGTCGATACGCCTTCGGCTTCCAGATAATGAGGCCGCATGACGACGTCTGACACCGATTTCGAAATTTTCCTTGTCGTTTCCCCTGGGCTTGAGACAGCACTTCGCGACGAAGCGCGGGCGAACGGTTTTAAAAAGGCCACGATGACGACGGGAGGCGTTACCGTGCGGGGTGGTTGGCATGATGTTTGGCGCGCCAATCTTGAACTCAGAGGCGCGACGCGCGTTATCGCGCGCATCGCGACGTTCAGAGCGTCGCATCTGTCCGAGCTTGATAAGCGCGCGCGCAAGCTAGCCTGGGACAGCGTATTGCGCCGGGACCGGCCTTTCCGTGTCGAGGCTTCGTGTAAGTGTTCGAAGATCTATCATTCAGGCGCTGCGGAACAACGCATTGAACGCGCAATTCGAGAAGAACTCGGTGCGCCGTTCGATCCTGAGGCCAGTGTATGTGTCAGGGCGCGGATCGAAAACGATCTCTGCACGATCGGCGTCGATACCTCGGGCGATCTTCTGCACAAGCGTGGACATAAGCAGGCGGTCAACAAGGCCCCAATGCGCGAAACGCTCGCAGCATTGTTCTTGCGGCTTTGCGGATTTGATGGGCAAGAACCCGTTGTCGATCCGATGTGCGGATCAGGCACGTTTGTCATTGAAGCGGCGGAAATCGCGGCCGGCTTGATGCCGGGACGCTCACGTCATTTTGCCTTCGAGGAACTGGTGAACTTCGATGCGGCTGCCTGCCAGAAACTGCGCGATGCCTGGACGCCGAAAGTTCCGATTACGAAATTCTACGGCAGCGATCGCGACGCCGGGGCGATCGGCATGAGCCGCGACAACGCCGAGCGCGCGGGCGTTTCAGATTTTACAGAATTTCGTCAGCAGGCGATCAGCGATCTCACGGTGCCAAGCGGACCGCCCGGACTCGTCATCGTCAATCCGCCGTACGGCGATCGCATCGGCAATAAAAAGCAGTTACACGCGTTGTATCGCTCGCTCGGAGAGACGTTGAAGGCGCGCTTTCACGGCTGGCGTGTGGGCATCATCACGAACGAGGCGGCGCTCGCGGCGGCGGCGGGCCTGCCAATTTCGAAGCCGATCGGGCCGATATCGCACGGCGGACTGCGCGTTTCACTCTACGTGGCCGGGCCTCTGTGACACACGCGTATAAGAAGCCGATCAAGCCGCTGATGCACCCTCAACTGGATACGACTGCCACGTTGCGGGCCATTCGACGTGCCCCACAACCGACGCGGATGGGCGCAAAACACTGACCGTCTCGTCTCCAAGCTGAATGGTCAGAACGTCCTGCTTGACGTCGAGCTCTTCATGCCAATCCGCGAGCGACGCCGACAGATGATACGTTCCTGCCCGTATCGGGAGGGCACGCGCATGACATCGCAGCGTTCCCGATGTCATTGCCTTTGTAATGTCGCCTGACGCGTGGAAGCGATTATCGGAGCCCCACAGCGGTTCGCCCGTGTCGGCGCGAAGCATGACTCCGCCGACCGGTGTCGAGATGGGTCGCGGAGAAACGAAGCCGATGTCGACGATCAACTCGCGATTAGCGAGTGCCTCTGGGTTCACGTTGATCGAAGTGATAGAGGGGCGCGATACGTTCGCGGCAAAAGACGCTGAGTTTGATGAGCTGCTGGTGTTGATGTAGCGCCGAGCGACGACGTCCACGGACCCGTCGCTTGCGACTTTTCCACCGTCGAGCAAAAGACCACGATTGCACAGCGCCCTGACGGCGGCGAGATTGTGACTGACAAAGAGAACGGTACGGCCTTGTCCCGCCACGTGCTTCATCTTGCCGAGGCACTTTTGTTGAAATTCCGCATCGCCAACTGCGAGAACTTCGTCGACCACCAGTATCTCCGGCTCCAAGTGCGCCGCAACGGCAAAGGCGAGACGGACATACATGCCGCTGGAGTAGCGCTTCACTGGCGTGTCGAGAAATTTCTCTACCTCTGAGAAGGCGACGATTTCATCGAATTTACGGCGTATTTCGGCATGTTTCATGCCGAGGATTGCGCCATTCAGATAGATGTTCTCGCGACCCGTCAGCTCAAGATGAAATCCCGTTCCGACTTCGAGAAGGCTTGCGACTCGGCCTCTGATCTCAACTCTTCCCGCACTCGGCTCTGTAATTCGCGACAAGATCTTCAGTAGAGTCGATTTGCCCGCGCCGTTGCGTCCGACAATGCCAACGACGTCGCCGCGCTTTAGTTCGAACGAGACATCTTTCAGAGCCCAGAATTCTTCGACTTGATCGCCTGCGATGAGCTGCCGCCCGCGCGCGACGTCTATTCCCGTTCGGGCCCAATGCTTCAACGCCTTGACGGCGACATCGCGCAGGGCAGTGTAGCGTTCCTGCCGGTGATGGCCGATCAGATATTTTTTGGACAAGCCTTCGGTGCGGATGACGATATCGTTCATCTCTGGCGTTCTTCCTCTGATCTTAGACGAGGTCAGCGAATGAGCGCTCAGTGCGGCGGAAGTATCTGATGCCGATCCAAAGCATGAGCGCGGTGACGCCGAGGCTTGCAAACAAGCCCGGGAGATAAAGCCTGCTCGCGTCGCCGAGAAGACACCAGCGGAAGCCGTCAATCACGCCGACTACCGGATTGAGGCTGTACCAAAATCGAATACTCTCGGGCACTACCTCGCTGGAGAAGCCGACCGGCGACACATACAGCCCGAATTGAATGACGAACGGGATGATGTAGCGCATATCGCGGTATTTGACGTTGAGTGCCGTAATCAGCAGGGCAGGACCGAGACTTGCAGCGATCGCAAAGATGATAAAGAGCGGCAGGAATACGACATGCCAATCCGGAAGATAGCGATACCAAGCCATCAGCACAAACAGGAT
>JAFECH010000362.1 GCA_018242255.1 Pseudomonadota bacterium | reverse complement strand
GCATCGTCTCTTCAATATTCCCCTCGATACGCTTTGGAGCTGGCTCGAGCTGTTTCTCGGTGTCGAATTTTTCTATTACTGGTTCCATCGCGCTTCGCACCGCATCCGCTGGTTCTGGGCGACGCACGCCGTGCATCACTCGGCGACGCACTTCAACTTATCGGCCGCCATCAGACTTGGCTGGACCGGTGTGATCAGTGGCGCATTCCTGTTTTTCCTGCCGCTGGCCCTTATCGGATTTCATCCGGCGGCCATCGGCCTCGTACTCGGGTTGGGGCTCATCTATCAGTTCTTCCTGCACACGGCGCTACCAGTCCATCTGGGACCGCTGGAATGGGTATTGAACACGCCTGCTCATCACCGCGTGCACCATGCGTCGAACGAGAGCTGCCTCGATAAGAATTACGGCTCGGTTCTCATCGTGTTCGACCGCTTGTTTGGAACATTCGCAACCGCGCCGGCCGACGAGTCGATGAAATTCGGTCTGAAGGGCCGCGAGCCGAGCAAAAACCCGTTTCACATCGCGTTGTCGGAATGGGGATACCTTTGGCAGGATTTCAGGAACGCCCAGAGCCTGTCGCTTAAAGTCAAAACCCTGCTCGGCGCACCTTAGGCTGGTGCATTGACCGTCAGACAAACAAGTGAACGCCCGTGAATGAGTATGCCAGGTCAAGATAGACTAGACGGCCTAGCCGATGATCCTATGCCTACAATTTAAACACTTGCATACTAATCGATCCACTCGGGCGTTTATTTTCTGGAAAATCGGCTGATTTTCCTGAGAAGAACAAGAAAATACGACCGAACGCCATTTGGCACGATTCCTGCGCTTACGAATTTGTAAGGAAACTGCCTTGGACAGCCGAGACGGCAGGCCAGGCACGAGAGGGGAGTCGCTTATGGCCGATCAATCCACGGCAATGCTGACTATATTCACCGAGTTCTATTTCTTTCTCACCATCGTTTTGATGTTCTTCATCCACATCGGCTTCTGCATGTACGAAGTCGGTGTCGCACGAACCAAAAACGTCCAGCACACACTTCTCAAGAACGCGATGGCAATTCCCGTCGTTGGTCTGGCGTTTTTCCTTTTCGGCATGTGGATCTACATCGCCCTGCAGGGTTGGCCTGTCAGTTCGACATCCGTCAGCTTCGCGACGGGGTTCGAGCCATGGTCCGATAAGCTTGCTCCCAACCTGTCCGACCGCATCTCCGGCGTTTTCTGGGGCGCGTTCGCACTGTTCGGAATGACGGCAGCCTCGATCGTCTCAGGCTCGATCATCGAGCGCGCAAAGACGTCGGGCTTCTTGATCATCGCGATCTATGTCGGCGCGGTTGCCTGGGTCGTTCCCGCCGCTTGGGGCTGGTCGGGCAATGGCTGGATGACGCAATACCTCGGTTTCCACGACCAGTATTGCTCGGCTGTCCTGCACTCGGTTTCGGGTTTTGTTACGCTCGGCATCCTGATGCACCTTGGACCGCGCATCGGCAAGTTCGCGCCTGACGGTATGCCGCGCGAAATCCCGGCTCACAACCCGTGGATGGTCACCGTCGGTCTCTTCATGATCTACGTCGGTTTCTTCGGGTTCTACGCGGCATGCCACATTCCGATGGCGAACGTTGCCGCGGAAGGTCAGCCGGCCTACTGGACTGCAACGAACATCTACGGCTTCCCGATCACGCTGTCGGGCGTCACCATGAACTTCCTGCTGGCGCTCTTCGGCGGCATGATGACGGCCTACCTCGTGTCGAACGGTAACGCCTTCTGGACGTTCTCGGGCGGTCTCACAGGCCTCATCTCGGCCAGCGCCGGCAACGATCTTTACCCGCCGGTCGTCGCTCTCGCGATCGCGGTCGCCGGCACCGTTATGGCGTACTACGCTCACAACTGGGTCGAGAAAAAATATAAGCTCGACGACGCTGTCGGTGCTGTTGCTGTCCACGGATACTGCGGTGTCTTCGGCGGCATCGTCGCCGGGTTCGTTCTCTGGGGTTACCCGGCAATCATTCCGAGTGCCCGCACGGCCGTGGCTCTTTCCGAGGGCGCCGGATGGTTCGGCACCAACGCACAGGGCTTGCCGGTCGTAACGCCGATCGGCAACACCATCGCAACTCTGGTGTTCGCTCTCGGCTTCGGTCTGATCCCGGGATACATCATCGGCTTCATCCTGAAGAAGCTTGGTTTGCTCCGTGTCGATGCAAAGGTCGAACTGACGGGCCTCGACGGCGAGCATACCGAAACGACCTATCCGCACCTCTCGGGCGCCGAGGCAGCTTTCGAAGCTCTGCAGCGTAAGGAAGTCAGAATCTGAGGTTTATCGCCAGCGACGGAGCGGTCTGCCGCTGGCTCTCTAATCCTGCAGGATCAATAGGAGACCTTCATGCATACAGGTGTTACCGGCTTTGAAAAGCTCACCGAGATGGGAGCGATCTATCCATTTCACGGCGACGAGATGCTTTTCACGCTGGCTATCCTCGCGTTCTTCATCGCCTTCTTCATTTTCCAGATCGGCATGGAAGCGCGGCATCACAAAACGATCATCGGCAATTTCACGGCTAGCCCGGCCGAGTGACGTCCAACCAATCTCTCAAGAGGTTGATAATTTTGAGAGGTCTCCGTTGCGGAGGCCTCTTTGCTTTTTAGATGTCGGTGTGCACGGCGGGGAGCTCGATTTCTCCGAAGAAACCGCGCACCAGATATCGGCCTTCGCCTGCATACGTTGCCGAAGGTCACAACAAGTTCGACTAATCCGCTTGGATGCCGAGTTCGCGCGCCGCTGACACGAGCCGCGCTTTTGTCGCGGCATCGCCTGAGAAGGCGGCGAGCGCTTTCGTTAGCGCGGTCTTGGCGGCTTCGGTCTCTCCGAGCGTGACTCTGGAACTCATCAAACGCAACCAGCCGTTCTCGTCGTTCGGAGTCGCTTCCAGTCTGGCGGCAAGTTTGTCCACCATGCCACGGATCATATCGTTGCGTTGCGCATCGGAAAGTTTCGCAGCAGCTGAGATGTCGCTGTCGGAGGGTGAGGCGATGTTAGAAGACAATGTTTGTTCCTGCGCGGTCTGCGCCGCCCGCGCATCATTGAGCGCCGTCTTGAGTGCAACATCGCCGGGTTGAAGCTTAAGCGCGGTCTCGTAGGCCGCCGCCGCATCTCCGGGCCGCCCGGTATTGAGATACGACCATCCGAGCGTTTTCCAGCCGTCGACGTCATTCGGCTGCTTTTCGAGACGCGCGATCAGTTTCGCGATCATCGTGTCGACGTCAGGAAGTACAGTTGACGTGTTGCCCGGCGAACCGCCAGCCGTAGATGGCGCGCTGGAATTGGTATCGGCAGCATAAGCGCGCAGATCCGCAAATGCTTGTGCCGTATCTGCGTCCCCATCGGTATCGGCGGCTTCGCGCGGCATCACATGCGCGCCGCCGGCGCTAGTCATGGAGAAGGAATCCACGCCGCGAGAGGCTTCTTCTTTGATGGACACAAAACAAGCCGCAGCGATCGCGGCGAGTGTCACAAGCACAATTCCCGACGTGCGCGCGTCGGCACCAATCCATCGATGCGTCAGCGCGACGACGGGGCGGCGGCCGTGGACAGGCGCGCGCAAGAGCAGAAGTACGGTTGCCAGAAGCGTGACGGCAGTTCCGACCGCGACCGATGCAAATACCTGGGCCATGTCCAACCTCGATGATCATCTGACGGAAGATTAGGAGGCAAATTGGAACCCAACGTGGCGAGCAGCATCCGCAGTCCAAAAAAGCACATATCGCGGCTACTGAGTTGGGACGCGCGTTGTCATGATCGGAGTGATAATGCCATTCACATGATAGCTGTGGCACGTTAGGCAGTCTTGGCGCACGCCGCTGCTGGCATGGCACCCTTGGCAGACATCCTTTTTCACGGCGCTGAAATTCGACGCGAACTTTCGCGGATTGCCCTGGTCATAGCTCTTAAGATACGGCTGATCTTTCGCAATGTCGTGGCATGTGAGGCAGCCGCGACTGCCCACGATACCGAAATGCGGCTCATGAATAAAACGCGTGAAGCGGCCGTTCTTCGAGACCGCTGTAAGCGGAGAAAAATTGACGACGCGTCCGCCGTTGCGCCCATCGTCGATGCTATGGCACTTCGTGCACGATCCCTGTGCGTCCTTATTTGTCAGGGCATTGAAGGCGGCTGTAGCAGCCGCAGTGCCGTTCTTTTGTGCTTTCGGGCCAGTCAAAAACAGCCATGAGTAGATGAACTTGTCCTTGTGTCCTGTGGGTCGATAGAAAATCGCGTAGTCCTGCCGATACCAGCCGCCGTATTCAGCCCAGCTTTCGGCGTCGACATCGCTCGCAATGCTGATAACCGGTGCCGCAGTCGTGTCCGCACTCCCAGTTCTCGATTGTGACGGCGTGTCTTGCGTAGCGTTGTTCTGGCTATCGGCGACGCCTTTGTTTCGCGCCTGGAGGTCACGAGCTTCGTCATCCGTCGGAAAGAGAAGATCGTCAGATTGGCGCAAGGCCTTTCCAGCCGATTTCGGACGTGCGTTGACGGCGCTTTCGCCACCTGTCGCTTTGGTCGTCGGCGCTTGCCCGAGTTGCACGCTCCCGCTGCCATCGACGGGTGGCCGGATGCCTTTCAATCCGGCTTGCATGGGCGGCAGCAGGCCGGCGGCGGCCTTTTTCTTGTTCGCGGGGGGGGCGCTGTCCTTTTGGCTGTCGGCCTCGGAATTGTCAGCACTCTTTGAGCCGCCGGGGGTATTGTTCATAATGCATTGACCGAAGACGCGCAGGAGGCACGCGGGTGGATCGCGTTTGACGTTATCAGTTGCCTGTCGAGGTTTCTCTTGTTCGCCGTCCTCAGCAGAAGCCGAAGATGTATCCGTACTCGACGTCTCCGCAGCCGAACGTAATGCGCCGGACCTCTGATCGAGCGCGCTCGGCGCCGGCGTATCCGGTAATGGCCCATCGGCGATCTCTCTCGCTAAATTTGGCAACCACTGCTGCTGCGCGCCGAGGACAACGTCACGCGGAATGTTCGCGGTCAAATCCGCAACGAGCGCCGGGCTCAGCTTTGCCCTTCCATCACCGATATTGAGATCACCGAGAACGTCTGAGGCCTTTCCCGCGATCAAAGCGTAAAACAGCTTCTTGATGTCCCACGCCAGATCGGTCACGGCTTTGATCTGATCGCCGTTAGCTTGAGCAAGGTCCTGCAGATTGAGGCCATCGACGGCCTTCAGCGTCGCGCGGCCTTCGGCGTTTCTCCCGATCATCATTTTCATGAAGGGCGTGAGTTCGCTTTCCGATGCATCGGGCCATTCGCCGATGGCTGCCTTATTCTTCTTCAGCGTTTCAAGATCGAGGCCCGGCAGCGTCAGGAATGCAATGCCTTTCGGGCCATTCACGCGGTCCTTGCCGGTAATTTGCCCCAGATGGCAGCCGCTACACGTCCGCTCGAAAGGACCGACAGCCATGATCCGCTTGTCCTTTTGGCTGTCGTGACAGGTCGAGCAGGTGGTAGGGATTTGTTTCGACGGATCCTTCTTCGCGACGTCCGGAAAGTGTTTGTCGAAATGCGCGGTGTGATCATAGATGATCCGCGTACGTCGTCGAAACGGATAGGTATCGAATGCCGGATGACCGTCGTCGAAGCTGTCGAATTTCACCGAATGACAGGATCGGCATTGCTCATTCGAGATCCTGTTCAGACTGGAGTTGATGCCCTGATGCTCTTGATGGCAGCTCGCGCAGTTGAGGCCTGCCGCGACCATCTTCTGCATCGGAAAGGCCGCTGTTTGCGCGCGCGCCGACAGCGGTTGAGAGCTTCTCGTCGCGATATTCACGAGCCGTAGCGTACTGTTCTTCAGTACCTCTGCTGACGCGCCGTGTGGGTTGAAGGCGCTGTCCGGCATCTTGTGGCAGGTGAGGCATGCCTTGCTGTCGGCAGTCGATCCCGACGAGGCCACAAGGCCATGAACCCAACTCAATTTGCCGTTGCCGGTATTGGCATGACATGAAGAGCAATTCTTGATCGCGCCGTGTGCGCTGCTCAATGGGCCCGGCATTAAAAGCTGCGTTCCGGGAGAAGCGATAAAAGCAGCGCCGATGCCGATGAACGTCGCAAGCGCCAGGAAGCGCGCAAACCGGTCGCGTCCAAAATTCGGAGGTGCGGGACGCTCTGTTGCCTGCCACGGCCATAGCCACATCACCAAGCCCCCGACGAGTAGGAATAGACGACGAGGATGTGCAACACGGAAAGGACGATTAGCGCGTAGGTGACGGGAACATGCACAAACAGCCAAGCCTTCGTCAGCGTGAGGTGAACGCGCGCGAAGTCGAGACGATCTTTTTCGGCCGTCATTTTGCTGATTGCCTCCAGCTTCTCTCGGCCAAGTGCATCGACGTAACGCGACAGGCGCTCGATCTCGTTTGTCAGGCGCTGGAGTGGTTTTCGCGAGCCGACGAGATGCGAAGAAAAATTTCGCGGCCCTTCGAAGAAACGATTGAGGTGATTTGCGTAAAGATCGGTAATCCACGCATCATAGGGGGGCGCAGGCAATGATAATTCCGCTGCGATGGGATCTGGCGCCGTGATGAGTTCACGCACGTCTCGCGCCAGTTCTGCGCAGCGAGCGGGAATACGCTCAAGGCCGATATTATCGTCGATGCCACCCTTGCTTCGTAACGACCAGGCGAGATAAGTGCCGAACACACCACTGAGCGTCACAGTCACGAAGCCGCCCCACAGCGCCCATTCGAACGCGGTATCGGGCATCGAAAAATTGGAATGAGAGAGGAACGCGGCGACAAGTGCATAGCCGACGAAGATGTGCACGCTTCTCCACCGCTTGAGAAGCTTCGGCGACAGCTTGTTCGTCTTGATGGCCGCGTGAAAGCCGAACTGCAGGCTCATGCCGAAGGCGAGGAGCCAGCCGTCGAGATAACGTGGATCGCGAAGTGCGCTTCCGTATATCCATACCCAGAAGAATACGCCTGCGGACAGCGAAGCCATCAGAACAAGCAGACTCGCACGGCGGATAAAAGTCCACGCCGAGCCAAGTGTCCAAATCATACTTCCTGAAGCGTGTTGCCCTGCCGCTTTCACGCGGGGCCGATCCATTTGCTCATTCCCACCCCCATAGAAATCGCGCGTCTTTTGCCGTTGCGCGGAGATAACATCAGTTGACTGCGGCCGCTTTTCTTGCGGCGCCTTTGAATTGGCTTGGCTGCGGAATCATGCTGTCGAGTCCAGCCATGGTGCTGCCGTCGTACTTGTCCGTGATGGTGACAATCAGCTGAGAGATGCCATCAGCGGCCGCCGCGAGGTCTTTCCCGTTGTTCAGTGTCAGCGCCGCCGAATGAGATAATTCCACCATCTGGGCAATTTCCGGCACGTTTGGTACTGCCGTTGCGACGGCAGCGAGCCGTCGTCGCGCTTTGTCCGCACGCTGAGCCATTTCGAAGGCGTAGGCCTTTCGGACGGTCGCTTTTCCAACCGCGCGCAACGCCGTTTCGAGTTCGACGCCTAGGCCGACGAGATAGAGCATGCGTTTGCGCTCGGCGTCGGCTGGAATGTTTTCCTTGCCCCTCGAATACCAAGTGTTGTGCAACACCTCGCCCTGCGACCAAGAGACAAGCTCGAACATGCTGCCAGCCCGGTGTTGGCCCTTGTTGACGAGTTCTTGTTGCGGGACGACGTGACAGCCGTAGCAGTTCTTCGCCAGTTGATAGAGCGCATGCCGCCTGATCATGCCTTTGGATTCTGCGAGTTTCCAGCGCGCCTGTGCCTCGCTTCTCGTTTCGGTCTTCGCTGTTTTTCCGCTGAAGCCGCTATGGATTTTGATCCACTCTTTGCCCGCGCCATGACAGGATTCGCAAGAAATACCGGACACCGCCTCGTCCTTGTTGTCCTTGCGCTGAGCCGTGTAATGACAATTCACGCATAAGCTTTCTGACCTGATGCGCCGGATGCCCATTCTTTCCGCGATTTTTTTAGCCTCGGGGTTGCGCGGCAACTCTCGGAAAGTTTTGAAGTGATGCGAGCCTTTCCAGGCTTCAGCTTCCTGCTTATGGCATTCGGCGCAGGCATTCGGTCCAACGACCTTGCCTGAATCCAACGCAGCAGCGCGATAGACGCCGAGCACGGCGATCAACGGCAAAGCCAGAAGCAGAACAAAACGCATAGAACCGAAATCTGCGCCGGCCAGCGGTTGATTGTTATGCCGTGAAAGCCGCAATGAACTCATCCTTGCGCAGCAATATGCGATTTCTACCTGAAGCTTCCCGGGTGCTCGTAGGCGAGCTGGAGCATGTTTTGACCGAGGGGAGAGGTGAACCTGTCGGCGGCGCGCGTGGAAGGATTTTCGCCGCCCGCGGTGTCGACCGCGGGCAGAAACGGGTCCGCGTAGCAGGTCGCACCAACGTCTGCTGAAATCGCCTTGACGGTTTCCACCATTCCAGGAGCGCCACATGCGTACAAAGCATCGGTGGGCAATAGTCGCGGCAGATAGTCGGTTGGCCGTCCTGGTCGGACCGCCTGAATCGATTCAGGCGCAGAACTGCAAACCGGTACGACGACGACATTCGGAAAACGTGCCAAGCGCACGAGAGCAGGCGCCATATAAAGAGAATCCAGCGTGCGGCCGCCCGCGATGATCATCATTCTTCGCGACGGATTTTCGCGAAGCGCCGCGACGGCGATCGCCCAGATCGGTGCAAAGCCGGTGTTTGTTGCTACGAGAACGATCCGAGCACCGGAATTGGGCCGGAAGTGCGCAGATCCAAATGGTCCTGTGAGCTTAACGCGATGCCCAGTCTTGATCCGCTGACCAAGAGACGCGCTGACGCGCCCATTGTCGACGCGGCGGATATGGAACCACGTGGCATGGCAGTCGCCGGCTTCATTCAGAGCGTGCGTGATACTATAGGAGCGACTCGGATGGCCGCTGAACTGTACGTGTGCGAATTGGCCGGGCAGATGCGGAAGCGAGCGATCCGTCGTAATGCCGATTTCCAGGACCTCCGAAGACAGCGGTCGCAATGTGCTCAAGACGCCGTTGACGGTACGAACATCTGCTGGCTGATCTCGCGCGATCACGGCATCAGCCGCAATCCGGCACTGACAGGCGTGAACGATGCCTTTATCGGTCCCTTCGCCCCCGTGAACCTCGCCGGATACCAGTCGCACGCAGCATGTTCCGCAATGACCGGCGCGACAACCGTATGGCAAGTCGATGCCGTTGTTCAGTGCAGCATCGAGCAGCAACGCTCCGCGCGGCGCCAGAAAGCTTTTGCCGTCAATCGTGATCTTGTGGCGTTTTGACATAAGGTTATCCCAGTAGGCTTCACGCTCATGATTTCGATCTATCCCGCTGAGATCAGGCGCAGAACTTTGAATTCGTCCGCCTGCATTTTATTTCCAGTAGTCATCATTCGTGGTCAGACAATGGCCGAGTAAAAAATTGCATCGAAACAAAAATTAGATGCCAGAATTGGATGCGAGAAAATTGAGCAATAGCCACGGCAATAAGAAAAATTAGACAGATGCAGCCGGAATGACGAGAGACGCGATCAACCCTCGTGGCAGGAAGCGGAGACGCTATAAGAACACTGAAAAAACCGGCATTTTAAGCCCAGATATGCTCAGCTAGCTGAAGGAAAAAAGGTTTCGCCGTCAGGGGAAGTCGAACGTCTAATTGCAAAGACGAGTAATTGTCTAAAATTTTTGTTTTGGCGAAAGAATAAATTCGCGGCCATATCGCGGCCCATTTCGCAATCCAATTAGTCAGCAGGCCATCCATTCCAGACGGATGTTCAGCATCGTTGTCGCGGGGCGATGCGAATTGAGATGCTGCCCTGAAATGTACCGAGGACAGGGATAAGCCCATGACGCGATTTTCGACATTAACGCTCTGCGGCGTGTTCGCTACCGCTGCTCTCATGTCTGTGGCGCCACCACGCAACGTCTCGGCTGAAGGGAGTGGCGCCGCTTCAATGCCAGCAGGAAATCCGCCGCGGGCCGTAATTGCCGAAAACACTGGCGAGATCCGACGGCCCGAGCCAGGGAAAGCCAAGCCCAACGGATTGGATAACAGCAATCCAGACGTGCACGGCAGCCCGAATAATGACGAAGCGCTTTATCCGACTGCCGCACAATGCGGAACTTGCCACAAGCAGATTTATGACGAGTGGTCCTCGTCGCAGCACGCCTATGCGTCTATTTCACCGATGTTCCACAAATTCGAGCAAAAGTTTCAAACGCTGACGCAGGGAACGGTCGGGACCTTCTGCGTGCGCTGCCATCAGCAAGTCGGAACGCAGCTCGGTGAAGCGCGTGAGGCTCCGCTTTGGGCGAGAAGTCAAATCTCGCGCGAAGGCGTAACCTGTATCACGTGTCATCGGGTCAAAGAGCAGTACGGCAAGGTCAACGGCGAGCGACGCGTCGAGCCGGGAAAGATTTATGAGCCGGTGTATGGCAGCGGACAAAAGAGCGTTATCAAAAACGTGATCGCCAACAAGGAAACCTATTCGGTCAAGACAAGCGCGAAAGGCCGCGGCAACGATATCCACAAAGGCATGATCACGAACGACCAGATCACCAAGTCGGAATTTTGCGTCAGTTGTCATCAGGTCGCCGTCAATCTCGGCATCAAGCTCGAAATCGTGTGGGACCAATATCGCGATAGCCCGGCACGTAAGGCTGGGATCTCTTGCCAGGACTGTCACATGGGCAAGGTCCCAGGGCAGCCCAAGGGCTATGCGACAGCGCCTTCAGCCATCGTCGGCGGTAAAGAGATCAACCCCGGCCGCAGACACGCAAATCACCGCTTTATCGGACCGGGTTATTCGATCGCCCATCCCGGAATCTTCCCGCATAACGTCAAAGCCCAAGCCTACAGCGTCAAGGATTGGCTGCAGTTCGATTGGCGCGCCGGCTGGGGCACGACCAAGTTCGAAGACAAAGTCGCCGACGGCAAAATCAAGGTCGCATTTCCGAAGCGCTGGAGCGATCCCAACGATCGCGAGGATGCGCGCGAGATCATCGACGAAAACATTAAGAAGCTCGACACGCGAGATGTTCTCCGGCGCCGGGTCATGGAGAATAGCAGCAAAGTTGATGGTCCGTTCATCGAGGGTACGCCGAAAGTCGGTTCGGCTCTCGCGTTCTCCTACAAGATCAAGAACACGAACACCGGTCATAACCTGCCGTCGGGATCTCTCGGCGCGCAGCCGCAGCTCTGGGTGAATGTTGCGCTGGTCGATCCGGACGGCAACAATATTTGGGAGTCGGGCTACGTCGATAGCAACGGCGACATGGCCGACCTGCACAGTCTGGACGTCGCCAGCGGCCGCATCGATACCGACCAGATGCTGGTGAACTTCCAGACCAAGTTTCTGACGACCAACGTCAAGGGCACCGACCGTGAAATGTATCTTCCGGTCAATTTCGACATCGATCCGCTGCCACAACTGCGCCCGCCGGGCATTCCGACCACGGTCCTCAATCATCCGCCTCTGGTGCGTATGGAAAACCATTCGCTGACGCCATTGGGGGTGAGGGAAGCCAAATATGAAGTGCCGGGTAATTTGATCAGCAAGCCCGGTCGGTACCGCCTTGCGTTCCGCATGCGAAGCCGTGCAGAGCCGATCTATTTCATGCGCTTTGTCGGAGCCACCAAAGATATGGAGCGGAGTATGAACGAGCGCATCATGAACTTCCACGACTTCGCGGTAGATGTCGACGTGAAGGGCTGACGCCAAGAAACGAGTGTTTCGGATTTGGACCTTGGGGGAAGGTCCAAAGACGCGGGTCCGAAGCCTCTCTGAAACCTCTTGCTTGCAGTGAACGCGCAGGCGGAGGCATGAAGTGGGAGCTTCAGAATGACTTTTGCCGTAACAGGCAACATGCGATCCTACGCCGGGACGGCAACGGCCGTCGCTGCGTTGATTGCCGGCGGTAATCTTATGATCTCGGGCTCGCCGGCAGAGACAATGCCTGTCGAAGAACGCAATGACGTGCGCGAGCAGGATGATTTCGAGGCCTCGAGTCGTGACGGATCGTCGGCGCGGCAGCCGGATGGAAAGCGCCGCAACGAAACCATCGTGCCCAAGCAATACCTCGGGGCGGACGTCGCCAGCGCTGCCGACGCGCCCACGAAAGCGGACGTTAAACAGCACAAGAAAAAGAATGCGACCAAGGGTGCCTTCCGCCCTGATCCGAAATACAGCAAAAAGTACGATGCCAAGGGACAGTCTGACATCTATGGCGGCAAAACCGCCGTCGAACCGCCACGCCCGCTCTTGGAGATCGGTCGCGAGCAGTACACGTCAGGGATATACGACGAGAGCAGCACGCTGTTCGGCAAATTGAACCCGCTACTTCCTGGGCTATCCGTTTATGGCGACTGGCGCACGGCAATCGCGTACAACAAGAACAACGGCAAGGATATCGCTCAGGTCGCGACCCGGCTGAACCTCGACGTCGATTTCAAAATAACCGCGACGGAGCGCATACACGCATTCTTCACGCCGTTCCAGGATGGAAATGCAAAGTTCACGCGCTTCGAGTTCGGCGGCGATGACGGCGATCAGAAGTTCAACGACGAAATCGATCTCGATCCGCAGACCTTGTTCTTTGAGGGCGATGTAGGGTCGATTTACTCCGGCGCGACAGGAAAATACGCCGGTTTCGATTTGCCGTTTACGGTCGGGTTGTTTCCGCTGTTCCTACAGAACGGTATATGGGCGAACGACGCGATCCTCGGCGGCGCCGTCACAATACCGGCGCAGAACTCGCCGACGCTCGGCTTGTCGAACTATGATCTCACGTTCTTTGCGGCTTTTGACAATGTCAATAACGCGAGTCTTATCGACCGGAACGGCAACGTCGACAATCATGCCGCCAATCTGTTCGGCGTCACGACCTTCATCGACGCTTACGGCGGATATATCGAAGCAGGTTATGGCTTCCTTCAAGGTAATGGAAGTCAAGACGCCGTCGAGCAGCACTTCCTCACCGCCGCCTATAGCCGCCGCTACGCCAACACCATTTCGAATTCGACCCGTCTGTTCGCCAATTTCGGCGACGACGGCCGTGGAACGGGCGACGGCGTGGCGCTCATATCTGAAAATAGCCTGATCTCGCCTTTGCCGAGCACGCTGTTGCCGTATGCGAATTTCTTCGTCGGCGTAGGCACCCCAGAACCGCTCGTCGATGGCAACAACGCCGGCATATTGAAGAACGTCGGCATAAACTTCGAGACCGATGCGTTGACGGGCTATCCGAAGCTCGACGATACAGCATCGAACACGTTCGGCGGTGCGCTTGGTGTCGAATATCTCTTTAATCTCGATCAGCAGCTCGTCTTCGAGGTGGCGACGGTACAACCATTCGAGAATGACGGTATCGGCGTCAATAACCCGCAATACGGCTTCGGCGTTCGCTACCAAATACCGCTCGACCGGGCGTGGCTGTTCCGTGCAGATGCGACGTATCAGATCCAGGACGGAGGCGAGGACAACTTCGGCTTCCGTACGGAACTCCGCAGGAAGTTCTAAAGAGTCGGGCACGGTTTCCGAGGAAAACGGACATCGCTCTAAAAAGTGCATCGAAGGGCGGCGGATTCCGCCGAAAACCGCCCGGCGAGAGCTATCTCGGGCGAGCGATGGCTTCGATTTCGATATCGACCTCGTCGTCGACCATGGCTTGATAGTCCACCATGTTGAACGCGCTGCGCTGAATGCGGGTTTTGGCCAGAAATTTGCGTGTGCCAACGTCATACTTGAGCGCAGGATCGTCATGTGGCTCGATGGTGACATTGAGCGTTACGGGCTTTGTAACGCCGTTGACGGTCACCTCCCCGGCAACGTCCGCAGACATTGCCGAGCCTGCATGCACTTCGATGCTTTTGAACGTGATGATTGGCGACGCTGCGGCGTTAAAAAAACTCGCACCCTTCAGTTCGCTATCGATGAGCGCGTCGCCCGTCGTCAGGCTGGCGGCGGCAATTGTAGCTTTGATTTTGCTTTTGCCAGGTTTGCCTTCGTCGTAGTCGAGAGTGCCAGCAACTTTGGTGAAGCGCCCCCGCTGTTTCGCATACGCGATCTTGTAGACGAAGCGGACCTCCGTCCGGCGCTGATCGAATACAAAACGAGCGGCGTGCGCAGCAGGAACCGGTAAGAAATTGATCGCAACAATGGCACCGAGCATGAATCGGGGAAAAGCTGAAGCGCCTGCGGCCAATAAATTCAATGAATCTCCGCGTTGATGGATGGCGTAGATCGTCGCCGTGCGGAAATCATCGCGAACGCTTTTGGCTGCTTTGGCTTTTTTCATGGCTTGCGCTCCCACCGTTTGCAGTGTGCGTCAGCGCTGCCGGTCTGCGTCAGGGCTGCCACGACTTGCGAAATCTGGTCTCGCGCAGCCAGAGCTTTGATCGCGATGACCCAAGCCACAGCGAGCGAAATAAGTGGTGCGAGTAAAAGAATGACGAGGTCTGAAAATGCGTTGACCATTACGCTTCCCCCAATTGTGAGTGCGCCCGCTCGCATCGAATATCCCCGCGGACAGGACGCAATGACAGAGTGGCGAAAATGGGTTCGAGAAATGCGCAACCGATCCAAATCGCATCATCTGCTCGCGCTGGAAAACGCATTAAAGTGCGAAGCGTATGAGGTTGATAACGATGCGGACGATGGATGAGGTCGGATCTACACCGAGCAATCAAATTTCATTGCACCGATTTCGGCCGCTCTGAGGGAGCAAACGCGTAAGTTTGGTCAACGACTGCTTTTCCTATTTCGCGTTTTTTTATTGGGCCGCGTAATGCGGCCAGCAGCAAACGGGTCGGATTTTCGACAATGGTTACTACTTTCTATGCCGCGGAAGAATGTCCTGCATCCACGTCGCCATTCAGCGAGCCTTGACCGCGGCATAATCCCGGCTGAAACTGTCGGACGTGGATACTCTTCAGCCGCCCTCACAGGACAAAAGCCGCCGCACCCAGTCCGCGATGCTGGGATTGTGCACTGCCATTCTGGCGTGTGCGGCGCTGTATGTAGCCGAGTCGATCTTCGCGCCACTCGCTTTCGCGCTCTTCATCATCGCCATTACGTGGCCGTTGCAGCGGTTCCTGCAAACCAGGATGGCGCGGCTTATCGCTGTTGCGATAACAACAGGTGCGATCATGATTGTGATCGTCGCATTCGCCCTGTTGCTGGCGTGGGCCGCCGGTCGCATTGGGCAATTCATCGTGAATGACGCCGGCCGCCTACAGGCTCTCTACGGCTCGATGACCTCCTGGCTGGAGGGGCATGGCGTCGAATTGGCGGGCTTGTGGGCGAATTATTTCCGTGGCGATCAATTGTTGCGCATGGCCCAGGAAGTCACCTCGCGGCTCAACACGGCGCTCAGCTTCCTGATTGTCGTTTTCATTTATGTTCTGCTTGGACTTCTCGAAGTGGACGATGCATGTGCGAAACTTCGCGCGTGGCAACATGGAAACCTCGGGACCGTTCTCATGACGGGCGGAGCGAGCGCAGCCGCCAAACTTCGTCGCTATATGCTCGTCCGGACGCAGATGAGCGTCATCACCGGCCTCTTGGTATGGGGCTTCGCTTGGCTGGCGGGGCTGCCGCTTGCGTTCGAATGGGGTGTGATCGCGTTCGCTCTGAACTTCATACCCTTCATCGGGCCGTTCATCGCGACCATGTTCCCGACCGTGTTTGCCGTTGCGCAATTCGCGTCGTGGCCCGCCGCTGTCGCGATCTTCGCGTGCCTCAACGTCATTCAGTTCGTCGTCGGAAGTTATCTTGAGCCACGGTTCGTCGGCAGTGCGTTATCGATATCGCCGTTCGTCGTCTTATTTTCAGTTTTCTTCTGGACATTCCTGTGGGGACTGCCCGGAGCGTTCATCGGCGTACCGATTGTCATAGCGCTTCTTTCGCTGTGTGAGGCGCATTCGTCGACGCGTTGGATTGCGGATCTGTTCGGCGGATCACCGTCGCAGGAGCCTCGGACGCCGGACTGAGAGCGCCGGAAAGAACGATGCGTTCCGGCGCGAAGAGCATGAATTGTCCATCCGCGCCGACGCCGAGATTATGGATATAAAAATAAGTGTCCTTCTCATCGGTGACGTCCATCACTGGCGACGGCGCAGAAACGATTGTCAGTTCGCCGCAGCGTCCGATCCAATCGATATGGCGATGGCCGTGCATGACGACGATCTTCTTGCCGTATCGTTGCATTCGGCGAACAAACCAGCTGCCGTTGATCAGAGCCGTGCCGATCCGCTCCGAAAGCGCCTTTGAGGCCTTGGGATATTCGATGACGTGATGATGAAGTGCAACGATCCAGTGCGCGTTCGGATACTGCGCAAAGACTTTTTCGGCGGCGTGCATTTGCTCTGCGGTCACAAGTCCAAGAGCGTTCGTAAACGAGAAATGGGTCTCAGCGTTCGAGTCCATTAGGATCACGCCTAGGCCGTCCGGCGTTTGCGGCGGCAGAATCATTGGAAAGCTGCGCGCCCAGACATTTGCTAGCTGCCAAGCTCGCCGCATGGAGGCGATATCGGCGAATTCTGCAATTTTTGCCGCCAGCGGCTCAAGAGACTTTTGCAAGCTCGCGCCGGACTTTTTGGTCGCGTCATCAAAGACGCGCACCCGCTTGCCTTGCACTGTCGCCATCGCCGCGAGCGCCCGAACTTCGCGTAGCCGCATCTTCGGACTGAGCGGTAAATCGAGGCGTGCCGGATTCGCTCTGTCGACGACATTGACGTCATGATTTCCCGGAAGTATCGCGACGAGCTCGGACAGACTCGGATATTGCGCGATCGCATCGAGAAATTCCGCCCATTCGGTCGAGCGTCCAGCATCGGTAATGTCGCCGGTAATCACGATCATATCGAATGGCGACTGCGCGTGAATCGCGGCGAGCTTTCCTAGGAGCTGTCTCAGTCGATCATTGCCGCGTGGGCCGGAGCGTCCTCCTTCGATACGAAAGCCGTATCTCTCGCCGACGGTGTGAATATCGGAAAGGTGGACGACGCGCCAAATCTGCTTCGCTGAAGCGGGTGTGGGGCTGGGCGTGAAATCCAGCGGTTGGGCCATGAGGGTGTCAGCCAGGCCCCACGTCAATCCAGCAACTGCGAGATAGGTGGTGACGATGGCTAAGCTATTGCAAAGTGCGATGCCTATCAGTGTCGCCGGAGACGAAAGGTCGCTGACGGAACCGGTCCACCTCGTGTGTGGCCACACGACTGCGAGAATCCAGATCGCCAATGCACAAATCAGCAAGCCCGCCACGGCTGCACTCATGGCGCGTACGCGCCCTCGGCTCTGTTGGTCAGCGCCCTCAGTCATGAAGCGCTCGGCAAACTGTCGGATCGCCTCTCGCATGAGTGCATAAGCCGGCTGGACGGCGAGCGCATTCAGCGACCAGAAATTCGTTTCGACAAATCGCCATAATGGCTTGCCGCCGAACCATCCAATCGCAAGCAGCGCGAGCAAGGCGGTCGGTGCGAAGATGCCGGTATAGAGAGCCGCCGTCTTCGAAGAAACTGTTCCTAGCCAAATCGAGGCAAGAAGTGGCGCCGCTCCGAGCATGATCGCGGGCAGGACAATCAGCACAGTCAGCGCCGCGAGCAACTTCGGTAGGCTTATTTCGGACAAAAGCGTTCCGGCGAGGGATAACATCGTCCGTCGTTTGGTGCTCGAACCATCGTCCTCAGCGTCGCCGTTACGCGGGTCGATAATCGGCTGCATAATTGCTTCTCCCTGACGGCGGGCAAAATCGACAAATACTTGCGGACGCGGAGCAGCAAGCGCCGACGCGTTAGCTCCAGCGTCCATGCCCGTCCTGGGAGGCAAGAGACGAGAGCAATTGATCATGCCCCAGGTGAAGGCATCAGGCGAACCTTCGGCCTGAGGTGATGAATTCTGCCGAATGCCGGGTCGCCCTTCGAGCGTTGGTCTTCGTTTACCATCGACGAACGCACTTAACGGAGAACTCAAATTCGGCTGAGTCTGCTCTCGTCGTGTTTTCAGCCGAGTGCGGCACTATTCTCGTGGCGCACCCGGCTTCCGATGAAGATCCACCAAATGCCATGGGCCACCAGATCGATGCCGACCAGCAGCCCTAAGACCCACAGACCGCTGAACGGCCATTTGGCGAGGATGACGAGACCCGCCACGACTCCGATGATCCCGGAAATCAGCAGTAATGGACCAAATAAGGCCCAATACTGAAACGACTGGACGATCCGAACACACCCCGATGCGATCAGGGATAGCGCGAAGACGAATGTTAGGAAAACGGACGCGCGTGCGGGGTCAGCGATCAGCATTACTCCGCAAACGGCATAAAAAACGCCGATAAGCAATCTCAGCAGAAACCCGCGCCAATGCTGGGTCGAAAACGCCTGAAATATCTCGGCCCCACCCGCCACCAGCAACAGGACGCCGATAAGCATCGTGCTGATCACCGTCGCCGCTACAATATCGCCGAGAACGAAAATGCCAGCGAGCACAAAAACTGAACCGAGCAAAATAGCGCCCCAGCAACTTGGATCTGACGCTTCCGCAGGCCTTGCAGACATAGGACTGGTTGCCATGACGAACCTCTCGATCAATCGAACGGCAAATGAGAAAGTCTGACCCGACGGACCCGAACAAAGTGCACGGATCGTTGGATCAGACGTACATGCAACGGCTTCAATTATCGCCGGCGGCCGGCTTGCTCATTTTGGGGACTTGACCGCTCATTGAATCTGTAGCTGGTAGTTTGCCTTCGTCGCCCATTCTGTGAGACGAGCCGGCTGTACCAGTGCTACTGCCGGTTCCAGCGCCCATATCGGGCACGCGCCCGCTGACAGCACCGCTTGAGGGAAGCTTGCCTTCGTCGCCCATCGTATGGCGCGCAGGGTCCGTCGACGTCTGATCGTCTGCGATTGACGGCATCGCTGCGAATGACAGGATGAATGCCGCGGATGCGGCCGCGATAAGAGACTTCATGATGTGGACTCCTTGGTTTCTCGTTAGCTGGTCGCCAAGTGTCCCCCGCCTCTTAGTATTATACGGACCGCGCCGAGGGGCTGTCTTCTCTTTTGTTCCGCGATTGATCGCTTTTATGAAATTCCGAACTGCGTTAACCGCCGTCGCTTACGACGATCGCGTGCGGAGTGTTGGCTTAGTCCCGCGCGGTTCGCGATGCCCTCTCTAGGGTCAAACGGCCGCTTTGGCCGCTGTTCACTAAGACGTCGGCCGCCGTCTGGCAAACCGGAAACCCTCGAGAGTAGGTACCAACGCCGCCTCAGTGACGATCTTGAGCTCAGGTGTGGCGCCGCGATAAGGTGTTGATATAATTAACTTCCGCGGCGCGCCCTCCACTCAATTTATCGAGTGTTGAACTTGTTGCAGACCTCGGGCGTTTAGAAGGTCGTCTTTTTCCCAAATCGTAGAGGCAGCCTTGGTGGCCGATTACCGCAATACATTAGACGCTGTTGGGGCTCCTGTTGATCTTATAAATTGCGATCGAGAGCCCATCCACATTCCGGGCGCCATTCAGCCGATTGGGTTTCTGATAGCTGTCACGACCGATTGGCTCGTTGCACGCGTTTCAGAGAATGTTTCCAGCTTTATCGGGCGCGATGTCGACGAGATGATCGGCCATCCGCTCGCTGAATTTCTATCGCCGCGCACTCTTCACGATCTTAGAAACCGTGTCGGGATGCTTCGAGGCATGGATTCCGTTGAACGGCTGTTTGCCTGCGAACTTGTAAAAGATACGCCGTTCGATGTCGCCGTTCACTTCTCTGGTTCTTTCATCGTCATCGAGGCCGAGCCTGGAGGCGAAGCGCCCAAAGATACGACCGGAACTGTGCGATCGATGATGGCACGCCTCGATCTGACAGCGGACTTCTCGGCGTTCTATCGCGAGGGGGCCAGACAGGTTCGCGCGCTGCTCGGATACGATCGCGTTATGGTCTACAAGTTCGACGCGGATGGATCGGGCGAGGTAGTTGGCGAAGCCTGCAAAAGTGGGATCGGGTCATTCAAAGGTCTGCATTATCCCGCGAGCGACATCCCGCAGCAGGCGCGCGCGCTCTACCGACGCAATCTCTTGCGGATCATTTTCGACGTCAATTCGACGTCGGTCCAAATCAAACCTCAACTCGACGAGTTCGGGCATCAGCTGGATTTGTCACTCTCGATGTTGCGCTCGGTATCGCCAATACACATCGAGTACTTGAAAAACATGGGCGTCGGTGCATCGATGTCCATTTCGATTATCGTCGACGGCGAGCTTTGGGGTCTTTTCGCTTGTCATCATTATTCGCCACGTGTCCCCAACTTCCAGGCGCGATCGGTCAGCGAATTATTCGCGCAGATGTTTGCCATGCGGCTCGAGAGTCGCGAGCGGCGAGCCGTCGTAGAGTATGAACGCCGTGCCCGCGATATATCGGATCAGCTATTGGGCGCGGTCGCTTCCGACGAGACCTTGCTCAAAGATCCCGATTGGCTCGCCGACATTCTCACCAACACCATTCCGGCTGATGGCGTAGGTGTATGGATAAACGGAAGCTACGCATTCTCAGGCGTCACTCCGTCGACAGATCTGTTCCGGAAAATCGTGCGCGCGCTTAACGGCACCGCGGCAGGGAAGGTTTTTGCCACCGATAAGCTGTCATCGCTCGTTAAGATCGACGACGGAGCGGGATCCGGCGTGGCTGGCCTGCTCGCGATACCGATCTCCCGTTCTCCCCGCGATTATGTCGTTCTGTTTCGGTCAGAGATGATCCGCTCTGTGCGTTGGGCCGGTGATCCTCACAAGCCGGTGACGTTTGGTCCGAATGGACCACGGCTGACGCCACGAGAGAGCTTTGCGGAATGGAAAGAACTTGTCGAGGGACGATCGCAGCCGTTTACCCCATCAGAGTTGCGCGTAGCTGAAACCCTTCGCGCCACTTTGATTGAGGTCGTCTTGCGGCTCGCAGATGAGGCCGCCGCAGAAAGACATCAGGCGAGCGCGCGACAAGAGCTTCTCATCGCCGAACTCAATCATCGTGTCCGCAATATTCTGGGCGTCATTCGCGGGCTTATTCGGCAATCGCAGCACGACGACGCTGAAGTCGAGAAATTTGTTAAAGTGGTCGACGGGCGCATCCACGCGCTCGCACGCGCTCACAATCAAATTACCGACGATCATTGGGGACCGGCGCCGCTGCAGGCCATCATCGATGCAGAAGCGGCAGCGTTTCACGATGGGGCAGAGCGCATCAACAGCAGCGGCCCGCCGGTGCTCTTGAACCCGCAGGCGTATTCGGCGATGGCGCTCGTAGTTCACGAGCTCGTTACAAATTCAGCGAAGTATGGCGGCCTGTCGGGCAACGGCGAAGTCGAATTATCTTGGCATCGCAACGGCAATCGGGATCTTGTGGTCAACTGGCGCGAACGCGGCGGCCCTCCAGTTCGCGCTCCGGAACGAAAAGGATTTGGCACGACAATCATTGAACGCTCGGTCCCGTACGATTTGGGCGGAAGCGCCGAGGCTCTCTTCAAGGAAACCGGTTTCGAGGCGAACTTCACAATTCCGGCGCGCCATGTTTCGGATCCAAAAACGTTCGCCGGTCCAGCGATAAGATTTCAGCGATCGACGTCCAATCACCCCGCCGAGCCGCCGCCAAAGTTTTTGGCGGGGAGGTCTGTTCTGCTGGTCGAGGACAGCCTGATCATCGCGCTTGATGCCGAGGACATTCTCGCGCGGCTCGGCGCTGACGGCGTCTCGGTTCATGCGACGCCTGATGGGGCGCTTGATTATCTCGAAAATGACGCTCCTTCTCTCGCAGTTCTGGATATTAATCTCGGAGACGGAACAAGCTTTCCGATCGCCGATCGACTATTGGAACTTGGCGTTCCGTTTATTTTTGCGAGCGGCTACGGCGAGCAAGCCTCATTGCCGATGGAACATCGAGGTCGGCAGGTTCTGCAGAAGCCTTATACCTTGGAGAACATGGCTCGCGCCTTGCTCGAGCTGCTTGAAGACAGGTCTGAACTTCCGCGCGAATTATAAAGGATCTGAGATCGGCACTGCTGGCTGAGACAACAAATGCAGGGCCTGCATCGACAGATTTTTAGGATTGAGGACTGTCGTCGATGTCGACCAGACTTGGCTGCCTACCCTTATGCGAGGGGGAAATGAGCAACCTCGTGCGCAGGTTCGATTGGCAATCGCATCCATTCGGGCCGAGCGAGGACTGGTGTCAGGAGATGGTCACTTCGCTATCCCTGTGCCTCAATTCGAAATCCCCGACGGCGATTTACTGGGGATCGGATCTGAGAATTCTTTATAACGATGCTTGGTCGAACGTGTTCCAAGATCGGCATCCTGGGGCATTCGGACAGCCCGCGCGGAAAATCTGGAAAGATATATGGAATGTCTTCGGCCCCCAGTTGGAAAGCGTGCTTGACCGAGCTGCCGGGCTGTCGATCTCCGAGCAAATGCTTCCGATACAAAGAGGCGGCGAAACGCTCGAGACCTTTTGGAATTATAGTCTGACGCCCATCATGAGCGATCGGGGAAAGGTAGTGGGCGTCTTTAATCAGATATTTGAAACGACGGATCTCGTCCTGGCTGTGAGGGCGCGCGCAGCGGAGACGGAACGTCTGCGCGAAACGTTTGAGCAAGCCCCCGGTGCGATCGCTATATTGAAGGGCCCGGAGCACCGCTTCGAAATCGCCAATGCTGCCTATATCGAGCTCATCGGCGGACGCAGCGCGTTGATCGGGCGGACAGTCGCTGAAGTTATGCCCGAAGTTGTCGATCAGGGCTTCTTGGCGCTTCTTGACGACGTCTACCGCACGGGCAAGCCTTACGTCGGTCGGGCCATGCCGGTCGATCTATTGCGCTTCGGCGTTCGCGAAACCCGTCTGCTCGATTTCATCTATCAACCGACCCGCAACGTGTCCGGCGACATCGATGGCATCTTCGTCCAAGTGACCGATGTAACCGAACGGAACCGAGCAGAGAAAAAGCTTAGTCGGAATGCGGCGCAGCGCGTCTTTCTCGATGATCTCCAGCGAGAGACGCAGCTACTGCTGGACGCCGATGCCGTACTGGCAATGACCATGCTCATCAGCGGTAAGCATTTGAATGCATCGGCCTGCGCTTACGCGGATATGGATAGCGATCAGGACACCTTCCACATTCGCGGAGCATGGGCCGTACCGGGTGCGCAATCGATTGTGGGCCGCTATCGCTTGTCGGACTTCGGCGAACTCGCAGTGCAAAAGCTGCGGGGCGGCGAAGTACTTGTGATCAACGACAATCGCAAAGAAATGCCGCCCAACGAGGCCGCGTCGTTTCAAGCTCTTGGTATTACCGCAACAGTTTGCATGCCTCTGGTCAAAGAGGGCCGCCTTAAGGCTATGATGGCGGTCCATCACAATGAGCCGCATCTTTGGAACGAAGAAGAAATAGCGCTCATTCGCGAAATAACGGAGCGTTCGTGGGCGCATATCGAACGTGTAAGCGCAGAACAAGAGGTGCGTGAAAGCGAGCGGCGTTACCAGGCTCTGTTCGATTTGATCGACGAGGGCTTCTGCATCATAGAGTTCACTGATGGTCCGCGCGGTCGGTTCGACGACTATATCCACGTGGCCGCCAACGCTGCTTATGTAGATAACACTGGAATTCCCAACGTCGTCGGCCAGCGCGTCCGCGAAATGGTGCCGGATGAAGCGGAGGGCTGGATCGACCTCTACCGCAGCGTTCTCGAGACCGGTCACCCGATCCGCTTTGAGAAAGAACTTGAAGCAACCGGCCGCTGGCTTGAACTGGCGGGCTTTCGTGTCGAGCCACCGTCGCGTAATCAAGTCGCTGTACTCTTTAAGGACATCACCGCACGTAAGCGCGCTGAAGACGCGATGCGCCTGAGCGAGGAAAGACTTCGCCTGGCAACGGACGCCGCGCACATCGGCACATGGGACTTCAACCCGCGAAGCGGCGAACTGAAATGGGATACGCGTTGCAAGGCGCTATTCGGTCTTCCCGAGAGCGCTGAGGTCAGCTACGAGCGCAGCTTCCTTGCTGGCCTCCATCCCGATGACCGCGATCGCACAGATGCTGCGGTTCAGTCGGCGATCGCGCCAAATGGCTCACCTTTCTACGATATCGAATATCGCACGATAGGCCTTCAAGACGGCGTGGAACGCTGGATCTCAGCGAAGGGGAGCGCGATCTTCGAAGGCGGCAAGGCGGTTCGTTTCATCGGTACCGTACTGGACATCACTGCCAAAAAGCGCGCTGAGCGCCGTTTCGAACTTGTCAATCGTATCGGCGCCGCAGTGGCAGCCGAACGTGATATCGACCGCATCGTGCAGCAAATCACCGATGCGGGAGTAGAGCTGACGGGCGCCGAGTTTGGAGCCTTCTTCTACA
Source organism: Pseudomonadota bacterium (assembly GCA_018242255.1). GTDB lineage: Bacteria > Pseudomonadota > Alphaproteobacteria > Rhizobiales > Hyphomicrobiaceae > Hyphomicrobium_B. The sequence continues at coordinate 41,641 of JAFECH010000362.1, read as the reverse complement.
ACAACAGAGACGAAGATGGTGAAAGCCTGACGCTCTATAAGCTTTCGGGAGCGTCACGAGAGCAATTTGAACAATTCCCAATGCCGCGAAAAACGGCAGTGTTTGCTCCGACCTTCGCCGGCGAATTTTCGGTGCGTTCCGATGATATCCGGCAAGATCACCGTTACGGGAAAAACGCGCCCTATAGGGGGATGCCGGAAGGCCATCTGCCGGTCGTCTCTTATCTATCGGTGCCGGTTATTTCCCACTCGGGAGAGGTTCTCGGAGGACTTTTCTTCGGGCACAAGGAAAAGGGTGTTTTTCGCGAGGAGCACGAAACACTTCTGTCCGGTCTTGCCGGTCAGGCCGCATCCGCGATCGATAATTCCCGTCTCATAGCGCAGCTGCAAACGCTGAACGCGACGCTTGAGCAGCGCGTCAACGACGAAGTAGCCGAGCGCTCCCGCGCGGAAGAGCAACTTCGTCAAGCTCAAAAGATGGAAGCGATCGGCCAGCTCACTGGAGGTATCGCACACGATTTCAACAATCTTCTCGCCGGAATTTCGGGTAGCCTTGAACTAGCGCAAACGCGAATATCGCAGGGCCGCGTCGGCGACGTCGATCGCTATTTGCTAGCGGCCCAAGGCGCTGCCAAGCGCGCCGCTGCGCTGACCCACCGTTTGCTCGCCTTTTCGCGCAGGCAAACGCTTGATCCAAAGCCGACGAACCTGAACAAATTGATCGATGGCATGGAGGAGTTGATCCGTCGAACGATGGGGCCGGATATTCATGTCGAGAGCGTTGCTAAGGGCGGCCTTTGGTCGACTTTGGTCGATCAGCACCAACTCGAAAACGCGCTTCTGAATTTGTGCATCAACGCCCGCGATGCGATGCCAAATGGCGGAAAGTTGACGATCGAGACGTGCAATAAATGGCTAGACGACCGCGCGGCGAAGGAGCATGAGCTTGATCCCGGTCAGTACGTTTCAATGTGCGTTTCCGATAACGGTTGCGGCATGTCGCCGGACATCATCAAAAAGGTGTTCGACCCATTCTTTACGACGAAGCCAATCGGTGTAGGCACGGGCCTCGGACTCTCTATGGTCTACGGATTTGCTCGCCAGTCGGGCGGCCAAGTTCGAATTTATTCAGAGCTTGGACAGGGTACAACGGTTTGCATTTATCTGCCACGTCATCACCTCGACGACAAAATGGTGGAAACGATGGACGGTCACAGCGCTCCAACCCAGGCTGTATCTGGCGAAACTGTGCTGGTCGTCGAAGACGAGCCGCTCGTGCGTATGCTTGTGGTCGATGTTCTGGAAGAGCTTGGCTATGGCGTGATCGAAGCGGGCGATGGCCCAGAGGCTGTGAAAGTATTGCAGTCGGATGATCGGATTGATTTATTGATTACGGATGTTGGCTTGCCCAATGGCATGAATGGGCGGCAGGTAGCCGACGCAGCTCGCCAATACAGACCGGATTTGAAAGTGCTTTTTGCGACAGGATACGCGGAGAATGCCGTGCTGAGTCATGGGCACCTCGATCGCGGGATGCACATTATAACGAAGCCGTTCGTGATGGAAATCTTGGCTTCGAAGGTGCGTAACATCATCGAAGGCGTCTGATAGTGTTAGACTAACGCTCGGCCGAACCGATAAGAATATGCGGTTTTATAGAACCGAGACAGAAGGCAGCATTAGATCGAACTCAGCTTTTCCGCGTCTCCTGCCTGTTCTTGTGAACGGGTTGATGGCGTGCCTTTGGAAAATTCGGAGATCTTCAGCATCCGACTGAGACGGATCAGCGCTTCCGGCAACACGCCGAGGTTCAAAAAAGTGGCCGTCGCAAGACCGCCGAGAATGGTGATCGCCATCGGAGCTTCGATTTCATGTCCTGGGCGCCCCAGGCCTAGCGCGAGAGGAACGAGCCCGAGAGCCGCCATCAATGCTGTCATGAACACAGGCGCCAATCGCTCGGCTGCGGCCAATCGAATGGTCTCCGGGTTCCATCCTTTGTGTTCATCATCCGCGAGGTGCTCGACGTGAGCCAGCATCATGACGGAATTGCGCGCACCGATACCAAACACGGTTATCAAACCGACAAGACTTCCAAGCGTCATCCCAATGTCGGATACGACAATGACCGCGATGCTTCCGATGAGACAGAACGGCAGGTTGATAAGCACGAGAATGGCGAGGCGACGCCGACGGAAAGCGATCGCGAGGACCGTGATGATCAGCGCGGTGCTGAGCGCCGTCAGTCCGGCCAACCTCAACTGACCGGCCCGCTCTGCCTCGGCCTGGCCGGAAAACGATACGTAGACGTCCTTTGGCAGATCGAGTTTTTCGACCCGCTCGCGTGCGTCGTGGACAAGGTTCCGCAGCGAATAACCTTTGGCGCCATTGAAGGTCACTGCGACCCGACGTTGCGCACCGTCATGTTGAATATTTGATCTGCCTTCGGTAAGCGTGATGGATGCGACGTTCTTCAAAAGCGTCTTCGTGTTCGCATTGCCAATCATCAGCGAACCGAGTGCATCTATGCGATTGCGATCGTCCGGTGCGAGAATGACGACAACGTCAACTGTTCGCGCTCCTTCGTAAGTCTGGCCGATTGTTGTTCCGGCAAATGCCGTCTGGATCGTATCAAGCGCATCGCGAACGGTAATCCCGTAGTTCGCCAGAGCGATGGGGTCGAGCTTGACGGACAGGGTCGGGACAGCCGCGGTTCTCGGCATCCTGAGATCGGTGACCCCGGGCATATCGCCGATGGCGTTTTGAATTTCGGTGCCGGCTTTCTCGAGCGCATCGAGATCGGTACCCATTGCGCCGATCACAACTTGTGCAGTCTCGCCACTCAAGCTTTCGCTGATGCGGTCGCCAAGAAATGTGAGTGTCTCACTTCTCACCTCGGGAAAGGCGCGAAGCGTATCGCGAATGATATTCTGGGCTTCCTCTTCGCTCTCCGAATGAACCGGCTTCAGTTCAATGTGAAATTCGCTTTTGTCGACGCTCCACGTATCTTCACCTGCCTCGGCGCGTCCGATCTGGTGCGCAACCGTCTCGACGAACGGTAGCTTGAGCAATGCCGCCGTGATCCGCTCCCCGACGGCCACGACGTCATCAGTCGAGGTTCCGGGCGATGCCATAGACATCTGCAATACGAAATGCCCCTCACGGAATTGAGGAAGGAGTTCGCTGTAGAGGAAGGGTACCACTCCGATTGCAGCGATTACGCTAGCGGTAAGAGCCAATACGGTAAGGCCCCATGCGTGTCGCACGAAATCAAGCACTCTGGACTGTACGCCTTTGAGGACCCTCAGCATCGGCGATTCTTTGGTGTCTTCCGCCTTCGTCAGGAGCAACGCGCACAGCGCCGGCGTCACCGTCAGCGCGACGAACATCGATGCGAGCACTGCGATGATGAATGTCAAAGCCATCGGACCGATGAAATGCCCCTGGACGCCACCCGCAAACAAGATAGGGAGGAATGCGAATATCACGGCGAGCGTGCCATAAAGCATGGAGCCCCGAATTTCGATCGACGCATCCTCAATGACTTGCAAACGGTCTGCTTGGGGTCCGGCGAGACGCAGACGTCGCGCTATGTTTTCAATATCTATAATCGCATCATCGACGAGCACGCCAAGCGCTAATGCAAAGCCACCGAGCGTCATTGTATTGAGGGACTGGCCGCATTCCGTCAGAATGACAACGGCCGCGAGGAGGGAGAGCGGGATTGCGAGAAACGAAATGAAAGATGCTCGAATGCTTCGCAGAAAGGCGTAAAGCACGATCAAGATCAGCGCAGAGCCGATGATCAGCGCCGTCTCGAGATTCTTGAGGGCGCGGACAACGAATGAAGCAGGTCTGTGCAACGCCGGATATAACGTAATACCTCGTCGTTCGAGCGCCGGTGTCAGTTCCGCGAGAGCCGCTTCTGTCGCCGTCGTCGCTTCAAGCGTGTTGGCGCCGAATTGGCCCGAAACGGTGATCAAGACTCCGGGCTGGCCCATGATCGTCGCGTCACCGATCTTCGGCGCCGGGCCGATCGTCACCTTGGCGAGGTCTGCGACAAGAACCGGACGATTGTTCTGCATCGTGACGACGGCTTCGGCGATCGCCTGCGGATTTGGGGCGGGCGGCGGCGCTTCAATGGTGATGCGCTGCGCCGTTGTCTCGATGATCCCACCACCTCGAAGAGCTATGGCCTCGCTGACCGCATTCATCAGGTCAGTCACAGTAAGGCCGAGGGCGGCAATTCGTTTTAGATCAGGCTGGACCTGGACCTGACGTATGGCGCCGCCATAGACGGTTACCCGTGCGATGCCGGGCACTGCCAGAAGCCGCGGCTTTATGGTCCAGTCGGCGATGTCGCGAAGGGTGTAAGGATCGACTTGATCGGATACGATGCCGATCTTCAATACGTCCATCGTGCTTGAAGTCAGCGGCGTGAGCTTCGGCGGCCCAAATCCCGCTGGAAACTTACCATTGAGTGTCGTCAGTCGTTCTGCAATGCCTTGCCTTGCAGCGTTGGCGTCGACGCCGTCTTCGAAGGACACCAGTACGACAGAAAGACCATAGATCGATTCTGATCGGACCGTATCGACTCCCGGGGCGCCGATGATCGCCGTCTCGATCGGCCGTGTAATGATCTGCTCGACCTGCTCCGGCGCGAGGCCAGGGGCCTCAGTCTGAATTGTAACTTGAGGCGGCACGAACTCCGGAAAAACATCCAGAGGCGCTCGCATCGCCAGAAAAGTACCTGCAAGGATCCACGCAATTGAAAGTAGCGCAACGAATCCCCGATAGCGGATCGACCATCGTATGAGGGCGTTCATGCGAAGCCACTAGTCCGGATCTGCGTGCGGGGTGGTACGGTTTTGAGCAACGGGCGATGGCCCGGCCACCTTTTTGCTTGAACTCTCAGGTCGTGATTGAGGCGCGTCGCCGCCGTCATCATCGTCGTCAAAGCTGCCCGGCATAGCCTCGCGCGCAAGAAGGACGGATGCGCCTTTGATCACAACGCGGGTGCCGGCATCGAAACCGGAACTGACGAGGAAGCCTTCTCCAACAGGTGCCTCGAGTGACACCTCTCTGCGTTCATACTTTTCCGGCCCCGTTTTCACGTAACACCACGACTTGCCAGCGTACACGACGATCGCGGAACTCGGGATGACAACTCCGGTAGGGCTATTGGGGTTGTCCGCGATGACACGAGCCCGATCGCCGGCTCGAAGTCCGGGGCCCGCATCAATCAATCCGAAGAATGACACACCGGGCATGGCGAGGTTGCCCGAAGGCGCAGCCCACATCGTGTCGACTTTCGTCTCCTGCCCGCCACGCAAAGGCGTTACACGAACGTTTTGGGGAATGTCATCTGTAGTATCGTAAAAATCGAGCCGCAAGATCGCTCGCGAGCCGTTCGCAATATCGCTCATCAAAGTTTGCCGAGCGTCAGCATTCAGGAACGGTGCTTTGTCTCCCCAGGTCTGACGAAGGCGCATCCGCACAAGTCGCAATGCTGAGGCGTCTATTCCTTCTTGCCGCACCGCATTCTGGATCATTTGCGTTGAAAGCGCCGACGAGGATTTAAATCGATCCAGCTGCCCACGGCTGAAGTCTGCCGCGACCGTGGCAGAACGGATATCGGCATCGAGCTGCAACAGGGAATCCGGATTGAGAACGGTCGCGACGCCTTCGAGCTTTTCGGCCTCTTTGGCTTTGGCAATAGGGACGGCCAGAACAGGCGGAGGCGGCGCAGCTTCGGTGGCGTCGCTGCTGGCTTCGACCTCCGCAGAATGCGAAGCATTGCAGCCGGCCACGCAGAGACTAGCAAGAAGCATCGCAGCTCTTATGCAAACGGCTGCTTTCAAGAGACGCTCCAATTCAGGAATTTCAAGCACTTAGAGCGGGAATAATTCCCATAATTCAAGGGAATAATGCGCCAAAGGTGCGGGGTTCGCCAGCGGTTTTTTGGCCGGTGTGGAACCAGAATTCTTAAGGCCGGCTCGCGCTGGGACCGCTTACCATTTCTGTCAAACGCGCCGCGGTTTGGACGCTACGGTCCGATTTCCGATACACTTAACGCGCTGGGCTTTTATCGAAGAGGACCGAAATCGTATCGAGGCTCGGAGCGCTTGAAGTGCTGATGCACTTTTTCATCGCTCTCCGCAGAACCTTCGGATCAGCTGAAAGAAGGCGTTGATGCCGTGCGCTCGGCGGGCGAAATGAAATCCCTTCGCACGTTTCTTTATCAAGCTCAGCTGGAAGTCCCGATGATGTTGAAGCGCGTTTTAGGCCTCCTGGCAATCAGTGCGATCCAGGCGCTGACAATTCCTGGAGCTGCCATCGCTGAAGAACAGATCAGCACGTTGGTGAAGGGCAAACGATTGGCAGTTCGTAACGGTTCGCCACCCGTACTGGTTCTCGGTAAAAAGGTCATCCTTCGCCCATCTGACGATATCGCGTATCTCAACATTCACGGTGCCTATGAGGGCGTCGGCAGGACTTTCGTGTTGGTCTCAGAAAGCACGGGTGGCAATGGCTGTCCGGTGATGTTTGCGATCGTCGAAATGCAAGGCAAGAATGTTTCCGTATCGGAGCAGTTCGGAACCTGCAATGACGTTGCAAAAGCCGAAGCCAAAGATGATGCTCTCATTGTTACGATCCCCAAGTTTGATGGCACGGGTGACGAAACGACAACCTTCCGCAACGGACAACTTACCAAGACAGAGACGATCGATAGCGAAGACGGAGAAGGACCCGAACGGGCGCCTGGAGGGGATCTCGCACTGTTCGTTTCGAACAAACATATCTCGGAAGCGATGGGCATGAAGGCTTTCGTCAACGCGCTGAAAAAGATCATGCCGCAGGCCGATTTCAAAGAAGCCCGTGGGATGGCGCTTTCCGGCCCCGGTATCGATTTCTGGATGCACGACGGGGCGGCGTTGGCCAACGCATGTGAGCGACACAACTGCGGTGATCACAGTTTCAGTGTGGCGGTTGATCAAAGCGGACGAGCCTGGGCGGCTCTGTACAATGACGGTAAAGCCCGCTTCTTCGGCGACCCAGATCAAACAAAGAAGCAGTTTCTGGATCCCTCCTTTCGACCGCAATAGAATAACTCGAAACGGTCTGCGGCCCTTGCAGCATTCGATGCTCTAATTGCCGGACGGCGAGCCCGCGCACGGAGCGCGGCTGCGATCTTCTCGGACGCGCTGATCTCTCGCGCGCGGCGCCCATGGGGGGGACATGACACTTCGAACGAACCGGGCAGCGTGGACGATTGTTGGCGTGCTATGGGTGGTCTGCTTGCTGAACTACCTTGATCGGCAACTCGTCGTTGCGATGCCTGGAATGATCAAAGCCGACCTTAAAATCGGCGATGAGAAATTCGGATTGTTGTCGTCGGTATTCCTGTGGATCTACGGCATTTGCTCGCCGATCGCAGGGCATGTGGCCGACCGTATCGGGAAGCGGCCGATCATCATGGCGAGTCTTCTCATCTGGTCGGCAGCAACTTTTGTCAGTGGCATTGTCACATCGTTCGAAGGAATGCTTCTGGCAAGAGCGACGCTCGGCGTCAGCGAAGCTTTTTATATGCCGGCGGCGGTCTCATTGATCGTCGAATTTCACCGCGGCCCCACGCGTAGCCGCGCTACGGGACTGCATCTCAGTGGCGTGTATGTGGGTTCGATACTAGGCGGCCTGGGTGGCGTCATGGCCGAAGTTTTCGGATGGCGAACTGTCTTTCTCCTCATCGGAGCTGTTGGCGTCGCATACGCCCTCGTCCTAACGATAGTGTTTCCGCAGAAGGGCGAGGAACCTCCGCCACAATCACAAGATGACGTGGCGCCTTCGTTTTCTAACGGAGCTTCGCTTTGGTCGCTTCTGTCAGCGCAGGGATTTCTCTTGCTCCTACTGATGAACGCGCTCAATGGCGCGGCCTATTGGCCGGTTCGCAATTGGCTAACTGAGTTTTTTCGCGCCGAATTGGGCGTGAGTTCAGCGTTGGCGCCGGTTTACGGGCCAATGACCTTCAACGGCGCGGCATTTGTGGGAATGTTAGTCGCGAGCAGTCTTTCGGATTGGTGGGCCGTGCGAAACGTACGAGCGCGCGCCCTCGTTCCTGCAATAGGCTTTTTGATTGCCGCTCCCTTTCTCTTCGTGCTCGGCATAGAAAGTTCGATCTTTGTCATTCTGCTTTGCGTACTCGTTACGGGAATGTCGCAAGGCTTTCTTGACGCCAATCTGATGCCCGCGACTTGCACGGTGGTAGATCCGCGCTGCAGGGCGATGGCTTATGGGTTGCTAAATTTTGTCGGAACGACTGCCGGCGGGATCATGACCTATGTGGGTGGCCGGCTCAAAGAGCAGGAGATCCCATTCAGCGCCACGTTTCAATTCGCAAGCATTCTCATTCTAACTGCCGGTATTCTTCTTTTATTGGTCAGGCCAGCCGGCACGCCCAAATCGGATTAGATGCCAATGCGCCTCTGCAAGCAGTCTTGCCTATCGGAGGTCAGCAGCTCATGGTTTCGTGCTTCTGGTTTTATCGGGAAGGCCGCGCGCAAGTCCCGTCTCTTGCTGTCGGACGCCGCGCAGGTTCAATTGCGGATCGAACCGAGCCTAATTGAGGCCGCATCAAAAGAGGCGGCGCGGAAGCATGCAGCCAACGACCCAATTCGGCTTATCGACGACCTCGTGGATTCGTAACTCTCCGACCAAACCCAACATGGCGTAGGCTTCGAGCTCACTCACGTTTTGCGATCGTGCGAGGGGGGCGATTGCCCGGCGAACCGCGTCGCGAGTAGCCGCCATCATATCAGGGCCGATGCCGGTAAAAATGCGATAGCCTTCCGCCGCTGCGAATGTGTCTCCTGTCAGAATTTCAGGTGCTTCTATGCCCGCGTTTTTTATCAAGTTGATCTTGAGCGACATTTCCATCGGACATTCGATGGCGGTGCCATTGATTTCCCCGTCGCCTTGAATGGCATGACCGTCCGCGGCAGATAGCAATGCGCCCTCATTAAAGATAGGCACATACAGCTTTGCGCCGACTCCCAGATAACGGACATCGATATTGCCAGCCGCATTGGTTGGAGTGATGGAAGCGTAATCGCCGTCCTCGCCTGGAGCCACACCGATGCACCCGATCATCGGGCGTAATTTGAACTTCGCTCCATTGGGCATTTCGATATGGTCGCGATCAAGCTCCCAGATCTTTAGATAGGGATCCGTGATTTCGTCTGACAGAAGACCGAAGTCAGGCAGGCACGCGTTCCAACCCCAGCTCAAGATCTTGAGATCGAGCACTTCAATTTCAAGGGCGTCGCCCGGAGCGGCACCTTCAACGTAGATCGGCCCGACCAATGGGTCGAGCTGGCGATAGTCAATTTTAGCAATGTCTGCCGTGGTCGATGCGCGCGTGATCTCGCCATTGGATGCGTCAGGCGATGAAATGGTCACCTGATCTCCGGGCTTGATGAACAGAAGCGGCTTTTGCTTTCTGTTCCAGGTTTTGTGAATGCATTTTTCGGAAAGACAGTGACAGGCGCTAGTGGCCATTGGGGCGGCATCCAGATTTCAATTCCCACTCAAAGTCGTCAGGCTAACAAAGCGCCATCAATCATTGATAAGGGTTCGACGTTGTGGGGGATAAGTTTGGCTTCCACCATGAAGTTGGACATAGCCTTGACGGCCTCAGAATAAGGCCCGGGCTTTTCCGGTGTCCCGATGAGCTGGACATTTTCGGGACGCGAATACATTTTGACACCGGCCCACATGCCGGCGAATTCATCGACCTTGACGTCCGAATGCTTCGCCATGATCGCAAATGCCTCGTCTTTATTCGTACTTACGAATTCGAGTGCGTCGTACCACGCGTCCAAAAGGCGCTTAACGTCGTCCCCGCGCGACTTCAGGATGTCGTTGCGCGCCGAGATAATGTCTATGATCAGATTCGGCGTGTCCTTGCTCGTTACCAGCGCCGTGCCGCCCGATGCGATGCCTTGAGAGGCAAACGGTTCCCAGGTCACGGAAACGTCGATAGCCTTCGCTACGAACGCTGCGCCGGCGTCTTGCGCCGACATGTTGATGATGTTGACGTCACTCTCCTTTAGACCGGCTTTTTCCAACACTTTGCTGAAAAAGAAATGGCTGACAGAACCAATCTCAAGGGCGACTTTCTTGCCCTTCAGGTCCTCAACTTTGTCGACGCCTCGCGCAATGACAATATCGGCTCCGGCTGACGCGTTGGTCAGAGTGATGACTTTAGCCACTGGTGATACGGCGTCGATAGCCAGCACGTCGGCCGTATTAAGGGCGCAGACGTCAAGGCTTCCCGCGGCAAGCGCTTGCCGGGCGTCGGTTTGCACCGTGAATTGCGTAAGCACAGCATTGAGCTTGTGCTTATCGCCGATCTTCTTTTCATCCATGATCCAGAATGGCATCCAGCCGACCCAGATCGGAATTCCGACTTTGAGTGGCGCATCGGCAAATGAAAACTTCGTACCGAACGTCAAACCAGCGGTCGCACCCGCCAGAAGACCAAGCGCGCCGCGACGAGACACAATTCCGGCGACCATCGAAAATCTCCTTTTTCTGACGATTTCGACGAAAATGGCGGACCGGATGCCCCGTGTCTTGGAAGAAAGCGCAGACTTTTAGAAAGGCGCAAAAAGTTGCAGTGCGTCAGGAGCGCGCATTCTTGCGATATTTCGCGGGCGGTAATCCTTCGTAACGGCGAAATACCGAAGTCAAATGGGCTTGATCGACGAACCCAGTGGCGTGCGCCACCTCCCAAATCGTCATGGTGCTGTTGGCAAGATAGTCTTTGGCGCGATCGATGCGCATTCTGATGAGGTATTGATAGGGTGTTTGGCCGGTAGAGAATTTGAAGGCGCTTGCGAAAGAACGTTCTTTCATCTGCACGCGCTTGGCCAAGTCGGCCAAGCAGAGTTCGTCTTCAAGGCGATCCGAAACAAAAGCATGCAGAGACGCCAGTTCTGAACGGGAGAGGCGCCGGCCTTTGTGACCACGGATCGTTTCGTCTTGAGGCCGACGGATAAGCGCAGCAACAAGCGCCATTCGCATTGAATCGGCGTACAACGCGCCGTTAGCGTTGTTTTCCCGGGCCTCGAGCCAAAGCGCACGCACAATTTCGGATAAAAGCGTATCCTCGAAGCCGTCTTCGTAAGCCAGGCGGGGAGAGAACGGCGCATGAGAGTGTGTTCGCCAGGGCTCAAACGCGTTCTGTGGCAGAGTCAACATAAGATGCTGCATCGGCGCGCTCATCCAAAAGTCTGCGGAGACATTTGGAGGAGTGACGGGAACGAACATCCCCGCACGAAAATATTGTTCGCGGACTCTTAATCCATCGAAAGAGGAACGAATGTCGCCGCACCCGCGAAGCACAAAACAAAGGACAAAATGATCGCCCGCCGGGTCTGCGCTGCCACCGGCTGAGAAGTCGACGAGGTCGATGCGCAACGGCACGGTACCGGCGGTCCGCCAGGATTCCCGCACTTCAACAGTCGCGGCGCAGGTGCTTGCCATAAGAAAGGACTGTCCGAATTACGTCTCTCAGAGTCTGAGCAGGTCTAGCTTATGAAGAGACAACGCAGACGCCAACGGCAAAAAGACATCACGATGCCCAACGAATAGCCATCTTGGCAACCGATCTATGCAATGGCCGCCGTCACCGCCCACGGGTTTTCACTCGTTATCAGGGTAGCAAGAATTTTCGTAGCGCGCCGGAGAACATCATTATTTTCGGCTGCCGACAGGCAGACGCGAACGGCGTCGCGGGCATTCTTTGGATCCAAGTTGAAGAACGCCGCCGGACTGACCCCCACGCCGCGTAGTTTGGCTTCCGCAGCAAAGACTTCGCTTGGCCACTCCTCCGGCATGTGCAGCCAAACGTGAAAGGCGTTTGCCTTCGATGAGTAGTCCAGGCCGCGGAAAGCCTGCTCGGCGATGCGTTGCCGTTCCGAGTTTCTTGCTTGCTGCGCGCTCTCTAGCTGCGCAATGAGGCCAGAACGCACAAGCCGAGCCGCAATCTCTGCCTCGATGGGCGGCGCCATGAGAGTAGTCGCGCGCAGCGCAGTCCCAACTGCCCGACGCCACTGCTCGGGTACGCGCATGTAACCGAGGCGGAAGCCTGGGCCGCAGCTCTTGGACAAACTGGTGATATAGATAGCTTGAGAGCTGAGCCGAACGGACAGCGGTTCTCGACGCGGCGACATGAGAAACCCGTATACGTCATCCTCGACCACGGCGATTTTGTAACGTTCGCAGATTTTGGCGATCGCTTTTCTGCGCGCGAGTGGCATGATCGCAGTGGTCGGATTATGCAGGGTGGGTGCACAATAAAGCACCCTCGCGTCGCGCGAACGCACCTTTTCTTCGAGTGAATCGGGTACCAATCCCTCGTCATCCATCGCTACGGGGATGACGTTGCGGCCAAGCATCCGCGCCGCGGTCCGAGCGCCGTAAAATGTTGTCTCTTCCATGAGGATACTATCCCCAGGCTCGGTTACCGCCGCAAAGGCGACCGCGATTCCGTGCTGCGCACCGGCACAAACTACAACATCGTCGCCCCCGGCTTTCACGCCTAAAGTCTCCAGATAAGCGGCCCCAGCTGCGCGATGTGAGACGGTCCCAATATCGCTTTGTCTGCCGAGAAGTGCTCCGTAATCTAGGTCGCGAGCGACTTCGTTCGCGAGTTCGCGCAGGTTGGGAAGAGGCGGAGCGCCGGCAGGGAAGTTATGCGACAGATCTACAAAGGGCGCATGGCTCGCCGCTGTAAATGTTGAAGCTGGCGAATCTGGAAGGCTCGCGAGCACGAAGGTTCCTTGGCCAACGCGTGCTTCCGCGAGGCCGCGCCGCTGAATTTCTGCATACGCGCGCGTTACCGTAGTCACGTCGAGTTCCAATTGGTCGGCGAGTGAACGATGTGTCGGCAATCGGGTGCCGTTGAGAAGCTCGCCGCCGTCGATCGCACGCATCACCGCATCTGCGATAGCGAGATACCGCGGCCCTCTAATGCGCCTGACTTCGGAAATCCACTTCATGCTCTTTCCATCGGCTGATCGACTTGATTGTATGGATTTATTCGCGCCGATAAAGCTCCTTTGTATGCATATAATGGGAGCACGTCGCTGAAGGGTTAGGCATTCGGCAACTTCGCATTTTCGCAGTTCAGGGCGATAGCGTCACGACTGGTCCAGTTTTGCTTGACGAAACCGGATCATACCTTGAGCGACGGGTTGGTGAGCGCCGTGGCACATGCTTTGCAAAATTCCATGCAGACACTTCGGCTGTATGGATCGGTTCATGTCGGCAAAAATGGCGACTACGGGATTGAGATTTTACATGGTCCCGGATGCACCGGAACCGGTTGCCACATTCTCCCACGCAGTTGAAGCCGGAAGTTTCGTGCACGTCACAGGGCAGATGCCGACGTATCCCGGTGAACCCGAACGCCTTATCGCTGATGACATTAAAGAGCAGACGCACCGCGTAATGGCCAATCTGCATATCGTGCTCAAGGGGTTGGGCCTCGAGTGGTCCAACGTTGTGCGAGCCGGCGCTTACCTGACGAACTTCGACGAAGATTACGCCAGTTTCAACGAGATCTACTCGAGCTACTTCCCGGCAGACCGGTTGCCGGCACGGACATGCATCGGTGTAACTGCGCTCGCGCGTGGTGCGCGCGTGGAGGTCGATCTCGTGGCCTTCAGGCCGGCTGCGCGGTGAGGGGGCTGGCCTGATGAACCAACCCTCCCTGACATTGCAATTACGCCGCAACATCCCGACACGTCGCTATCGTGTGCTTGCCGTCGTCGGATTTGCGCTCTGCCTCGCCGTTTGGGGCTTGATTAGCGCCTCCGCCATCGTCGATCCGGTGTTTCTGCCGTCGCCCGTCACCGTAGCGCATACGATGACCGAGATTTTTAGTGATCAAACGATCTGGTCGGATCTCTGGGTCAGCTTCGTACGAGTGACGATTGGCTTTTTGCTGTCAGCCGTCGTCGCTTTGCCGATGGGGATCCTGATAGGATCGTTCAAGCCGATCGAAGCCATTTTGCAGCCGGTTACGGAATTCGTTCGCTACGTTCCTGTCCCCGCGCTCATTCCAATTTTGATGGTGACGCTTGGGATTGGCGAAGAATCCAAATGGGCGCTGATTTTCATCGGCACCTACTTTCAACTCGTCCTTATGGTTGCCGACGAGGTTCGACGCGTCCCATACGAGCTGCTGCAAGTCGCCCAGACGCTCGGCGCGAAACGGGGCGAGATTATCAGTCGTGTTCTCTGGCGATCGGCAATGCCCGGAATTTTCGATGCGCTGCGTCTCTGCAATGGCTGGGCATGGACTTATCTGATCGTCGCTGAGCTCGTTGCAGCAAACGAAGGGCTAGGCTTTCGTATCCTGAAATTCTCGCGCTTTCTGCAGACGCCGAAAATATGGGTATATCTTATCCTGCTCGGCGCGATCGGCCTGCTTCTCGACTTACTGTTTCGCGCGCTCAACCGCCGCTTGTTTAAATGGGCGGAGAGCGGAAAATGAAACCTATCCTGGAGGTTCAGGACGTATCGAAAGTCTATCCCTCCGATAACGGTAACGTCGAAGCCCTACGTCCCACCTCGTTCAAAGTCGAGCGCGGAGAGTTCGTCACGCTTATCGGTCCATCGGGCTGCGGTAAGACGACGATGCTCTTCATGCTTGCTGGTCTGGAGGAACCGACGGACGGCCTCATGCTCGTCAACGGCCGCCAAGCGATCGGACCGGGCGCCGACCGCGGCATGGTTTTCCAGAACTACACACTCTATCCGTGGTTGACCGTAGCGCAGAACGTGCTTTTCAGCGCAACATTAAAGACCTTCCGTCAGGACGGAGGCGACCTGAAAGCCGCAAATGAACGATGCGACGCCCTTCTCTATCTGATGGGGCTCGAAGCGTTTGCAAAAGCCTATCCACGCGAGTTGTCCGGGGGGATGAAGCAGCGCGTCGCCATTGCGCGAGCGCTGCTTCCGCGCCCGGCCATCCTTCTGATGGATGAACCGTTCGGCGCACTCGACGCGCAGACGCGCGAAGAAATCCAGCAGTTAACCGCGCTCTTGACCAGGCACGAAGGCACAACCGTGCTGATGGTCACTCACGATGTCGATGAAGCTCTTTTTCTATCGACACGTACATTGGTGTTCTCTCCTCGTCCGGGCAGGATCGTTGAAGACATTTCGGTTCCGTTCGGGGAAGTCCGCACACTCGATTTAAAGCTAACCCCGGAATTCATCTCACTTAAGAGGCGCATGCTGGGACTTCTCCGGCGCGAGTCCGATGCAAACCGCCAAGACTATTTGCAACGGCTGCTGCAGGTGCAGGAGCCGGAAATATCTCACGTACACCCACGGCCAAAAGCGCGAAAGGAAAGCCAATGAAAGCTGTGTTCAGAGTGTTGGCGGCGAGCCTTGTCTTCGGATTTTCGGCCTTAATGTGTTCCGCGGTCAACGCGGATGCGCTGAAACCCTATAAGGTCGGATACAATAGTTGGATCGGCTATATCTCGCTCTTTATTGCCAAGGAGAAGGGCTTCTTCAAGGACGAGGGTTTGGACCTTCAGATGCAATCGTTCAGCTCGCCGGGGGATGGTCTCGCGCCGCTGCTCGGAGGTCAGCTTGACGCGCATTTTACAACGGCTGACAGTGTGATCACCGCTCTCGACAAAGCTCCTGGTCGCCTGGAGATCGTCTACATGACAGACACCTCCGCTGGCGCCGACGCGATTCTCGCGAAATCTGATATTGCGACACCAGCCGATCTCAAGGGAAAGACAGTGGCCGCAACCGCCGGACAGTGCAACGAACTACTGCTGCGAAAGGCTCTCACCAAGTACGGCTTAGCACCGAGCGATATAAAGCTGACGAACATGAATCCGGACGATGCAGGCGCCGCCTTTGCAGCCGGCAAGCTGGATGCCGCTGTCACTTGGGAACCTTGGATTACGAAGGTGCAGGGCGAGAAGAAGGGCCACGTCATTTTTTCATCCAAGGAAGCCCCGAACCTGATCCTCGACGTCGTCGCAATCAGCGACAAGACGGCAAAGGATAAATCCGACGAGACCAAGGCGTTCCTTCGCGCGTTGAATAAAGCTAATGAACTGGCAATCGCCGATCCCAAGGCTGCTTCGGAAATAGCAGCGAAATCTCTCGAGCTTAAGCCTGAGGAGGTTATGGATATGCTTCCGAAGGTGAAGCTCTACGGCGCAACGGAAAACGTCGCTCAGATGAAGGGCCCGGCGATCGAGGTTGGAAAAGAACTCGCGGCATTCTTCAAGGAAGTGAAGGTCAACGACGGCGTCGTCGATACCTCGAACATCTTCAACCCGTCCTACATAGGCAAATAACCATGGAGCCACTCTATAGAGCCTTGCCTGCGGGCAAAGTCGGGACGCAAAACACGGCTTTGCTTGTCATCGACATGGAGCGCGACTTCGTCGATGCCGGCGCAGTTCAAGAGACACCGGGAGGGCGGGAGATTATCCCCGCGATCAACCGGCTTATAGACTGGGCTCGGAAGCACACGATGCCCGTCATCTTCACGCACGAAATGCATCGCGCTGATCACAGCGACTACGGCATCGAACTTGAGTTTGATCCCGTTCACTGCCTCGAAGGTACGCCCGGGTGCGAGTTGGCAGAAGGACTCAATATCCGTCCCGAAGATTGGCGCATTCGCAATAAGCGCCGATATGATTGCTTCGTCGGAACTGACCTCGATCTGCTTTTGCGCTCGCGCGGAATCAGAAATCTAGTCTGCTGCGGGGTGACGACGCACTGCTGTGTCATGAGTACCGTCTATTCGGCGCGTAACCTGGATTATCGCGTCATCGTTCCGACCGACGCGGTCGCGGCCGTTTCGCCCGCCCATCAAGCCGCCGCGCTGCTCTGCATGAGCGACGTATTTGCATATCTCTCATCGACAGCCGCCATCACGTCATGGCCGGTCGTCGCATGCGGCTTCGACACGTCAACACTTGGTCACCCTCAGCATGTCGTCGCCTGAGCCGTCGGTGGCGTGCCAGGAGATGGGCGGACAGCTATACGCATCGGGCAGAAAAGGTTGCATCTCGGCTCCCCATCACGCTGCAGCAGAGGCCGGGCTCTCGGTCCTCGCCGAAGGCGGTACGGCAATCGAGGCCATGATTGCGGCGGCGGCGACTATTGCTGTTGTCTACCCGCATATGAATGGTCTCGGCGGTGATGCGTTCTGGTTGATAAAGCGCAAGGACAAAGATCCGATTGTCGTCTCGGGCTGCGGTCGCGCAGCCAAGCGCGCTACGGTGCGCTACTATCACGATCGTGGTTATGATGATGCGCTTCCGACGCGAGGCTCCGACGCGGCACTGCTCGTTCCAGGTGCGATATCGAGCTGGAAGCTCGCGCTAGACCTCGTTCCCGCCACGCGGCGCTTTTCATTGGAACGTCTGTTGCAAGGTGCGACGGACAAGGCAATCAGCGGCTGCCCCGTTTCGCGCAGCCTTGCCTCGACTCTCGAAATCTTTTCACCCGAACTCAGCACGATTGAAGGATTTGAGCGGGTATTCCTGCCCGATGGGCGAGTCCCAGGCGAAGGCGAGCTTTATCGTCAACCGGCTCTTGGAGCGACGCTTGGTAAGCTCGCGGATGAAGGTCTCGATAGCTTCTATCGCGGCTCGATTGCACAGGCACACGCGGCTTTCCTTGAAAAAGCAGGCAGTCCACTTCGGCTCGAAGATTTTCAGTCCTTCTCAGCGGAGTATACCAAGCCGCTGTCGCTGACCATTTCCGCGGGAACGCTCTTCAACACCCCGCCGCCGACGCAGGGATTGGCGTCGTTGCTGATCTTGGGAATTTTCGACCAATCGGGTGTTAGAGCCGCTAGCGAAAGTTCGTACATTCACAATCTCGTCGAAGCGACCAAGTGCGCTTTCTCGATCCGAAACACCAAACTCGGCGACCCTGACTTCATGGATGCTGCACCATCAGGATATCTCGCGGCAGACCTTATCTCCAAAGCAGCAGCAACTATTGATCCGTCGAAAGCAGCACCATGGCCTGGCCCATCGCAAGTTGGGGGAACAATATGGATGGGCGCAGCGGACAGCGATGGAACCGTCGTGAGCTTCATCCAAAGTTTGTTCTGGGAATTCGGTTCGGGCCTGACGTGCGGCGAAACCGGCATCGTTTTCGAAAATAGGGGGGGCGGCTTTTCGCTTGCGAATGGACCTAATCAGTTAGCGCCGCGGAAGCGACCCTTTCATACGCTCAATCCCGCAATGGCCGAACTTAACGACGGTCGCGTCATGGCATATGGCACAATGGGCGGTGACGGGCAGCCGCAGACGCAAGCGGCGGTATTCACGCGTTATGTCCTGTCGGGCCGCGGCCTCGCGGATGCGATTGCCGACCCGCGCTGGCTTCTTGGCAAAACGTGGGGCGACAGCAGCCTTTCGCTAAAGCTCGAAGGGCGTTTTTCTGAACAAACCGAAGAGCAGCTTATCCAACTAGGGCACGATACCGAGCGCGTCTCCGATTACTCGGAGATGATGGGTCATGCCGGAGCGGTCGTTCTTCATCCATCGGGCCATCTGGAGGGCGCAAGCGATCCTCGCTCGGATGGTGCAGCCTTCGCGATATGACAACGATCGGCGCTGGGTCGAATACAGTTCAAGGAAGGAATGCTTTGGCAAAAACATTCATCAAGGCCGATCCCTACCTCTGGCCCCACGACGGCCTTCTGCAGCCGCAAACAACGGCGTTGCTCGTTATAGATATGCAGCGCGACTTCTGTGATCCGGATGGATATTTGGCTGCATCCGGTTACGACATCCGCGCCACCCGCTCGATTGTCCCAAACGTCGCTTCAGTTTGCCAGACGGTTAGAGACTGGGGTGGTTTGATTATCTGCACGCGGGAGGGCCATCGACCTGACCTCAGCGACTTACCGCCCTTGAAGCGCTGGCGGTCGGAACGAGGCGGCGGCGAGATAGGGACGCCCGGACCTATGGGCCGTTTGCTCGTCAGAGGCGAGCAAGGCTGGGACATCATCGACGAACTCAAACCGCAGCCAGGTGATGTTGTTGTCGACAAGCCCGGCTACAGTGCATTTTTCGCCACTGATCTCGAACGCATTTTGAGTACACGAGGCATTCGCAATCTTATTCTGACCGGAGTGACGACCGATGTGTGCGTGCACTCAACTCTGCGCGAAGCCGTCGACAGAAATTACGAATGCTTGGTCATTGAGGATGCGTGTGCCGCAAGCGTTTTAGAAAACCATACGTCTGCGTTACGAACCATCGCAACAGAGGGCGGGATATTTGGAGCGGTAGCAAAATCCGGCAGTGTGAGGCGAGCGTTGGGAGAAGGCTTTAGTGTCTGAGAGCAAGGCGTCGCTGCGTTGGGTACGTCTGCTGCCTTTGTTGAGAAGCATGTAAAGCAACCCGCACCGTCAGGCTTCAAATGAGTCCAGCGCAGCGATCTCAATCCTTTTGATCGATGATCAATGCCCGTCGTTTGGAATCGACTAGTATGGTCTCCGAACGCAGAACCCCAGTCGTGTAGAGTCTCGACGAAAAAGCAGACAGCTTCCCGAGACCGCAGCTTTCGAGGCAGATTTGGTTGATGTGAATCAAGCATTGCGGGGAATACATATGCAAGCGTCGAGGCCGTTCATTGCTCGGGAGGTTTCGTCATGTCCAAGAGCGCGAATGACACGCCGTTATATTGCGCCGCAATCAGCGCAGGAGCTTTTCTACTTCTGTTGGCAGGTGGGGCAGCAGCTTTTGCTGAACAATCTAACTCTGCGCAATCCAATGATGCGATAACGGATGCCGGAGAAGATGCTAAGGTGGCGATTGATGCCGCCAAGAAAGCCGCTTTAAAAGCAATCGAAAGAGCAAGGCGGGCGGTCAAAGACGCAATCGACAAGGCGCGGATTGTGATCCCGCGAGCCATCGACAATACTCAACACAGAACGACTGAAGTCCTGGACAAAGCACAACGAAGCACGGAAGAGCTGTTCGACAAGACCGAAGACGCGACGAACGATGCCCTCGGCAAAGTTCAGGAAGCTATCGATCAAGTGCCAAAGGCAACATCCGATCAAAAGTTAAAAGCAGGTGAGCAAACATACCAGGCCTACTGCGCCTTATGTCATGGGATAGGTGCGCGCCCTGGGATGTTTGCTGAAGCCCTGAAGATGCCGGCTCCCGATCTGACGCAAATCGCCAAACATAACGGCGGCGGGTTCCCCAAAGAAAAGGTGGAACGAATTATCCGCGATGGCGGTATAAGCGGGCACGGAACAATGCGGCTGCTTGCGTGGGAGAGCTATTTCCAAGAGGATATGCCCCCCGAGGCCGCCGATCGTAAAATTGATGAGCTCGTGTCCTATTTGGAGAGCCAGCAGGCACGGTGAATCCAACGCCAATCTTGGCATCATTGTCGGCATGACTGAAGAGAAGCGTCCCGCCGCTGTTTGAGCATTCGCCGCCAGAGAGGCCGGCGGATGATGGCTGTCAGCAACTCTGAACTCCGGGAGTTGCTCTTCCGGAAAGCGCTCAAGCATTGACGCGCCGACATTTTGCGACGTCGTTCGATTGCAACGCTCCTATGAGAGCAGCTCCTTGATCATCTCGACGGAATTTTGCCCAGGTACACGGTCGCTTGCGCCAGTCTACGAAACAGATCTCGCCGGCGCTTCAGCGGCAACCAATCGTAAAGAAAAGTCTCGATCGGCTTCCAATTGGCAACCCAACCAAAGAAGATCAAGCTCTCAGAGATGATGGTTGCAAGCGGTCCCGAGCCGAGCGCGCTTTGTGCTAATTGGCTGCCAAGGAGACACGCCACGAGAGTTGCGGAACCGACGAATAAATAGAGGCGTCCGATTCTAAACAGCTCATTTAGTTCCCTTTGCGCGATTTGCGCACGTTCCGTGAAGTAGTTTTCTAGCGCCGACGGAAGCTCGCACTTTTGAGCATCCAACATCGCCTCCTCCGGCAAATGGATAACAATATTTAGAGGCACGTCTGACGGTAACTCGCGTGCCCAGCCAACTATGTATTCTTCTGCATCGTGATCCAGATCCCGCTCGTGAAAAGGCGACGGGTCGAGCGAGTTGAAAAGCTGCGCGAGCTTTTGAATCCGCAACTCGATGACGCCGTTGCCGTTCGATGTCTTCTCGTGATTGTCCGCGTCACGTACCATCATGGAAAACGACTATAAATCCCGGCTTGGGACGTTGCCGAATTAGAGATGAGGGTTCAATTGGTATCCGAGAACTACCGCCGCGAACATCGCAGCAGCGATAGCGAAAAGACCTTTCCCAATTTCCGCTCCACCAATCGCCCAGGCGACGCAAGCTTTCGAAATCGTATTGACGGCGACGACGGTAAATGAAGGTAGCCGCTCATCGGCAGATCAATACTGATGTGTGACCCATCGTAACGACACGCTGAGCTTGACTGCCGAGCACAAGCTCCATCAGGCCGCGGTACCCGTGTGACGCCATAACGATGAGGTCGCATCCTTGTGCTTGGGCCGTCTGCACGATGCCCTCCGCTGGAAATTCGTCTTTGACGTGAATTGTGTCGGGAGAAACTCCGGCTATCGTTGCAATGTGGGAAGCATCGGCAAGAATTTGTTTCGCGTTTTCGGCGGCAGCTATCTCATATTCTTCGATCGGATAGACGACAGCGACTTCGGCCGGAGCGGTCATTCTCCACGGCTCTGTGACCGTAATGATCGTTAGTTTCGACCCGAGCGCTTTCGCTAACTCACAGCCCTGCAACAGTGCGCGTTGCGCCAACTCTGATCCATCAGTCGCGATGAGCAAGTGTTTGTACATATCGTTGTCCGCTAAGATTTTTTCTAGTCAGCTCCGATACAATGCGCTGTTTTCCAATGATAAAGATCAATCTCAAGGTAGCTCGACCTCACCGAGCATACTTGACGTTGGTCAAGGTCAGTCGAGGAAACGCAGCCATCTTTGCTTGATTTGGAGGAAACGAAAATGACTAAGAAAGCTAAAGTCATTGATGAAGCGCCTGAACTCCCCGAGCTTCAGATTTCTCCCGAGAAGGTTTGCTTCATTATTGCAAAGGCGCGGGAATTCGACGCGAAAGACGCCGTCAGCGAGCCAGATCCCGGATCGAACGCATCCGACGACAACATGACGTCTGTTCTTGAAGATCATACGGACGATCCCGTCGTTGAAGAGTTGACCTCAGTGATCAACGACATGAACGAAGATGAGCAGATTGATCTCGTCGCGCTCACTTGGCTCGGCCGCGATGACTATGCAGCTGCCGACTGGTCCGAGGTCCGCAAGGAGGCCGCGCGGGCACACAACAAGAATACCGCGCGATACTTGCTCGGCATTCCGATGCTCGGGGATTTCCTGGAAGACGGCTTCGCGCTTCTGGGCCAGTCCTGTGCTCAATTTGAGCTTGATCACCTTTAATTCCGAAAGGCGACGACGATGAAAACACGAGATTTGCATCGTATGGAAGCGCGTCATGATCTCATGAAATCGCATCTTATCGCGCCGCATCGGCACGACCCATACAAGGCGCGAGGGAAGCTGCGCGAGCCGACGGTCTGCAATCGGTGCGGGGCCGTGTTCGCAGAGGGCCGATGGCAGTGTCTGGATAGCGTGCCGGTTGATGCCGCGAAGCAAACGTGCCCGGCGTGCTTGAGGGAAGATGATAAATATCCGGCAGGTGAAGTCACTTTGTCGGGAAAGTTCTTCCAGAACCACAAAGACGAGATTTTCGCGTTAATTCGAAACACGCAGTCGAATCAGAGTTCGGAGCATCCCCTCTCGCGGATTATCGAAATCGCAGATGGACGTGACGCAGCGGTTATAACTACCACCGACATCCATTTGCCCCGACGTCTCGGGCATGCACTCGAACACGCTTACAAAGGCCAGTTCCATATTGCATACAGCGAAGGCGAATACTTCGTGAAGGCCAACTGGCATCGCGACGCCTAAGGGCCGCTCAATCTCGCAGAATTTTTTTGTCGTAGGAGTTCTTGCATGCAAGTCCCTCTTCAAATCTCATTTGAGCACATCAAGCCGGTCGATCACATCGCGAGCAGGGTTCGCCACGAGGCAAAGAAGCTCGAGCAGTTTTATGATCGGATTACATCGGCACGGATCGTCATCGGACGTGCGCAGCATCGCCACCGCCACGGGGATAGCTACAGCATCCGGTTGCTCATCACAGTTCCGAGCGCTGGTGATATAGCCGTGAGCCGTGAACCGAACGCGACAGGCCGTCACGAAGATATTAACGTTACGATATCAGATGCATTTGCGGCAGCGCGTCGCCAGCTTCAGGATCTGGTACGCAAGCGGCAAGGGCAGGTCAAAACGCACGAAGTTTGGCCGGATAACGCGGGAATGCCTAACGCGGAGTGATCAGGTGGCGTTTTGCGTAAGATCTGCGCTATCTCGGAATTCATGCAACGCTTTCGCGATCTCCGCGTCATCAATCTGGTGAAAATCCTTATAGTGCATACCCACGGCATAAAACGGCTCCGGCGTTTGTAAGCAGACGACGGCATCGACATCGGAGCGGAGAGCGTCGATAGTGTCCTGAGGCGCGACGGGGACGGCTACAACAAGTTCCTTTGGCTTCTTTCTGCGAAGAGCGTTTATTGCGGCTCGCATACTCGTGCCGGTCGCAATGCCATCGTCGACGATGATGGCCGTTCGCCCCGTAATCTCCGGGCCGACAGCTGTGCCGGCATAATCTCGCCTTCGGCGCTCGATTTCATGAAGCTCCGCTTTCATTTCACGATCAATATAGGCTTGCGGGATTTCGATTTGCGATCTGATCTCTTCGTTGAGAACAAGCTCTGGAGCCGCGCCATCAACGACCGCTGCCATAGCGACTTCCTTATGTCCCGGAACGCCAATCCGGCGCACAAAAACAAAATCGAGAGGCGCCTTCAGCTTTTGAGCGATCTCAATGGCGACCGGCACACCGCCACGCGGCATGGCTAAAACGATAGGATTTTCGAATTTTCGCTTGGACAGCGCAGATGCAAGCGCGCGTCCCGCCGCTTCCCGGTTTTTGAAAGGGAGCCAGAAACTCATCTGATCCTCACATCAAATATTGATCATACCAAGCGATTGATAGTTGGATGACGAGATCCAAAGTGCCCGGCTCCTCAAAAAGATGGCCGGCGCCAGGGACGATCTGCACCTTCCGGGAACAGGTCATTTGTCGGGCGGCTAATTCGTTCAGTTCGATAACGCCTGTGTCGTCACCACCAACGATCAAGAGCGTAGGAGCTGTGACGCGTTCCAAAGCAGCTCCTGCTAAATCCGGTCGGCCGCCGCGCGAAACCACTGCCGAAATAATCGGACCGAGCGCTGCGGCTGCGACCAACGCCGCAGCACCACCCGTGCTTGCGCCAAAGAGACCGACGGGAAGGTCGGCTGTGCGACGCTCTTCGGTCGCCCAGTTCACCGCCATCTCCACGCGACTCGCGAGAAGTGAGATGTCGAACACGTTGCGGCGGTCGGATGCTTCGGCGTTGGTCAATAGATCGAAGAGGAGCGTGGCGTATTTATTTTCATTGAGCACGTCGGCAACATGGCGGTTTCGCGGGCTAAGGCGGCTAGAGCCGCCGCCATGTGCGAATATAATAAGGCCACGCGCCGCGCTTGGTACGACAAGGCTGCCGGGCAGCGCCGACCGCCCTATCGTTACATCCTCTTCTCCCAAGACATCAACCGCCAATGACACCTCCCTAAGCGTGATGTGCCGAGACGGCGCTGATCACCTCGCCAGAAAGATTGCGGACGACTGCATGTGAGACGTCTCCAACGCTCAGCATGCCTACCATTCTTTTCTTATCGTCTATGACCGGAAGCCGTCGGATCCTCTTGGATTCCATCAGACGAATGGCATCCTCGATATCCTCGTCGGCCTTGCAATAGATGATGCCTTTCGTCATGACCTTCTCCGCGGTCAGGACGGAAACATCGGCGGAGTTGGCAAATCCTCTGCATGTAATGTCACGGTCGGTCACCATGCCGATAAGACGATCGTCTTTGCCAACCGGAACAGCTCCTATATCCAGGTCTTTCATCATTCGGGCGACATCCGAAACAAGCGTGTCGGGGGCGACCCATTCCGCTCCTTTATGCATGGCGTCTTTGACTTTCATGGGATTTACTCCCTTCTCAATTTACGAAGCGACGGTAAGGCGATCATCGACCCCCTGGACGCCTGGAACCGACCATGCCGCATTCTCGATGATGTCATGATCTTCCCAGCTGTTGACATGCCCCTCGAGACGAACGCGATTGTTCGCAACGGCGACGAGTATTCCTTCGGCTTCAAGGTGAGCGTTGCGAGCGAGCGCTGCCTCGATTTTCGATTTGATATCCGGAGCCTCGATGGGAGATTTCACTGTTATTGAATTTGTTACACCGATCACGCCCAACAGCTTTTTGACCTCGTCTTCAACGACCTTTTTTTGGTACTGCCAGTCGAGCTCGCCGCTCAGGTTGACCCAACCTTTCTGCACCGTCACCCGAACGTGGCTCTCGGGGATCATGGCGTGCCATTTCAGAACGCTTAGAACGCGCTTTGCGATTTCCTCATCCGATGTCTTAATTTCCGCCGGATAGCGAACCTCGATTTCCTGGGCGATAGCGCGAACGCCTTTCACCCTGCGTGCCGCCTGAAGTGCAGCGACTTTTTCCGCATAGCTATTGACGTGACCATGGAGAGTGATGACGCCACCGCTCGCCGAAACTCCGATGTTCGTCGAGTTGATACTTGGCTCGAACTCCAGTTCGTCTATGACCAACTGACGAAGCTGCATGTCGTTCATGGCTAAATCCTCTGAAGACAAATGCTCGATCAAATTCGCTAGACTGCCGGCTCGCGGCGAAAGCCGATCGTGGCGCCAGATAACAATATCTTCTGCAACGCGCCGAGTTCAGAAAAATAATCCTTCGCTGCTTCTTGCCAGAACGCGAAAGCGAATGACGCGAATTCTGCTGGCGACTTGATCGCCATGGAGCGCTGCAACGCGTCCATATCCTTCGAATAGCGTTTCTGAAGGAATTCCATCCAATTGCGCGCGATCTCTTGATTGAGCTGAAGCGAGACAGCGAACGCTTGAGAGCCGTTCCAGTTGGGCATCAGCGCCGCGTATCCAAGTCCGGGCACATCACGCTTTTTTTGAAGCATCTTGTTCACTCCAACGAGATGCAATCTTTGCCCCGATTCCGCGGGCTTCATTGATGCATCTCAATGTCATTGCTGAATGCAGAAAATGAGCAAAGTTCAATTTATGGCGCGCTTTCGGATTCGGCACAAATGACGGCACCGTAGCGGCGGCGTCGAACTGGGACGCTGAGATGGAAGTTATGAATGTCCGCCCAGCCTACGCGCAGAGCTATGAGCGTCTGTTCCATTTGACGAATGCGCCAGGCTCGTCTTCGGCGCCTTTCTCTGCGGGGGCGGCAAGGCCGGGGGAGTTGCGGATTTCAACGGAATGAACCGCCCACGGAGCAAAGCGACGATGCAGCTGGGCACGTTGGCGGCGCCGTCGGCTTGGGACTTGCCAATGGTCGCGCAGCGCGAAGGCGCTCGCGCCATTCATACTGAAGCTCGGCGTCCAGTTTTTCTACGACCCCGCGGGCACGGATGGCGCGGGGGTCATCGGAGATGCGCATGCGCGTTGAGATCTTGACGACGCCGCGCCGGTCGAGGTGAGCGTAGATTTTGGGAACGCGCCGGGCCAGATGCCAGAAGCCGTCGATGCGGGTGGGTTTTGCCGACTTCATTGTCGCGGACATGGAGTGCTCCGACGCATGATGCCGACACCCCAGTGAGCACAGGGAAATGTTGGCGTCATTGTTTCCGTAAGAACCCCGCTCTTCCCCGTTCTACCCCGAGGTCGGCGGCGTTCTTTGAGCCATTCCAGTATGTTGGAGGTCGGTGGGTTGGCGCCCCGTAGGGGACGGGGGTTATGTCATTGATTTTAAACGATAAGTACGGCTGCTACTGCTATTTTGAGTAGCAGACTTTAGCTGCAAATTCCAGGTTTAACTGACGAGCGATTTTATAAATTCATGCTGCAGCTCACCAGGCGCCAAATCGACTGCGCAGATGCAGCCAACATTGTAAAGAAAGCCCCCAACTTGCGAATAGTCCGCCATTCGGAAATGAGCTGCCTTCAAAGGGATCGCCTAGATGTGCTTTTGACCCTAAGCGGAGACTGGGAATTGCAATGTCCGTGATTAGAGGACGTCCGCTTTGCCGAGAGGCTGTGAGAGAACGAAGAAGCGGCCCGCCCACTGGCATGGCGATGCCTGCCGACAGAGCCTTAGATGGACCCGAGCAGTTTCGGCACTCCAAGGATCGCCATCACCCGCTTCAGATTGTAGGCCAGGACGTGTAGCGCCATCTCTGTGGCGACGTGCTTCAGCGTTTTCATCTTGAAGTGGGTAGCTCCCATCCACGCCTTGATCCTCCCGAACGGGTGCTCGACGGTTTGGCACCGTAACGACATCTTGTTGGGATCATCGTCGAGGCGCTGCTGGACGCGTTCAAGGATGTCCTCGTGCTCCAACGACGGATGCGGCGTTGCTTACTGGTGGTGCACCGGCCCTTGATGGCGC
The DNA here is from genome assembly GCA_018242255.1 of Pseudomonadota bacterium. Classification (GTDB taxonomy): domain Bacteria; phylum Pseudomonadota; class Alphaproteobacteria; order Rhizobiales; family Hyphomicrobiaceae; genus Hyphomicrobium_B. Next base: position 13,957 of record JAFECH010000362.1, on the reverse strand, counting down.
AGCTTCCGCAAGCATCCGTCCAGTAAGAATGCAGCGTCTTGCCGGCCTCTGCATTCGTGAAGCGGTACGTCAACCGCGCACCAGCCGGACAGACATAGGCATCATCGCCGACGACGTATGTGAAGTCAGCACGGTCGAAACGGCGATAGGCGGCTGCGTTGGAGGTGTGCGGCTTTGGCATGGTGACCGTAATGCCAGCCTCTTCGCATGCCACGATCTCTTCGCCCTTGTAATAGCCCTTGTCGGCAATCGCTTCGATTACGTCGCTAGTCATCTCCTCCCGGGCAGCATGCACCATCATCGCCAACGCGTCGCGATCGTAGCCTAGGTTGGTGACCTCGTGCGCCACGATCAGGTGATGCTTCGTCTCCACTGCGCTTTGTACGTTGTAGCCGACGACGCGAGGTTTACGGCTCGTCGTCGCCATGGCGCGTGCATCCGGATCGGTCAGCGACACCTGGGTTTCTCCGCTGCTGTCCATGCGCTGCTCGATTGCCTTCAAAGCATTGGCCTCTCGCCGGCAGTAGGCCAGCTTCTTGATCGCGCGTGCGACGCGACCATCGGGAACCGACATGCCGGTCTTCCTCACCACCTCGTCGGCACGGTCGAGCTCAACGAGATATCTTTCGATGAGCGCATCGATCTCGCCAAGGCGCCTCTTGAGCTTCTCGCGCGTGAAGCTCTTCGTCTTCGCATTGACGGCTTTGAACTTGCTGCCGTCGATCGCGACGATGCTGGCGTCCAGGAGATCGAGGCCGCGGCAAAGGGCGACAAACTGTTGGCATACCTTGCGGATGGCCGGCCCATTGTCGCGGCGAAAGTCGGCGATAGTCTTGAAGTCCGGCGCCAGCCGACCCGTGAGCCAGATCAGCTCCAGGTTCCGCCCGCACTCGCGCTCGAGGCCGCGCGAGGACTGCACCTGGTTGAGATAGCCGTAGATATAGATCTTGAGCATCGTTGCCGGATGGTAGCTCGGACGTCCGGTCTCCTCGGGGAAGACTCCAGCGAAGCCGAGCGCCGCGAGATCAAGAGCATCGACAAAGGCGTCGACCACACGCACCGGGTTTTCCTCGCCGACGTAGTCGTCGATCGCTTCCGGCAGCAACGTGGCCTGTGTCCGATCCGCGCCCTCGATGAACCGACCCATCCGATCCTCCCGCCCAAGCTTGCGGGAATCCTACATTGGTTCGTAAGAACAGGCGCGTTTTCACACAGCCTCCCGAGAAAGCGGACACACACGGCCGAGTTTACAGGGAGTCGTGTAAAAGTCATCGAAAGGCCGCTCCATTCCGGTTATGATCTATATTGATCATGACACTCCGCGATACTCGCGTATCATTCCATTATTCGCGTATGGAGTGTTGGCATGTCGGCAATTCCTGTTTCTGCGGCTGCTCCTGCTGGCGAAATTGAATTCGCCAGCCCAACGGGTCTAATCGAGCACCTTGACACGAGAGTAGCTCAAATTCTCTCAGAGGTGGAAGCGTCCGCCCCATGGGCAGCCGTAGCGCGCGGGAAAAGCGACGAAAGAATTCGCCGGGTGCTTCGCGAATTGTACCTCGAAATCTTTTTGTATCAGGCTGATAGTATTGAGGCCGCGGTGGCTTCGATTGCTCAGATGCCTCGAACCTTGCCTGTGTCATACTTTGACGAAATGCTTCATCACCAAGTCGAGGAATTCGATCACGGAGAAATGGCGCTGCGCGATTACATCGCGCTTGGCGGCGACGAGGCATACGCGAGGAACTGTCCGCAAAGTCCAGGCTCCTTCGCGGTCGCCGCCATTTGGCGAAACATAACACATAAGAGAGACCCGTTCGCTTATCTTGGCGCTGTGTACCTATTTGATGCCCTCACGCCAATCCTTACCGCCAAGGCTAAAGCGGCGTTGGCACGCAACGACGGGTCGGTCGCAGGCATGGAATTTATCACGCACCATGCTACGGCGGACATCGAGCACGCCAAACTCATCAGAAATTTAATCACGGATGTGGCGGCGTTCTTTCCCGACCGCATGAGTTCAATCGCCAACGGATTCGAGTATTTCGCTTTCGTTTACCCACTTGCTGTGTGGTCGCAAGTGTTCAAGCGGGCAGCAATCGGTGACACCCAATTCTGCATGGCGTAGATGACCAGGATAAAAATAGTTCGTCTAGACAGCGGCGCGCTCGGCGACGACCTGCACGATCACCTCTTCCGCTTTCGGTATCACGTTTATCGCGAGCTGATGGGACGGCCGCAAATTTATGCTGATGAAATCCGAAGGTGCGTTGAAGAACCGTTGGATCAGAACGGGGCAAATTATGTGGCCCTCGACGGCGACCGGGTCGTAGGCTGTCTGCGGCGGAATTTCTTGAGTGAACCAGAGGCTGGATATTATCGCGATCTGTATCGCTGTGGAATATTCAAGGGCATTAGTCTCGATGAAATTGCGATAAGCACCAAATTGATGGTGTTGCCAGAATTGCAAGGAACAACTTTGGCCATCCGCCTCATACAGCGGTACGCACGCGATGCATATGGCGATGGCGTGAAGATTAATCTCATCGATTGCAACGATCACCTTGTCCGCTTTTTCGAAAAAATGGGCTACCTTCCTTACACAGAGGGCATCGAACACAAGGAATATGGTCGGGTAAACGCCCTTTGTTATGTGGGCGATCTAGTGCGCTACTTCGGCCTCTTGAAGTCGAGCCTTTATCAAACGGCTTGTGATGCTATAGATGACAACCAGTTCGGGGGATACGATCTCGCGATGATGACCTGCCGGCCTCCCATTACTGCGGCACTCCGCCCTGTCTGGGAACGGGTCTTCGAGGTCGTATGAAAAAGGATGCGCTGCTGATCTTCGCATCAACCTCAGGCTCCACTACGCTCTTGGCGGAGCATCTTGCGAGAGTCTTTTCCAGCTCGATTGATCTAATAAGAATTCCTCGGGAGTGCGTTTTCTCCGAAACGTTGAACCGGAAACTTATTGTTCTGATGTCTCCCACGTATGCAGAGGGGAATCTTCACCACGCCTGGATAGAGCAAGGTCCCCTGATCTTCCGGACGCTGGCGCCTGGACAGAGGATTGCGTTGATTGCGTTGGGCGATTCAAGACTTCATAAAGCGACCTTCGCAGGCGCACTCAAAGTCTTCCACGATATCCTATCACAACAAAACGCCCAACTTATCGGCGATGTCTCTGCCGATGAGATCTCGTATCCGTTTGGCCCTAGCAATATGGGCGGACGGTTTCCGGGGTTACCCGTCGAATTCAGAAAAGAGCGCGCGCAAACCAAAGAACGAGCATGTACTTGGCTTGCCGATTGCCTACGTCGTGCGGACGCTCATTGATAATGGCGCGCTTGATAAGCAGAATCCGTCCAAATGACTCAATTTCGCGCCACCTTCGGCCAAAGGATTCCGGTCGCGTTCCGATACCGCTCAAAGTCGTCACCGAACGTCGCCTGCAAAGTCTTCTCTTCTCGGCGCATCGATATGACATAAAGCGCAACGATGAGTGAGCCCAAGATAATGAGAGGAATGTTGGGAGAGGAGAGTAGGCAGCCAAGCCAGCATAGCGTGTAAGAAAGATAAAATGGATGTCTAACGAAGCCATAAGGGCCGCGTGAGATCAAACACTCCGGCGAACTTCTATCAAAGGCCAACGGGAGTTTCGCATGCCTGGTTGCGCTAACCGCCCAGGCGAAGAGACCTCCGCTCGCGAAAAGCAATATCAGCGTCGAATAAGGGTTCAGAGGCACATGATGGCCAAGGAGAGCAGAACCAGAAAAGATGAGAATAAAAAGGGAGGTGAGCACAGAAATTGCACGCATCCCTGGTGCTAGAGGATTTTGTCGGAAGTGAAAAAGCACCGCCCAGGCAAAGGCCGAATACAGGCACCAGACGCCTCCCAAAATGAGCACCTTCATGGGACGATTATGGCTCCGCGCCAATCATTTGCGCGCGCAAACGCTTCATCCCACAGGGGCAACGGATAAACATGCGCGAAATAATCAAAGCAGCGTAGCATAGCCGGCACCGATTCAGGCTGTCGAGCGGCCACATCCTTGATCAGATGCCGAAGGAATGTCGCGTGCTTCGCGTCCTCGGTCGCGTGCTCAATGACGAAGCGAAAGCCGATTTTCGGAAGGTTTCGCCTTTGGATGACAGGCAACAAGGCTTTGGTCACTTCGGCAGTCAACTGCTCGAAAAGGTATTCCGCGCCAAGGTACCCGTAAGGATCTTCGTTTTGGGCCATCCACCACCACACCGCTGCAACTGAGAATGCGGCGGGAGCTATCGTTTCCTCAAGTTCCCGTAAGTTGCCGCCGAGGGCCACATAATCTTTGCGCGCCCATAGACCGTGCTCCGCTTCCTCGGCTTTGTGGCAGGCGAGCTGTTGCATTAGCCGAACTTCGCTTTTCGGCAATCGCCCAATCATGTGAAAGCCGGCTTCGGTGGTCCGCGCTTGATACCAGCAAACGGACCGAAGAACTTCGCGCATCGTCGCGATCAACGCCTCGTCAGGGCTGGAGGGATCGTGGAAGTGTTTCCAGCCTCGCCATGCCTGAACAGAAGCAAAGACGGCCTGCACTTTTTGCTCGAGCTGATAGACCGCACACGACCATTGTTCGAGTTTGGCCATCTGGAATGTATCGGTGACGTTTAGTTCAAGTTCATACATGCAGTTGCCTCGTATTTTCGAAGGATCGGCGCGAGGGGCGAAGAGGTTCGGGTAAGCTGGGCCTGATCGTAAAGGTCGAGGAACATCACTTCCTGTCGGCCGGCGCAGTGATGAACGAAGCTTTTCCGCCCGTCACACCAACCAAATTGCAGAAATAGAGATTTGAGTTCTGGCCTCGTTGACAAGATTGCCGTCCGCGCGCCGGAGACAAGACCGCACGCGAACGCCAACCGGAAGAGGCTTATCAGCGATTTCATGTTGCGATTGCAGCCCGTGACCAGCCGGCTGACGACGATAAGACTATCGCCGTCTCCTGCTTCGGGAATGAAGTCGGCAAGAGACGCAAGATAATCCTTTGCTACCACGTCGTTCCACCATGACAGCCTCACCGCATGGGCGATTCGACCTCCAGACCAAGTGGCAAGATTGAGGGAAGCATCATCAATTGGGTCTTTGAGTTCGCCCGTTTGCCCAACGGACTGATAATGCTTTACCTGTTCGACCGCATAGATTTCGTGGCGAAGTCGAAAGATGCTTTTTAAATCTTCCTCGGCTGTAACCCTCTTAGCTCCGCCAGTCGCTTGCAAGAGGTGTGAACCATCTTCCCATCGGCGCGACGTCATGGGCTGCCTCTGAGCCAGGGGAAGTAGCAGTAGCAGTCGTTCGCGCGGCGAAAGGAGACATCCCGCAGGCCAGATAAAGGGTCGACTATTGTCAAAGCATTACACAACATGCGCGTCTGGATATGGGCGTGAATGAAAATGTATTTTTGGCCGGTGGGATGCCGCGAATCAAACAAGCAATAAAGACAGCACACGTCATGATTTATATGTATCACGACGCTATTTTTCGAATTGAATAGTCGTCAATTAGGCAGCATGCTGAAATTTGAGCCTTGCAATTATTTTGTGCTCTTTCGTACGTCTGTAGCGACAGTTCGGGGAGATTGCCATGGATTATGATCTGCTGGTTGACGCAATCTACGAGGCCGGCGCCGAGCCCGAGCGTTGGGATGGTGTCTTGGCCCTGCTAACCGCATGCTTTCGAGGGGTGTGTGCGGCGATGCATATCGGCGATGCCAATAGCGATTTTTCTTTTGGCGCAACGTATCGCCTGAATCCCGAAGCCAACGAGGCCTACGCCAATCGCTACTTCGCAATCAATCCGCTCAACGAACCGCTAACACGCGTAACCGCAGGAACAGCTGTCGGGGACAACCAGCTTGTACCGCGTAGCGCGTACCAAAGCAGCGAATTTTACAATGACTACAGCCTGCGCTTCCAATTGAATGGCTCGATCACGGCCGTTCTTGATCATAAGGATGGACTCGTGTCGTGTCTCGGTGTGGTGACAGCCACGGGCGCAGATCCGCACAGCGTCGATGAAGTCGCTGCCTTTCAACGCCTCATCCCGCACCTTCGACGGGCGCTGGATCTGAACAAAAAGTTCGTGGGCCTCAAGGATCGGGCGGCTCTGGCGACATCTGGGCTCAATCAGCTGGATTTCGGTATGGCGTTCCTTGACGAGAACGGGACAATCGTCGTCGCTAACGCCGCTGCGGAAAAGATTTTTGCGGGCGAGGACGGGCTCCGCGTAGTCCACGGCCGGCTCAGAGTTTTGGATCGATTAGCGCAGGAGCGCCTGGATTATCTTGTCGGATGTGCGGCTCACGGCATTGGACCTCGAGGGGGGGCTTTACAAATCCGGCGCGCTCGTGAAAAGCCCCCGCTCCTTGTGCGCGTGACGCCCTATCGGGGCGAGAAGCTTCAAGATATGCGAGAAGTTCGTGTTGTCCTCGCGTTTCGCGACACCCAGAGTCTAACGCGGGGAGGCATCAATCATATTGAGAACGCGTTTGGACTCACTCCAGCGGAGGCACGGGTTCTCGGCGCTTTGGTCGATGAACCGGATGCAAAGAAGATCGCCGAGCGTTTCGAGGTGAGCGTTGTGACCATTCGCAATCAGATTGCTAGGATGTTGCAGAAGACGGGGACCACAAAGCAAAGCGAGCTTATCAAGCTCGTCCTGACGAATGATATTCCCCTTCTCTGATTTCCGCGCCGTCCAAGTTTCGTTCCGAGAGCGGCAGAATTAAAACGGCCATTAATGGTCTAAGTAATCGCACGATAAACCTATTTTCAAACCCGTGATGAATTTTGATCATGACGAGATTTGATCTCCCCTGATTTGCTCGCGGCCGCGTAATCGGGAGGCAGGAATGCGTCAGTTGCGTCGACCTTGCGGCTTTTGGGCGTCTTCAATTGCATGGCGGGCGGCCGTCTTGTTTTTCGAACCGCGGGAACGTTGCCCGTAATGTTCAACGTAAGTACGTAGCGAGAGAGCGTGCGCATGTTGCTTGATGGCATCGACTATGTTCGCGCTGAAACGTCCGCAGACCGCGAAGAGATTTTTCGGCTCCGCTATCGTTGCTATTTGAATGAGTGCCTGATTGCACAGAATCCCAAGGAGCAATTTTGACTCATTGCATCGACAAAAATATTCACCAATTTTCGTTGGATGGCATAATAGGGAACAAGTTTCCATGGCTGTCAAAGGGCGATCCGTCGCTCGCTAACGAGACGGAATCCAAGCGAGTTCGCGATTGAGGCCGGCCAATGCCGGCATAAATTTTCCAATCATCCCGACATTGCCGACGGCACGCGCGCGGTCCGGTATTCCGATATCGAACTAGTCGCTACCCGACTGCCGGCGGAACTCTTCGCCGTCAGGCCCCGCGCGAAAAAACGAGATGCTACCCAAATAAATCTTCCCGCTCGTCGTGACTATAGAGGATAGGAAGCGGCGGTTGGGCAAGCACAAGGCTCCGCAAAGTTCAGAGTAGCGTCAGGGGAATGTTCCATCTGCAACATGCCGACATCGCATCACCAGGCGGGATGTCACAAGCCTGGCTATGAATTCGGCGCCCTTCCACGAATGGATTTCAGAACTCAAAACTGGCAAATTTTTCTAACCGACATGTCGGATAGTGGTTTTCCTTAAACGACAATGGGTAACTGACGCCCGTTGAGCGATGTTTTGCGGACACCCAATCACGGGTCTGGAGAACATGATATGTCTGAGTTCGATGAAAATACGCCCTATGAGGAAAACACTGAGGAAGGACATGATTACTTCTGCCTGCATGGCAGACGAGACAACGAGGATACTGCTTTAGTTCTGTATAACGGCTTTGAAGTTTTTTACCTCAAGGTTCCCGACCCGGTGGAGTTCCAGATCAGCTTAGTTCGTCCCTATGGGCGTTCAGAACGGGAAGAAGGGATGATGTTCTTCCATTTCACCGCGCCGTTCGTGCCGACCCATCGCGAGGCAATTGAACGCGAGGCTGGCAAGCACGGACTTGATCCGGAATGGCTGCTTCAGATCTGTCGAGAGGTTCCTCCCTATACTCTGAGCGAGGAGCCCGACGACTATTGGCACGCGGTGGGGCAGCCCGAAAATATCAAGATTTGAAAGGCCGCTATCTGGCCCATCGGTTGCCGTATCAAAGCTTGCCGAAATGCATCAACGCATCGGCTAAGCCGCTGATTTTGGTTCAATGGGAGAGCGGAGGTCGCACCGGATCACCAGACCCGTTGCGTTCTTCAAGTTCGATCGGAACTTGCTTGCCCTTCAACTGCACAATGCTGCACCGACGGCATGAGGTTCGCCGATTGCCGTCGTGTGTATTCGTCCAAAAACGATAATGCGCTCTGACCTACAATCTACTCGAAATCAGAGCGCGATTCCCGTCAACTCGGAAATGCCAGATACAGCATATATTATGGAATTCCTGTTACCGTGTTTACGAATTGATAAAACCTATAATTACAGACAGCAGCAACAGCGTTCGCGTTCGAATTAGGAAATCTCATGACCAGCGATCTCTTTTATTACGACAAGTATGGGCTGTACGGTCGGCGCGTATACGCGCAAGGGAGCGATCCTGCCGGCAACCGATACCGGATCGAGAATTGGGTTGACAAAAGGGCTTACCCATCAGTCGATGATCTCGATATCAACGGGTGGCGTTGGGAATTTGTTCGTCGATCTACGAGCTACCGTCAGTACTGGGAAGCGGCTCATGAGCCTGACGCGGAGATCATGTTTGAGGTAACAGGTTGCAGTTCGCCCGGCATTAAAGAGTATTTCGACCTGATTGATCTTATCGATCCTCGCCTGAGCGCGAAGCAAATGGGCGATGGTATAAAATGGACAAGAAAGAATCTGCTGTATTTTATCGACCAGGATCCGTCAGAAGACGAAATCGATGAGATTTCCGTTGCGGAACTCTATTACAACGATCTTCATTCCGTAGATTATAAAGAAAAATTCGCAGAGCCAGGTGTGCTGATGGCAACAATTGACGCACGGCAACCCTTAAAGCCGCAGTTTGCCGCGATCGAACGGTTCATTGCTAATGACTTAGCAGAAAAGAGCTGGGATCGTAATCGGGCAGAGATGCGCCTGAGGAATTTGAACTATCCGATCTACTTGAGGCTACTCGATGCGCGAGACACTGAAAGCCCACTTACGCCATCTTGGCGGGAGATCGCAGAACAGCTTAGTCTGGAAAGACCATCTGCATATTCGATAGACGAAGTGCGCAGGCTTCATAGGCAAGCTCGAGAGACGCAACAGAACTTTCTGGCGCAACGACCGCAAACCGATCTGACCCCTCTGTTGGATAAGCGGTTCCTTTAACCGACAATGTTTGTCCGTCGCTTGATCGGCGATTGTCTCTCAGTGCCCAATCAAGGGCCAGGAGAAGACAAATGGTTAAACCGAACATTCGATTGAGCTATCATCACTTCGCAGTAATACTCGACGGTAATGACAACACGGAGCGGATCGGCCCCTGGTACGAACTCCCTGTCGCTCGCCCTGTTGAACCTCACATTGTTCTGAGCGCGCCCGAGAAACCGCACACCGACGGGCGGCCAACATACACCTTGCATTTCAGCTACCCCTTCGCACACAGGCACGAAGCGGCGCTGAAAGAGCTAGCCGAGAAGCACGGCATAAAGCTCCACGTCCTCCAATCCATCTCCATCGAAGTGTGCAAACGCTTCTATGGAGGGCGCGTCTGCCCCGAAGGGAGGAAAATACGGCACCGCCTCAGCGAGGATGCACTAGCCGCCCTGCAGCAGCACGGGTTGGCGACAAGGCCGACGAATATCGCACGGGACGATCGGTCTGCGTCGCTGCTTCCCACTCTCCAAAGCAGCCGAGGAAATATCGCTAGCGACGCTGTCGAAAGCGCGAGCGATAAGCGCGATCAAGAGGACGTGAAAAATGTCGATTAACACTTTCGCGCCGCAAAGCGCTTGCCCCAAGTTCTTCATTATCTACTCACGGTCCGGCATAGGACACGTAGAGTACTATCAGAACATCGTTACGGAAGATGTTCTTCGGGATTTCGCAGCTCAGCCGCGAGTGTCGCCACGGAAGGATGGTCCGGTGGCTTGCTGTGCCGATCTCGACGGTAAGCCAGGTGTAGTCTTTGTCGAGGATGGTACGATCTTTGGGCGCAGGGAAGACCGTATCGTCGCGCGACGCTTGAATAAAAATGTCAAATCGATCACTGCCCTGGTCTACGATGTTGAGAACAATCGGCAGAAAATGCCTGACCTCCTCGACAAACTCGAGACGGCGGGCGTCAAGGCGCTCGTCACGACGACCCATAGCCATAATCCTGCCGGTGTCACGTTTATTCGGGTTAAGGCTGTCGAAGGCTTTTATGGCCGCCGCTTAGATGACGTCTCCCAAGCGGAAATTATCGCTTTTGCCACAAACAAGGAAATGAAAGGCGGGGGCGGTCTCAAGGCCGATCTCTCGACCATTGCGATCGTCTCGCGTGATCGCATGCTCGGTGATGAAGTTTGCATCGAGTTAAAGCATGAGCCGCTCTACCGCTACCGCATCATCATTTTCCTGTCGTCGCCCTTTGGTGCAGATGGGGTGACGAACTGGCAGCACATGGATGCACAGCAACGCTCTATCCGTTGGCGACGTGCCTATCTGGGTTATGCCCAGGAACTAGAGATTGAAATTGATCCGGCGTGTTCTGATCTTCCGCACGCAAGTTATCTTCCAAGCGTGCATCCCGATCGGCGACATACCTATGAATGGCGATATGTGGACGGCGCGGCCCTCGACCCCGCAAAACTTTTGTTGATCGCCGCCACGGCAGAAGTCTTGGAAGAAAAACGGCGTGAAGCATTTTCGGCTCGGAATCTCAATCCCGGTGCGGGCCTCGATGAAATTCGGGCGGCGCTTAATGTCATCCCGGCGAGCTGCGACTACCGCGAGTGGCGCACAATTATCTGGGCCGTCAAATCCGCCTTTGAAGAGACCGATCTTGAAGATGAGGCGCGGGATCTTATCGAGGCTTGGTCTCAGACAGATCCCCAGCTTTACAGCGCAGCGGCGTTCGATCGGGTCTGGGCCGACGGTCGCGCCGGAATCTCAGGCGGCGTCACGATGGGCTCGTTCTGGCACATCGCGCGCGAATACGGTTTCGACCGCGCCGTATTTGACCGTCTCAGCATCCTCTCCAACCTCATTTGATCATTCTCTTACCGAAGGCAAAAATCACATGCTTGATAAAAACGACGATCTCATCATCTTCGAGGGCGGCCAAATCGGCAGCGATCCGCAAGGCCCTCGCTCACTTCTTGAAAAATGCAGAACGCTGACGGCGTCCAAGCCTTTGAAGTGGCCCCGCGCCAGCAGCCAGGGAGCGCCTCACGCTGACATCGCCAACCTCATGTATTTCGTGAAGTGGGCCGGCGTCGACGTCGTCTACGACTGCTTCGCGCGCCGTTTCATGGTTCGCGGCGTGCCGGGTGCATTCGAACTCGACGAAGAAGCCGTTCGCGATATTCGCATCACACTCGAGATCCTCGGCCTCGAGATCGCAAAAGAGTCCTTCAAGGACTGGATTTTCTACATTGCGCAGCAGCGCAAGATCCATCCGGTCCTGATGTATCTTAATCCCCTGAAGTGGGATGGGATTGACCGGTTGGACACGTGGTTGACCGACTACTGCGGCGTTGCCGATTCGCCTTATACCCGGGCGGTTGGACGCATTTTGATGATTGGCGCAGTCCGCCGTGTGCGACATCCGGGAATAAAATTCGATACGATGGTCGTCTTCGAAGGCGTGCAAGGACAGGGCAAGTCATCGGTTCCCAAATTGCTCGCGGGCGAACCGTGGTTCACTGACGACATGAAGATGGGGCTCGAGTCCAAAGAAGTTATCGAAAAGACCGCCGGAAAGTGGATTGTAGAAGTCGCCGAACTTCACGGCTTGTCGAACAGAGAGATTGAGGCCGTCAAAAGCTTCATTTCGCGAACCTCTGAAACCGCGCGCGGCGCTTACCGGGCCAATTCGAGCACCGTGCCGAGGGCTTTCGTGCTGATAGGCACGACGAACGATCGCAAGTATCTCAAAGATCCGACCGGTAACCGCCGCTTCCTTCCGATCTTCGTCCCCGGCGATGGTTCGTCGATCGATCTTGATGGCTTGGCTGCCGCGCGCGACCAGTTATGGGCGGAAGCAAGCGAGCGTGAGGCTGCGGGCGCCGAAATCAGGCTTCCTGAGGAGCTCTGGCCGGTTGCCAATGCGGAACAGGCGGCGCGCCTGATTACCGACCCCAAGACTGAGCTACTCATGGACCTTCTCGAGGGCGAGGAAGGCTTTATCGCAACAGACGAGCTCTATTCTACACTTGGACTGGATCCTCAGCATCGCGAACAGCGCCACCAGGTTCTGCTCTCGTCGACGATGAATCAGTTGGGTTGGGCGCAGCCGCCGGACGCGCTCGCCATCAAGGATGACGGGGACGTCGTCTGGCGCCACCGTGGCTGGCGCAAGGGCGAAGGTTGGCGAGAGCGCATCCTCGTTATCGAGAATGGGCGCTGCGCAGCCCTGACACCTGACGAAATTCGCCAGCGCTGCAGGTCCAAACTCTAGCTGGCATGCCCGCGGCGCCCTTTGGGTGCCGCGGCCGCCGCACAGGAACACATAGGACACATATAGTTTTTAATTATAGGCTTGCGGCTGTCCCGTAGCTGCTTGGCGGAGAGTTTGATGAAACGGGATTGGCCTGTGACCTGTGAGCTCCCTTCGATCCTTGCAATCGCGGGGCGGCGCCGAAAACGCGCCAGAAATCCTGCAAATCGATGTTGCGGGACGGACGGACACAGCCTTGCGGGAAAGCTCGCATTAGCGGCTTAAGATTTGCGCCCGGCGCGCGAGTGTCGCAAACGCGGCTTTGCGCGCAGGGCCGATCCCCAAATCGGCGGCCGCAAGTCGCTGCCAAACGCCCTGGTGGGCCCAGCGTCCAAATCGGCGTCGTACGGCGTCGGAGTGGGCGCCGCGATCGCGGTGATCGGTCCAACTTCCACGTGTCAGCGCGATGAGAACCGCATCGATGAAGGCGCGGTTGCGCATCGCTGTCGATTGCGCCGGTTCCGAAGGCAGGTAGGGCCCGATCAAGTCCCATTCACAATCGCTCAGGGGCTCAACAGCCGGTGATCGCAATTCGTCACCGGAATCAGGCGCGCGAACTGGGTCAGGCCATTTGACGACGCTGGGGTCAATGCCAAGGACGCGCAGCATATCCTCGCGCGAGAGCCCATCGCACAAGTGCGTATCCATTCCGGTTTTGCTATCTGTCCCCATTACGCTGATATGGGTAGGCAAGGGTCCTGGATCAATGAGGAGCCGAGACTACAAGGCTCAGATGAACTTTCCGGCGTTCTCCTCAAACGCATCGGCAACACGGATGTAGGATCGCAAAACCTCAACGGACTTGTGCCTGCTTGTCCGCTGGATCAGGTGATCCGGTACGTTGGCTTTTTCGGCGGCGGTGATGAACCCGGCGCGTAGCGAGTGCGGCGAGAACTTCGAAGGTTCAACGCCAATGCCTAGTAGGCGATGGCCGAGGATGTGGCGTACGCTGGTCGCATCGAGTCCGCGGTCGAGGATGCGGCCGGACTTGCTGACCGCACGAAACACCGGCCCCGATGTGATGCCGGAAGCGCTGAGATAGCTTTCGAGCGCAGCGACGGGACAGAGTTCGTCGTTTCTGCGAGGAATGGCAACGTCTTCAGTTTTAAGTGATGCCTTGGTCGCCGACAGTTTCAGGAGAACACCGCGATCCGTAATCGTAAACGTCGAGCGGCCGTCGAGTTCGAGCGAAACAATCTCCGATCGGCGCAGTGCGCTGAAGAAGCCCAGAAGAACGAGCGCCTTGTCGCGCAGCGAACGCAAATCATTCC